>DATAKO010000132.1:0-35483 GCA_036261575.1 Jatrophihabitans sp.
CAGCGCTATTCGGTTGGATCGAGCATAGCGCGTGAGGCCGCCGTCTGCGTCCACGACATGACGCGCTGTAGCTTCCATTGGCCTACGAACTCTCGGTTCGATCGTTCGAGTACGAGGATGTCAGGTATCCGCCTACAGCGCTGGCCCGGAAGCGCGAAGGCCGCTATCTCTTGGGCGAAGGCAAGGTCGAAGCGACCCTTGCCATGCCGGCAGGTCATCGGCAGCCACAGATCTGGGTCGAGTCCATCATCGGCCATCACGCGATTAACCAGGGCGGCACGAAAGACTCGCTGCGTGAAAGTCATAAGGAGCCACTGCTTCCCCTCGCCGCGCCTTCTCTCGAAAATTTCGGCGATGGTGCAGTTCTCAGGGCAACGTAAGGTGAAGATGCATGCCTTTGAGCGGATTCGCTTGGGCAAGCGTTGAAGGCGATCAGCCCACTCGTATGCAGCGTCGCGCGCTGCCGTTACGTCGTAGTAGGTAAGCACCCGGATCCGAAAGTCCGCCTCTTCGTCGTCAGTGCAGGCTGGCATTCGGAGGATCTCGTCGGGCGACATACCGCGAATCTCGTCCTCACGTTCAGGCGTCACAGTTCCCCTAGGTTGAGGCGTCGGGCTTCCTCGGCTGCGCGGGTTGCGGCCTGTGCCTTGGTATAGCGGATCAGCATGTCCGGCCGGGTCCAGCCCGCGACCGCCATCAGGCCACCCTCGGAGCCGCCAGCAGCAAGCCAGCGGTGCGCGGCGGTGTGGCGGAGCCGGTGGGGGTGGAACCCGGTCACGCTCGCACGCTCGGCCCGCATCGCCAGGCTCTTGTGCAGGGCGTCATAGCTGAACCGCTTCCCGCGGTCGCCCAGCCACAGGTCGGGGGAGCCGGCCAGCACATGAGCGCGTCGCAGGCGGATGTAACGGTCCAGGGCGCGGACGGCCTGCGGCCCGAACGGCACGATCCGACCCTTGCCGCCCTTGCCGCGCCGGATCACCGCGGTACCCGCTTTGAGGTCTACGTCGGGCAGTTGCATAGCGGCGACTTCGCCGGCCCGGCCGCCGGTCTCCAGCATGATCCGCACGATCGCCTCATCACGACGATCACGCAGATCCGGCCCGGCGCACGCGTCGAGGATGGCGCGCAGCTCGGCGTCCGTCAGAGGCTCGACCACCTTCTGGTCCAGCTTCGGCGACTTCAACCCGAGCAGCGGATCCGGCGGCGGGACCTCGCCCTCTTCGACCAGCCACGCCGAGAATCGACGCACGGCCAGTTGCCGGGCCCGCGCGGTGGCCGACTCCGCGCCGCCGTCCAGCAGGTCGGCGATGAAGTGGTTGACCTGGGCACGGCTGATGACCGCGGGTTTGTCGTTGCGCACGCACCAGTCGAGGTAGCGGCGCACGCCCTCGGCGTAGGACTTCTGCGTCTGCGGGGACTTGCGTTCTGCCCGTAGCGCGAGCAGCCAGGAGTCGACAAGCAGGGTCAGGTCGGGACTGGTCGCCACGCCGCAAGGGTAGCGATATCTGGACCAGAAGCGCTATGCCCTGCTACTGTTCGGCGTGTTGGACGCTCCAGTCCCGTAAATACGGGGGACAGGGCATCCTTGACCGCTCCGGCTTAGTCCAGGTAGTCGCGCAACACCTGCGAGCGCGACGGGTGCCGCAGCTTCGACATGGTCTTCGACTCGATCTGGCGGATCCGCTCCCGGGTGACCCCGTAAACCTGCCCGATCTCATCGAGCGTGCGCGGCTGGCCGTCGGTCAGGCCGAAGCGCAACTTGACCACGCCGGCCTCCCGCTCGGACAGCGTGTGCAGGACCGACTGCAGCTGATCCTGCAGCAGGGTGAAGGAGACCGCATCGACGGCCACCACGGCCTCGCTGTCTTCGATGAAGTCGCCGAGCTGGCTGTCGCCCTCGTCGCCGATGGTCTGGTCGAGGCTGATCGGCTCCCGGGCGTACTGCTGGATCTCCAGCACCTTGTCCGGGGTGATGTCCATTTCCTTGGCCAGCTCTTCGGGGGTGGGCTCACGGCCGAGATCCTGCAGCAGCTCACGCTGGATGCGGCCGAGCTTGTTGATCACCTCGACCATGTGGACCGGGATCCGGATGGTTCGGGCCTGGTCGGCCATGGCGCGGGTGATCGCCTGCCGGATCCACCAGGTCGCGTAGGTCGAAAACTTGTAACCCTTGGTGTAGTCGAACTTCTCCACGGCCCGGATCAGGCCGAGGTTGCCTTCCTGAATCAGGTCGAGGAACGCCATGCCGCGGCCGGTGTAGCGCTTGGCCAGCGAGACGACCAGTCGCAGGTTGGCCTCCAGCAGGTGGTTCTTGGCCCGCTCACCGTCGCGGATGATCCAGTTCAGATCCCGCTTCTGCTGCAACGGCAACTTCTCGCCGTCCAGTTCGAGCTGGCGCACCCGCTCGGCGGCGTACAAGCCCGCCTCGATGCGCTTGGCGAGGTCGACCTCTTCTTCGGCGTTGAGCAGTGCGACCTTGCCGATCTGCTTCAGGTAGGCCCGGACCGAGTCTGCCGAGGCAGTCATCTCGGCGTCCTTGCGGGCCTGCCGCAGCGCCTCGGACTCCTCCTCGTCCCACGTGAACTCGCTCGACTCCTCGGCCTCCGCCTCGGCGACCTCGGCAGTGGCCTCCTCGACCTCGGCGTCGGCTTCGACGTCGGCCGAAAGGTCCTCGAGTTCGACCTCGTCGGTCAGGTCGGCAGGCTCGGCGCCGTCGACGTCCTCGACCGCCTCGGCGTCGCCGGCCGCCTTCGACCCGGCCTTCTTGGCCGGCGCCTTCTTCGCGGCCGCCTTCTTGGCCGGCGCCTTCCGGGCCGGCTTGGCCGGTGCGTCCACCTTCGCGGTGACCGACCTGCTCGCGGTGGCGGCAGCGCTCACCCTGGGACGGCCAGCCTCCTGCGCCGGTGCATCGGCGGTGCCGGATGCGGTGGAAGCTGGGGAAGCCTCAGATGCCTCGGAAGCGTTGGAAGCCACGTACGCCCTCTCATACCCGTCGCGCACCAGGACCGCGGATCAGGCGTGACCCGCTGGACGCGAAAGTGTTCGTGTGGGCCAGCAAGCTTCAGGGGTTCAGCCGCGATGCTTGTGTGGTGACCGCGATGCCTTCGTCAGCGCCATGCCCGTGCGCATTCATTGTAAACACGATCTGCCGCGGGCCACGCGCAATGGCTGGCGATTTTCAGCGCTCCGCGGCCGCCATCGCGGCGCCGACGATGCCGGCGTTGTTCAGCAACTGGGCCGGTCGCACCGGTGTCTGCAGGTCCAGCTGGGGCACCCAGCGGTCGGCATCCTTGGATACGCCACCACCGACCACGAACAGGTCCGGGGTGAACAGCTTCTCCACGTGCGACATATAGGCCTGGACGCGCTTTGCCCACTGCTTGTAGGACATCTTCTGCTTGTCCTTGACCGACGCGGCCGCGCGGGACTCCGCGTCGTGCCCGTCCAGCTCCAGGTGACCGAGCTCGGTGTTCGGGACCAGCTGGCCGTCGATGAAGAGCCCGCTGCCGATTCCGGTGCCGAACGTGAGCAGGATGACCACCCCGGAGACGCCCTTGGCCGCGCCGAATCGGACCTCGGCCAGGCCGGCCGCATCCGCGTCGTTGAGCACGGTCACGTCCAGGTCGGTCGCCTTGGAGAAGACGGCGTCCACGTCGGTGCCGATCCAGGACGGATCCACGTTCGCCGCCGACAGCGCGACCCCGCTCTTGATCACCGCGGGGAACGTGGCTCCCACCGGCCCGGTCCAGTTGGCGCGCTGCACCAGCTCGACCACCACGTCGGCCACGTTGTGCGGGGTTGACGGGTTCGGTGTGGCGATGCGCACGCGCTGCGTCTGCAACTGCCCGGTTCGGGTGTCCACGATCGCGCCCTTGATGCCACTACCACCGATGTCGATGCCGAAGGCTGCCTCGATGCCGGCCGGCTCGGGGCCGCTGGTTGCGGCGAGCTCGGACCTGCTGCTCGTGGACGCGGACGTGTCTGGCGCGGTCATCGTTCCTCCGCTGACTAGGTTGGTGCTGGCAACCATATCGGCAGGCCGGCTCGCCGAGCCCGGTGGCACGGATAGGAGCAGGACCATGACCTCCGCACCCGTGGACGAGACCGCCGAACTGGCCCAGCTTGCGATCGAGCTGGCCCGCAGCGGCGGCGCGCTGGCTCTGCAGCGGCGACAGGCCGGGTTCGCGGTCAGCACCAAGTCCTCGCCGACGGACGTGGTGACCGACGCCGACCGTGCCGTCGAGCGCTTGGTCAGGGACGAGCTGGCGGCCCGCCGGCCGGCCGACTCGGTCGTCGGCGAGGAAGCCGGCGACGACGGCCGGGCCGACGCGGCGGTGCGCTGGCTGATCGATCCGATCGACGGCACGGTGAACTTCATGCTCGGACTGCCGCAGTGGGCGGTCTCGGTCGCGGCCGAGCAGGACGGCAGGGTCATCGCCGGCTGCGTCTACAACCCCGTCTCCGGCGAGCTGTTTCACGCCAGCCGTGGCGGCGGTGCCTACCTCGACGGCCTACGACTGACCGGGCCGCGGCCGGTGCCGCTGGCCGAGGCCGTGCTCGGCACCGGATTCGGCTACGACCAGGATCGCCGGGCCCGGCAGGGCCGCGTGGTCGGCGAGTTGCTGGGCCGCGTCGGCAACCTGCGACGGCTTGGCTCGGCAGCACTGGACCTGTGCTTCCTCGCCGCCGGCCGACTCGACCTGTACTTCGAGGGCCCGCTCGGCGAGTGGGACTACGCGGCCGGACTGCTGATCGCCGAGGAGGCGGGAGCGATCACATCGGGTCTGTACGGCAGGCCGGCCGGGTCGGCGTGCGTGGCCGCCGGTCAGCGGGACAACGCCGCCGATTTCTTCGCGTTGCTGGAGGCCGTGGGCGCCGGCCGGGAGTGAAGGGCCTCAGCCGCAGGGCTTGCTCGCCCGTGCCACGGCGGCGTTCACCGCGGCCTGGCTGGCCAGTGCCCGGTATCCCGAGCCGAGGATGAGGGTCAGGCCGGCGTCGGCGCGATTGGCCGGGATCAACTTCGCGCCGGGCACGTAGTAGCCGAGCAGGGTGGCTGCGGCACGACCGGCCCGGCCGTACTCGACCTCGGCCACACCGGCGTACGGGCTGGGCGCGTCGGCCGGCGTGCCGGTGCGAAATCCTCGGGCCTTCAACTGATTGCTCACCGTGGTGGCGAGCTGATCCCGGCCGGCGCCGTTGAGCACGACGACGCTCACCGCCTTGGCAGCCGGCAGCGCCAGCGGCTTGGCACCGGCGCTGGCGCAGGTGCTGATCGGTACCGGCGTGGGAGCGGTGTTCGTGGTTGCACTGGACCGGTGCAGCACCCGTACCCAGACCAACACGGTGACGGCGAGGAGCGCGAGCAGGAAGACCAGCGCGGGTAGGGGGCGACGCGCTGTGGAAATGGCCATGCGGGCTCGTTATCCTCCTCTCCTGCGCACGACGGGGCGTGATCGATCCGGTCGGGGAACTGGCCGGGTGTGGCAGTCAGCCTAACCGGGCGACGGCGCGGGAATGGTGAGGCATGCCCGGTCGTTGGACGGCAGGCACGACGCGATACCGTTCCGCCGTCGAGGTAGCTGAACGTCCAGCGACCACACCTGGTGCGGCACGCAGAACGGGACCGCCGAGGCACAGAGAAGATCGAGGAGTGAGAGCTAGATGGCTACCGACTACGACGCCCCCCGTCGCGGCGACGTCGACGAATTGAACGAGGATTCCCTCGAAGAGCTGAAGGCCCGCCGGGCCGAGGCCCAGTCCGGGTCGATCGACGTGGACGAGGCCGAGCTGGCCGAATCGCTGGAATTGCCGGGCGCGGATCTGTCCAGCATGTCCGGCGAAGAGCTGACCGTCCGGGTGCTGCCCAAGCAGGATGACGAGTTCACCTGCGCAAGCTGTTTCCTGGTGCACCACCGCAGCCGGCTGGCGCGGGAGAAGAACGGCCAGCTGATCTGCCGGGACTGCGCCTGATCCATGGGTCGAGGCGGCAGCATTGCCAGCCGGCTCGCCCTCCGTCGCGTCAGCGCCGGTCCGGCCTCGGGCCTGGCGCTGAGGCGGCTTCCGATCCGGACTGCCCGCCCGACTTCGGCGGCCGTGCGGCCGCACTCCGGATCGGCGTCCGGCCGGTTCTGGCATGGTGGATCGATGCCTGACGAACTGGCCGAACTCATCTCCCGTGCCGCGGCAAGCACGGCGGGTGACCGCCGTGGTGTAGCCCGAGCACTGGCCGCCCTCGTTCCCGCCCTCACTCGCAGCGCGAAGGCCTCAGGCGTGCGGGCAGTGGCCGCGGGGCGGTGGCTGGCCGACCTGGTGGTCGAGATCGCCCCCAGGATTCCGGTGCGCGACGCCGACGCGCTGCGCGCACAACATCCGACCCTGACCGACATCCAGATCGCCGAGCGGCTGGTCACCACCGCCACCCGCAGCACCGCCGCACTGGGCGCCGCGGCAGGCGGGGTCGCTGCGGTCGAGTTCCTGAGCCCGCCGGCCCTGCTGGCGGCGCCGGTGCAGCTGGCCGCCGAGATCCTCACCGTGACCGCGGTCGAGCTGAAACTGGTCGCGGAACTGCACGAGATCCTCGGCTATCCGGCGACCGGCACCGTCTCGGAGCGGGCCGGCCAGTACCTGATGTCCTGGACCAGCCGGCGGGCCATCGGGGACTCGATCAAGGGCGCCGGGCTCGGCGCCATCCTCGGGGCGTCGGCCAAGCGCGAGCTGCGCAGCCAGCTGCTGCGGCGAATCGGCCGCTCGACGACATCGCTGGCCCCGTTTCTCGCCGGGGCCGTCGCCGGCGCGCAGGTCAATCGGCGCGCCACCAGGCAGCTGGGTGAAACGCTGCTGGCGGAGCTGCGCGGCCGTGCGGAGGACCGGTGGTTCCGCAAGCTGTGAGTCCGGTGACTCACAGCCCGGCGATCAACCCGCCGTCCAGCACCAGCGTCTGGCCGGTCGTCCACGCCGCGTCCGCGGACGCGAGGTAGGCGACAGCGGCTGCGACGTCGGCCGGTTCGCCCAGTCGCTTGAGCAGGTAACCGGCCGCCGTGCCCGCCTCGTCCTCGGCGTACAGCGCTTCGGCGAAGCGGGTCTTGACGACCGCCGGGGCGACAGCGTTGACGCGGATGTCGGGGGCCAGCTCGGTTGCCAGCTGCCGGGTCAGGTTGATCACGGCGGCCTTGGTGATGCCGTAGAAGGCGATGCCGGGTGCGGCACCCAACCCCGCCACCGATGCGACATTGACGATGGCTCCGCCGTGCTCGGCCAGCCAGGCCCGGTGGGCCAGCCGGGTCCAGGCCAGGTTCGCCACGACGTTGACCTCGAAGATCTTGCGCGCGGCCGCCTCGTCGATGTCGAGCAGCGGGCCGAACACCGGATTGATCCCGGTGTTGTTGACCAGCACGTCCAGCCGGCCGAAGGTCTGCATGATCTGCTGCACGGTCGACTCCCGGTGCGCCGCGTCGTCGCTGGAACCGGCTGAGGTCAGCACGACATCGGCGCCGCCCAGCTGCTCGGCCGCGGCGGCCAGCGCATCGGGCTTGCGTGCGGTGATGCAGACCCGAGCGCCCTCGGCAACCAGCCGCTGCGCCACCGCAAGGCCGATCCCGCGGCTGGCCCCGGTGATCAGCGCAACCTGGCCGGCAAAACGTCCGTCAGACACCCTGTGTGCTCCTCGCTGTGGCCGTGGCGGTCGCCGCGTGGGGATGATCCCGATGATCATCGCGCCCGCTCAGCGGACGATAGGGCCCTGCGACGGCGCCGGTCCAGCGAGCGCAACGAGGATCACGCTCCAGCTGCGGTCAGCGAGCGGCGTCGATCGCCGCCAGCAGCCGATCGGGGTGCCGGGTGGAGATCAGCCAGTACGGCTCGGGTGGTGGCGTCCACTCCGGCGGCGATTCAGTGGATTCTTCGTCGGACGGTCCAGTTGACGGTTCAGCGAACTCGGTAGCGGCAGGCTGCACGCCTGTCGGGTCATCGGTGGGCTCCGGCTCGGCGAGCACCAGCTGTACTCCGGGGCCGACCCAGGACCGCACGAAGTTGAACGCCCGCGGATCCCCGTGGCGTCCCACCACTCGGCGCAGCTCGCCATAGCTGAGCGGGTACATCCGCTCGATGCGCGCCAGCGGGAGGCTGCGATCGCCCGCCCGAAGCTCCGACCCGACCACCTCGACCCGTCCTGACGAGAGCCGCCAGACGACCGCGGCGGCGAGGACGATGGACAGCACCACGGGCAGCCACGCCAGCGAATTCGGCAGTACGAAGATGAACTCTGCTCCGAGCAGGACGCCGACCACGGCACCCACCGGATACCACCACCACGGGGTGCGCAACCGCTCCCGGTACCCGGTCGCGGCCGCCCGGTCGGCGGCTGGCTCAGTCACCTGACGAGGGTAGCCTTTGCCCCTGTGACCAGCTCCGCCGCGCCTGACGCGACGCTCCGCATCAGGGTTCGTCGGCTACACCCGGCCGCGCCGCTGCCGGCGTACGCGTTGCACGGCGACGCGGGCGCCGACCTGGTCACCATGGTCGACGCGGAGCTCGCTCCCGGCGAGCGCGCGCTGCTGCCCACCGGCATCGCGATCGAGCTGCCCAGCGGCTACGCCGGCTTCGTGCATCCGCGATCCGGCTTGGCGGCCCGCGCCGGCCTCGGACTGGTCAACGCGCCGGGCACGATCGATTCCGGTTACCGGGGTGAGATCAAGGTGATCGTCATCAACCACGATCCGGCCGCGGTGATCCGGCTGCAGGCCGGTGACCGGATTGCCCAGCTGGTGATACAGCGGGTGGAGCAGGCTGCTTTCGTGGTGGTCGACGAGCTACCGGAATCCGCGCGTGGTACTGGTGGACATGGCTCGACCGGCGGCGCGAGGGCGCTGCGCAACGACACCGAAGTCGAAGGAGACGATCGTTAATGGCGCTGCGGCGCAAGGAGAAGCGGACCGAACGGTCCAAGCTGGACGCCACCCCGCCCTGGGACACCAGCCGGCATCACGACGTGCCGCCGACCACCGGGCCGTTCGACCACGCCGACGCCGGTGACGCCGAGCAGCTGCAGCGGCTGGACCTGGGTGCGTTGCTCATCCCGGCAGAGACCGGCCTGGAGATCCGGGTCGAGGTGGTGGAACAGGGTCAGGTCGCCGGGGTCACGCTGGTCAACGAGGTCGGTCAGATGCAGCTCGGCGTCTTCGCCGCGCCTCGCAAGGAGGGCATCTGGGAAGACGTCCGGACCGAGATCAAGGGCGCCATCTCCAAGGATGGCGGCACGGTGAACGAGCAAGACGGTGAGTTCGGCCCGGAGCTGACCGGCAAGCTGCCCGGCCAGGGCGGCGTCACGCCGGTTCGCTTCATCGGCGTCGACGGCCCGCGCTGGTTCCTGCGGGCGACGCTGGCGGGCGCGCCTGCCCTTGATGATGCGCAGGCCGGCCCGTTCCTGCAGGCACTGCGGCAGGTGATCGTGGTGCGCGGCACCGAGCCGCTGCCGGTGCGCGATCCGGTGCCGTTGACCCTGCCGAAGGAAGCGGCCGAGCAGGTCGCCGCGGCAGCCGAGCAGGCCCAGCAGCAGGCCGAGTAGCTGCGTGGACATCCAGCGGCGATCGAGCGGGCAGCGCATGGCTGACCCGGGTGGCTCGAGCGCGGCCGACGAGCTGCGCGAGCGCACCCGCCAGCAGCTGCTGGCCTCGCTCGGCGGGTGGTCGGGCACCGTCATCAGTGCCGTCCCGCTCGTCGTCTTCGTCGCGGTCAACGCCGCGGCCTCGCTGCGGGTGGCCATCTGGTCGGCGGTCGGCGTGGCTGTGTTACTGGCCTGCTACCGGCTGGTCCGCCGGCAGTCGATCCAGCAGGCCGGGGCGGGGCTTGTCAGCGTGCTGGTCGCCGCCGCGATCGCGGCGCACACCGGGCAGGCGCGGGGCTTCTTCCTGCTGGGGATCGCCGGCTCGATCCTGTACGCAGCGGCGTTCCTGCTCTCGCTGCTGGTCCGGCGGCCGCTGGTCGGGCTGCTGTGGGAGTTCCTCGACCCGGCGCCGCTGCCGGCGGGCACTTCCTGGTGGCGCGTGCCGCCACTTCGCCGTGCCTACGACTGGGCCACCCTCGCGGGGCTGGCCATGTTCGCGGCCCGCGCGCTGGTGCAGCTGAGCCTCTTCCGGGACAACAAGACCGGTTGGCTGGCGATCACCAAGATCGCGATGGGCTTTCCGCTGTACCTGGTGGTGCTCGGTTTCGGATTCTGGGTGGTGCGCCGGGCCCGGCGCGACCTGCCGCCGGTGGCCGAGCTGGTCGAGCGCGCGCTCGAGGATGCCGTGGAACTGACACCAGGCGAGGACGGCTCAGGCGGCGCAGACCGCCCTGCGGATGGCCGGTTCGGCCTCGGGCAGGGCCACGAACAGTAGCTCGTCGCCGGGCTCCAACGGCTCGTCAGGGGTCGGCGTCAGCACCCGCTGGTTGCGGATGATCGCCACGATCGCGGCGTCCGAGGGCAGGTTCAGCTCCCGGACCGGGATGCCCGAACACGGCGCACCGACCGGCAGCGTCACCTCGATCAGGTTTGCCTGGCCCTGCCGTAGCGAGAACAGGCGGACCACGTCACCCACCGACACGGCCTCCTCGACCAGCGCGGCCAACACCCGTGGCGTGGAGACGGCGACGTCCACACCCCAGGCCTCGGTGAACAACCACTCGTTCGCTGGGTGGTTGATGCGTGCCACCACACGCCGGACCGAGAACTCGGTCTTGGCCAGCAGCGACACGACCAGGTTGACCTTGTCGTCGCCGGTCGCGCCGATGACGACCTCGCAGTCCTGCAGGTGTGCGTCCTCCAGGCTGGACAGCTCGCATGCGTCCGCATGCAGCCACTGCGCCTCGGGGATCCGCTCGGGTCGCACCTTGCGCGCGTCCTTGTCGATCAGCAGCAGTGTGTGGCCGTTGGCGATCAGCTCGCGGGCGATGGAACGGCCGACCGCGCCGGCTCCGGCGATGGCGATGCGCATCAGTGACTCCCTCCGGCCGGGCCGTCGGCGGCGGCCTGGCGTACCACATCGGCCAGCTCGTCGGTCGCGGTGACGTGCAGTTCGTCGCCGTGCTGGATCACGCTCTGCGCGGTCGGCAGCTCGCCCTTGCCGAAACGGCTGATCAGCGCCACCCGGCCACCGGTCGCCTCTTCGAAGGCGCTGAGCTTGGCGCCGACCCAGGACTCGGCCAGGATTACGTGCAGCAGCACGACCTGACCGGTCGGGTCGCGCCATTCCTCGTCGATGGTGCCGCCGAGAATGTTCTTCAGCAGCCGGTTCGCGGTCCAGGGCACGGTCGCGATGGTGGGGATGCCCAGCCGCTCGTACACCTCCGCGCGCAGCGGGTCGTAGATGCGCGCCACCACGTGCCCGACGCCGAACGTCTCGCGGGCCACCCGGGCGGCGATGATGTTGGAGTTGTCACCGTTGGACACAGCGGCGAAGGCGTCTGCCTGCTCGATACCCGCCTCGATCAGGGTGTCCCGGTCGAAACCGATCCCGGCGATGGTCTTGCCCGCGAATTCCTCACCCAGCCTGCGAAATGCAGCCGGGTCCTGGTCGATCACCGCGACCGTGTGATTCAACCGCTGCAGATGATGCGCCAGGGTCGAGCCGACCCGGCCGCATCCCATCACGACTATGTGCACGACGCGACGGTACACACCGCGGCCGGCCCGGCGTGCGACGGTTGGGCAGGTGTCGGTCCGGCGAGCGCATCGAGGACCAAAGCCACTGCCGCCGGCCAGGGCTGTGTTGCCAGGCTGGGGGCGGCCGGACACCTACTGGCGCGGCGCCCGGCCCCAGGAGGTGGAGCCGATGACGTTGGCCACGCAGCGCTCGCCGGGCACCGGCAGCACCGAGCAGGTTGCTGCCGCCATGGTGGCCGGAGTGCGGGTGTACGGCGCTGGGGAGACGGCGGTGCGGGCCCTGGACGGCGTCGACGTGCAGTTCCGTGCCGGCCAGTTCACCGCCATCATGGGCCCGTCCGGCTCGGGCAAGTCGACCCTGCTGCACTGCCTGGCCGGCCTGGACCGGCTGACCTCGGGCAAGGCCTTCGTCGGTGATACCGAGCTCAGCGCGCTCAACGATCGCGCGATGACGTTGCTTCGGCGCGAGCGGATCGGCTTCGTGTTCCAGAGCTTCAACCTGGTGCCGACGCTCACCGCCCGGGAGAACATAGTGCTGCCGCTCTCGCTCGGCGGCAGCAAGCCCGACGCCGCCTGGTTCGGCGCGCTGACCGCCGCCCTCGGCATCGACCAGCGGCTGGCGCACCGGCCGGACGAGCTTTCCGGCGGCCAGCAGCAGCGGGTGGCGATGGCCCGGGCGATGATCACCCGGCCCGAGCTGATCCTGGCCGACGAGCCGACCGGCAATCTCGACTCGCACGCCGCCGCGGAACTGCTCGGGCAGATGCGCGCGGCAGTCGACACGTACGGGCAGACGGTGGTGATGGTGACGCACGACGCGCGCGCCGCGGCGTTCGCCGACCGGGTCGTCTTCCTCAGCGACGGGCGGATCGTGCGGGAGTTGCTGGCACCGACCTCGGAGCTGATCCTGGCAACCATCCAGCAGCTGGGCACGTGAGCCGGTCATGCTGCGGCTGACCGTGCTCGGCGTGCTGGCGCACCGGGTGCGCTACGCCATGACGGCGCTCGCCGTGCTGCTCGGGGTGGCCTTCATCGCCGGCACCCTGGTGCTCACCGACACCATCGGCCGCACCTTCGACGGGCTCTTCGTCGACATCTATCACGACACCTCGGCAGTGGTACGCGGGCAGCAGGCTTTCAGCGCGCCGGCGAACTTCGCCAGCGTCCGGCCGGCCATCCCGGACACGTTGGTGGCCCAGGTCCGAGCGGTGCCCGGCGTGCGGGAGGTGCGGGTCGGCATCGACGGCTACGCCCAGCTGGTGGGTACCGACGGCAAGGCGATCGGAAACCCGGCCGCCGGCGCTCCCACCCTCGGCCAGGCCTGGAACGCGACCCGGACGATGAACCCCTACCGCTTCCTGCCGGGTTCTCAGCCGCCGGTCACCGCCACCGAGGTAGCCATCGACAAGCACTCGGCCGATGCCGGGCACCTGCGCGTCGGCGACCGGGTGACGGTGCTGACCAAGCGTGCCCCTGCGGTGTACCGGATAGTGGGCATCTTCCGATGGGGCAGTGCCGACAGCCCGCTGGGCGCGTCCATCACGCTCTTCGACGCGACGACCGCGGCCAACGTGCTGGGTGAGCCCGGCAAGGTCAGCGAGATCGACGTGGCAGCCGACCCTGGAGTGTCCCAAGCCGAACTGGTGCACCGGCTCAGCGGGGCGCTGGCCGGGGCGCGGGTGGACATCGTCACCGGACAGCAAGTCACCCGGGAAGGTCAGAGCGCGGTGCGGAAGGCACTCGGGTTCTTCAACACCTTCCTGCTGGCCTTCGCGCTGATCGCGCTGTTCGTCGGCTCGTTCCTCATCTTCAACACCTTCTCCATCGTGGTCGCCCAGCGGCTGCGCGAGCTCGGCCTGCTGAGGGCGGTGGGGGCGAGCCGGCTTCAGGTGACCGCCTCGGTGCTGGGTGAATCGACCCTGATCGGCCTGCTCGCCTCCGCGGCGGGACTCGGCGCAGGCATCGGGTTGGCGGTGGCGTTGCGGGCGCTGCTGGTCGCCTTCGGCATCGACATCCCCTCCACCGGCCTGTCGATCACCGGACGCACGGTGCTGGTCAGCATGCTTGCCGGCACGGTGGTCACGGTGCTGGCCGCGCTGCAGCCGGCCCGCCGAGCCGGTGCGGTAGCGCCCATCGTGGCGCTGCAGGCACCGGTGACCAGTGAGCGGCCGCGCACCGTGCGCCGCACGATCTCCGGCGCCACCGTCACCGGACTCGGCCTGCTTGCCCTGCTCATCGGCCTGTTCGCCGGGGTGAGCGATCGACTCGTCATCGTCGGGTCCGGTGCCGCCATCACCTTCCTGGGCGTGTCGATCTTCGGCCCGGTGCTGGTCGGGCCGGTGGCACGGGCGATCGGGGTGCCACTGGCGGCGCGAGGCACCGCGGGCCGGCTGGCACGCAACAACGTGCTGCGCGCGCCGAAGCGCACGGCGTCCTCAGCGGCGGCGCTGATGATCGGTGTCGCCCTGGTGGCCGTGATGAGCACCCTTGCCGCCTCCATCCGCAGCTCCATCTCCGCCGTGGTGGACCGGACGATGCGGGCCGATTTCGTGATCAGCAGCGGTGGGCAGGCGGCCAACAGCATTGCCGGGCTCAGCCCGAGCCTGGCCGACCGGCTGGCGCTGCTGCCGCAGGTGGCCTCGGCCACCGGGGTGCGGGCCGACACCGTGCGCATCTTCGGCTCGACCACTGTGGTATTGGCCACCGATCCGGCGCAGGTGTCCCAGCTCTTCGACGTCCAGCCGCGGCAGGGGCAGCTGGCCACGCTCAGCGCCGGCCAGCTGGCGATCTCCCAACACGTCGCCGACACCCGGAAGCTGCGGCTGGGCGATCCGGTGCCGGTCACCTTCGTCAGGGGCGTCCACTCCTTCACCGTGGGCGCGATCTACGGCGCCCGGGACCTGGCCGGCGACTACGTGCTGCCGATAGCGGCTGCGCAACAGTGGTTCACCAGCCAGCTCGACTTCCAGGTGTACGTGCGGCTGGCCGGCGGTACCTCCGCCGAGGCAGGGCGGGCCGTCTTGACGCAGCAGCTGAAGGCCTATCCGAGCGCGACCCTGATGGATCGCAGCGAGTACAAACACGCCCAGGAGGCGCAGATCGACCAGCTGCTGAACCTGGTCTACGCCCTGCTCGGGCTGGCGCTGATCATCGCGCTGGTGGGCATCGGCAACACCCTGGCGCTGTCCATCCACGAGCGGCGGCGAGAGCTGGGCCTGCTGCGCGCGGTCGGCATGACCAAGAGTCAGCTGCGGCGCACCGTGCAGGCCGAGGCGGGCATCGTCTCGGTGTTCGGTACCGGGCAGGGACTGCTGGTCGGGGTGTTGCTCGGCTGGGCGGTGGTCGCGGCGATGCACTCGCAGGGCGTCACCAGGCTGTCCGTTCCGGTGCTGCAGTTGCTGCTGGTCGCCTTGATCGCTATCGGGGCGGGCGTGCTCGCTTCGGTGGCGCCGAGCCGGCGGGCGGCGCGGCTGCAGGTGCTGCAGGCCATCGCGGCCGACGAGTGAGCCGGTCCCGCCGGCGGTGCCTAGGCTGGGCAGCGTGGCGGCGAGCGTGGACTGGACGGGCAGGCAACTGCTGCTGGATGTCGGTGCCGTCGCGCACGGCGGCCATTGCGTGGCCCGCTTCGAGGGTCGGGTGGTGTTCGTCCGGCACGCGCTGCCGGGTGAGCGGGTGCTGGCGCTGGTCACCGAGGACCGGGGCGGCTCGTTCTGCCGGGCCGATGCGGTGCAGGTGCTGCAGCCGGCCGTCGACCGGGTCGAGCCGCCCTGCGAACACGCCCGTCCTGGCGGCTGCGGCGGCTGCGACTTCCAGCACGTCAGCGGGCCGGGCCAGCGGGCGCTGAAGGCCGCGGTGGTCAGCGAGCAGCTGCGGCGGCTGGCCGGCATCGAGCGCACGGTCGAGGTGCAGCCGCTGTCGGCGGCACTGCTGGGCTGGCGGCGGCGGATCCGCTTCGCGGTCGACCGGGAGGGTTATCTCGGCCTGCACAAGCATCGCTCGCACGAGCTGGTCCGGTTGCAGCACTGCCCGCTGGGTGCCGCGGGCGTCGGTGACGCGGAGGCGCTGGCCGAGCCCTGGCCGGGACTGGCCGAGGTGGAACTCGCGGTGGACGATCATGGGCGGGTCGCGGCGGTCGGCTACCCGCCGGCGGCCCGACCGCGGCCCGACCGGGGGCGCCGGTCGCGTCCGGTGCAGCGGCCTCGGCAGCTGTTCGGGCCGGAGACGTTGCGGTACGAGGTCGCCGGGCGCAGCTTCGAGCTGCGTCCGGCGGGCTTCTGGCAGACACACCCGCAGGCTGCCGAGACGTTCACCGAAGCCGTCCTGCTGGGTGCCGCGTTGCGGCCGGGTGAGCGGGCCCTGGACCTGTACGCCGGCGCCGGACTGTTCACCGCGGCGCTGGCCGAAGCGGTCGGGGTGACCGGATCGGTATTGGGACTGGAGGGTGACCGGTCGGCGGTCGAAGCCGCGGCCGGCAACCTGGCCGGCCTGCCATGGGCCGGCGTGCGCCGGGAGGCGGTCACCGCAGGGTCGGTGGCGCGGGCGGGGCGCCCGGACGTGGTGGTGCTCGACCCGCCACGCACCGGGGCCGGACTCGAGGTGATGTCGGCCCTCCTGCAGCTGGGTGCGCGCACCGTCGTCTACGTCGCGTGTGACCCGGCGGCCCTGGCGCGCGACCTCAAACCGGCGCTGGACCGGCAGTGGCGACTGGCCGAGCTGACCGCCTACGACGCCTACCCGATGACGCACCACGTCGAGTGCGTCGCGGTGCTGGCAGCGCCGGACTGAACCAGCTCGAACCGGCTCGAACCGGCTTGGCGTGGTCCGATCGGGACGGCGACCTCGGTACTCTCGGGCCTATGAGCTCCCTCCTGAGCACGGTGTCCAGCCCCGCAGACCTGCGCCGGCTCGACGCCGAGCAGCTGAGCATGCTGGCCACCGAGATCCGGGACTTCCTCGTCCGCACGGTGTCGCGAACCGGTGGGCACCTGGGCCCGAACCTGGGTGCGGTGGAGCTGACGCTGGCACTGCACCGGGTGTTCGACTCGCCGACCGAGCCGATCCTGTTCGACACCGGCCACCAGAGCTACGTGCACAAGATCGTCACCGGTCGTCGCGAGGAGTTCGGCGGCTTGCGCCAGCGCGGCAAGCTGTCGGCCTACCCGAGCCGGGCCGAGAGCCCCCACGACTGGATCGAGAACTCGCACGCCTCGACCGCGCTGTCCTACGCCGACGGGCTGAGCAAGGCTTTCGACGTGCGCGGCGATCGGCGGCCGGTGGTGGCAGTGGTCGGGGACGGCGCGCTGACCGGTGGCATGTGCTGGGAGGCGTTGAACAACATCGCGGCCTCCGACCGGCCGGTGGTCATCGTGGTCAACGACAACGGCCGCTCCTACTCGCCCACCGTCGGGGGACTGGCCGATCACCTCGCCGGCCTGCGTACCAAGCCGGCCTACGAGCGGATGCTGCGCAACGTCAAGGGCACCCTCGGCCGCACCCCGGTGGTAGGGCCGCCGCTCTATGACGCGCTGCATGGCATCAAGCGCGGCGTGAAGGATCTGATCTACCCGGACGGGATGTTCGAGGATCTCGGTCTGAAGTACATCGGTCCGGTAGACGGGCACGACGAGCCGGCGGTGGAGCACGCGCTGACGCTGGCGCGCAACTTCGGGGGGCCGGTGCTGGTGCACTGCGTCACCCGAAAGGGCTACGGCTACCCGCCGGCGGAGAACCACGAGGCGGACCGGATGCACGGCGGCGGCGCCTTCGATCCGGAGACCGGCAAGTCGCTGAGCAAGGGGGGCCGGAGCTGGTCCGGGGTGTTCGCCGAGGAGATGGTGCGGCTGGGTGCGGCCCGCGACGACGTGGTCGCGATCACCGCCGCAATGCTGAACCCGGTGGGCTTCGGCCCGTTCGCGGCCGCCTATCCCGAGCGCACCTTCGACGTCGGCATCGCCGAGCAACACGCGTTGACTTCGGCGGCGGGCATGGCCGCGGCCGGCCTGCATCCGGTGATCGCGCTGTACGCCACGTTCCTCAACCGGGCCTTCGACCAGCTGCTGATGGACGTGGCGCTGCACCGCGCCGGCGTGACGCTGGTGCTGGACCGGGCCGGTGTCACCGGTGAGGACGGTGCCAGCCATCACGGCATGTGGGATCTGGCCATCCTGGGCGTAGTACCCGGCATCCACATCGCCGCACCACGCGACGCGGTGACCCTGCAAGCCGAGCTGGCCGAGTGCGTGGCTATCAACGACGCGCCATCGGTACTGCGCTATCCCAAAACGCCGCTGGGGGAGGACATCCCGGCCGTGCGCAGCGTGGCCGGCATCGACGTGCTGGCCGAACCCGATGCAGCAGCCGTCGACCTGCTGCTGGTCTCGATCGGTGCCATGGCCGCTGACGTGCTGGCCGCCGCGCGCAGGATCGGCGAGGCCGGCTACCGGGTCCGCGTCATCGATCCCCGGTGGGTCACCCCGGTACCGGAGGGTCTGGCGGGGCTCGCGGGGCAGGCTGCGCTGGTGGTGACGGTGGAGGACGGCATCGTGGTGAACGGCGCCGGTGCCAGGTTCGCCCAGTCCCTTCGCGAGGCCGGGCTGACGGTCCCGACGCACGAGCTCGGAATCCCCGCGGAGTTCCTGGCCCACGGCACCGTGGCCGAGGTTCGTGCCGACATCGGCCTGAATCCGCAAGGAATCTCGCGCCGGGCCATAGAGTATGCGGCAGCCGTGCTCGGCCGCGGCGATGAGGTGGATGGCACGGGAGGACAGGACGGGCACACCCTGACAGACGGTACGGAGCGCTCGGGTCGCACCGAGAACCGGAGCTGATCACGGTACGTAGCTGAGTACCGTCCGGTCCGGCGGCTTGCCCGCCAAGGTCCGCGTCGTGAGAATCGTGTCCAAGCACCGGCAGCACAGGCCGGTGCTCAGCAGTGCAGATGTTCGGATGTTCGTATCAGGCAGTTCGTACCAGGAAGCGTGGTGCCACCACGTCGTGGGACGCGACCGCGTAGCCACGAACCTGTTGATGAGGGCGGAGTCAGCGTGCGAGTACTTGTAGTCGAGGACGAGACCCAGCTTGCCGACGCTGTGGTCCGGGGGCTGCGGCGCGAAGGCATGGCGGTGGACGTCGCCTATGACGGGGACGAGGGATTCGGCAAGGCCACCACGACCCGCTACGACGTCGTGGTGCTGGACCGCGACCTGCCTGGAAAGAGTGGCGACGAGATCTGCCGCTCTCTCACCGACGAGGGCGTGCTGACCCGGGTCATCATGCTCACCGCCAGCGCGGCGATCGAGGACAAGGTCGAGGGCTTGGCGCTCGGCGCGGACGACTATCTGGCCAAGCCGTTCGCCTTCGCCGAACTGGTTGCCCGCGTTCGTGCGCTCGGCCGGCGGGCGACGCCCGCCGCACCGCCGGTGCTGCAGGCCGGCGACCTGGTGCTGGACCCGGCCAAGCGGACGGTGACCCGCTCGGGCCGCAACATCGACCTGACTCGCAAGGAGTTCGGCGTCCTGGAGACGTTGCTGTCGGCGGCGGGCGTCGTTGTGTCCAGTGAGGAGTTGCTGGACCGGGTCTGGGACGAGCACGCCGATCCCTTCACCACCACGGTCCGGGTGACGATGATGACGTTGCGGCGCAAGCTTGGCGAGCCCCCGATCATCGAGACCGTGGTCGGCTCCGGTTACCGGGTGGACCCGTCGCTGATCACCGCGTCCGAGGAGGGCGCCGAGGCCGGAGGTACGACCGAGCAGTGAGAGTGGTGCAGCCGACGCTGCGGATCAGGATGGCCCTGCTCTACGGGGCGCTGGTCCTGCTCATCGGTGCGGCGCTGCTTGCCACGTCCTACATCCTGCTCGACCGGGCGCTCACCCAGATCGCCCTGCCGAACAACCCCGGTGACGTGACCATCGTCGACAACACCACGCACGTGCAGACGGTGTGGAACCCGTCGCAGGCACGGTCGGAGATGAAGACCGACGCGCTGCATTACCTGCTCAACAACGGGCTGCTCTACTTCGGCGTGATCGTGCTGATCGGCTCGATCGGGGGCTACCTGCTGGCGCGGCAGGCGCTGCGCCCGGTCGCCCGCATCACGGCCACCGCCAAGCAGCTGTCGACCAAGACGCTCAACGAGCGCATCGGGCTGGGCGGCCCGGACGACGAGTTGCGGGAACTGGCCGACACCTTCGATGAGATGCTCGCGCGTCTCGATGCCGCCTTCGGCAGCCAGAAGCGCTTCGTCGCCAACGCCAGCCACGAGCTGCGCACCCCGCTGGCGGTGATCCAGACGGAGCTGGACGTCACGTTGTCGGACCCGAATGCGGCCGCTGAGGAACTGCGGCGGATGGGCGAGGTGGTCCGGGACGCCACCAACCGGGCGCAACGGCTGGTGGACGCACTGCTCGCGCTGGCCCGGCTGCAGGGCCGGGAGGGCCAGGGCCTGGAACTGTCCGAGCCGGTGGTGCTCAACGAGCTCATCCCGAACGCGGTGGCGGCCGCCCAGGCCGAGGCCGCGGTGCGCGGTATCACCATCACCGCCGAGGGGGAGCCGATAGCCACCACTGGCGATCCGCGGTTGCTGGAACGGGTGATCGGCAACCTGGTGGAGAACGCGGTGCGTTACAACGTCCCCGGCGGCTGGGTCAAGATCGAGACCGAGTCCGCGGGTGCCGGCCCGATGGGCGTCTCCCGGATCGCCGTCAGCAACTCAGGAGTCTCGGTGCGACCGGATGAGGTGGAGGGGCTGTTCGACGCGTTCCGGCGCGGCGGTCGCGCGCGCACCGGTCAGCGTGGAGCCGGCCTCGGGCTGTCCATCGTCCGGGCGATCGTCGATGCGCACGACGGCAGTATCGATGCACAGGCGTTGCCCGCCGGTGGCTTGCGGGTGGCGATCTCGCTGCCGGCGACCAGCCCGCAGGCCGTGTCGCTCATCAGCTAGCCGTCGCTGTGACCTCCCACCCGCCGAGTTCCCGGCTGTCCACGGGACCGCTGCAGCTGCGCCCACGGCGGCGTGCCTGGGCGCGACTGCCTGGCTGGTCCACCCATCCGGCCGTCGGCGTGCTGCTGTTGCTGGCGCTGGCGGTTTTCCTGATCGCGCGCGGGGAACCGCAGCCCTCCTCGCGGCCCAGCGGCACATCGGTTGCGGTCTCGGGCACCTCGTCGGCTCCGCGCGGCCAGCTGCCGACGCTGGTGGTGATCCGCGGTGATCAGGTGGAACGGGTGCGGGGTGAGGCTGCCCGGGTCATCCCGCTGCCCGATCACGCGCTGCCGCGGTCCTTGCTGACCAGCCGTGGCCTGACGGTCGTGCTGGCCCTGGTCGACGGCAGGCAGCGCGCCTTCGCCATCACCGCCAAGCTCGTGGTCAGCGACCTGGGCTTCGCCGACGCGGTCCTGCCGGCGGTCCGCGCCGACTCGGCGGTGATCGTCGAGTCGGCTCTCGTCGACCCTGGCACCGTCCCGGTGCCCACGGCTACCCCCTCGCCGACCGACAGCACGGTTGTCGACGGCAGCACCAGCTCCTCCGAGCCGCCCCGGCAACCGCCGCTGCGCGACTTCAGCTATCGCCGCTACGACGCGGACGGCAACGCGGTGCAGGCCATGACCGTCCTGCCCGCGGGCTTCCGGGTCGCCGTCGACACGCCGGTCGGGCTGACCGTGTGGCAGCCGGTCAACCGGGTCTTCGACAATGGGGTGGAGCAGGAGTCCTTGTCCGCGGCGGCCCGCCTGATCCGGCCGGACGGCAGCGAACGGTTGCTCGGTCCGGTGCACCCGCTGGCCAGCACCGCCAGCACGCTGCTGGTGTGGGACGTGCTGGACCGCAGGTTTGGAATGATGCCGCTGGAGTACGTCACCTCGACGGCGACCTCGACGGCCTCGGCCAGCGCGTCGGCCTCCCGCAGCCATGCGCGCTCGACCGGTCCGAGCGGCTCCGCCTCGGCGTCGGCCAGCCCGACCGTGGTCGCAGGCACCAGGTGGTTCCTGCCCACCCGCGGAATGCTGCTGGTCAGCGGCCCGGCCTCGTTCAACGCGGACGGTTCGGCGTTCGCGGCGTACGCCCAGGTGGGCGCGCGGCGCCGGCTGGTGGTCGCGCAGCTGAAGAACCTCGGCACCGATCAGGTTGAGGTGCTCGCGCTGTCGCTACCCGAGGCCAAGACGTCGTCGGCGGCACCGGCCGGCTCCGGCACTGCCTCGGGCTCCGTACCCGCTGCCTCCGGGGAGAGCGGTGCCGGTGGCGGCAGCGCGTCCGCGTCGGCCAGCATGACGGCACCTGCGCTCACTGCGACGGGCTTCCCGGTGCCGGCACCGCTGACGCCGCTCTGGCTGGGTGACACGACCGTGGTCGCGGTCGGGCTCGATTCCACCGTGATCGGCTACAAACCCGGCAGCACGCTGTCGGTGCAGCTGGATCTGGGGCTGACCGACATCCGATCGCTGGCCGTGGCTCCGTGAACCCCGGCCAGCGATCGAGTGCGAGTCGGCTCAGGCCGGCACGCTGGCCACACCGGGCGCCGAGAAGCGACGTCCGATGACCTTCTCGGAAACGCCCTCCCGGTCCAGGTAGGGCGTGATCCCGCCCAGGTGAAAGCCCCAGCCGGCACCGAGCAGCATGCACAGGTCGATGTCGGCGGCCTCGGCGACCACACCACCGTCGAGCATCAGGCCGATCTCCTCCGCCAACGCCGACAGCGCGCGAAGCCGCACCTCGTCCTCGGTGGACGGCCGGTCACCATGCTCGAACAGTGCCGCCACCTCGGGGTCGATGTGCTGGCTGCCACCATCCCAGCTGTAGATGCCAGGCTTGCCGGCCGCGACCAGCCGGCGCAGGTTGTCCGACACGCAGTAGCGGTCCGGGAATGCCTTATGCATCGTCTCAGCCACGTGCAACGCCACTGCGGGCCCCACCAGTGCGAGCAGCACGAACGGCGACATCGGCAGCCCGAGCGGGTTCAGCGCGCGGTCAGCCACCTCGATCGGCGTGCCCTCGTCTACTGCCGCGGTGACCTCGCCGAGGAACCTGGTCAACAGCCGATTCACCACGAAAGCGGGTGCATCCTTGACCAGCACCGCGGACTTCTTCAGCGTGCGCGCGGTGGCGAACGCAGTGGCCAGGGTGGCCTCGTCGGTGCGCTCGCCCCGGACGATCTCCAGCAGCGGCAACACCGCCACCGGGTTGAAGAAGTGGAAGCCGACCACGCGCTCCGGGTGCTTGAGATCAGCCGCGATCTCGGTGATGGACAGCGATGAGGTGTTGGTGGCCAGCACCGCCTCGGCCGACAGGTATTCCTCGAGTTCGGCGAAGACGGCCTTCTTCACCGACAGCTCCTCGAAGACGGCCTCGATCACGAAGTCGGCGTCTGCGAAGGCATCCTTGGTCAACGAGCCGCTGACCAGCGCCTTGAGCCGGTTGTTCTGGTCCGGGCTGAGCCGGCCCTTGGCCAGCTGCTGGTCGAGTTCGTGGTGGACGTAGCCGACACCCTTGTCGAGCCGGGCCTGATCCACGTCGGTCAGCACCACCGGCACCTCGAGCCGGCGGGCGAACAGCAGCGCGAGCTGGCTTGCCATCAGGCCGGCGCCCACGATGCCGACCTTCGTCACCCTGCGGGCCAGCGCTTTGTCCGGGGCGCCGGCCGGCCGCTTCGCGCGCTTGTTCACGAGGTCGAAGGAGTACAGCCCGGCCCGCAGCTGATCCGACATGATCAGGTCGGCCAGCGCCTCGTCCTCGGCAGCCGTGCCGGTCGCGAAGTCGACCGACTTGGCCTGCTCGATCAGTTCCAGCGCGCGCACCGGCGCGGGTGCGGCGCCGTGCAGGCGCGCCTCGACCGCCGCCCGGCCGGCCGCGACGGCCTCGTCCCACGCCGGCCCACGGTCCACGCCCGGCCGCTGCACGCTCGCCCGGCCGGCCATCACCTCGGCGGCCCAGCGCAGTGATTCGGCCAGGAAATCGGCCGAGTCGAGCAGCGCGTCGAAGATGCCCAGTTCGCAGGCCTGCTTCGGCTTGAGCATCTTGTTCTGGTTCAGTGGATTCTCGATGATGACTCTGATCGCGGCAGCCGCCCCGATCAGGTTGGGCAGCAGCTGCGTGCCGCCCCAGCCCGGTACCAGTCCCAGGAAGCACTCGGGAAACGCGATTGCAGCCGCCGAGCTGGACAGGGTGCGGTAGTCGCAGTGCAGTGCCAGTTCCAGGCCGCCGCCCATGACCGCGCCGTTGACGAAGGCGAAGCTCGGCACGTCGAGGTCGCGCAGCCGGGCGAAGGTGGCATGCCCGGTGCGAGCGATCTGCAGAGCCTGCTCGCGCTGGGTGATCAGCGAGACACCGGAGATGTCGGCGCCGACGGCGAAGATGAAGGGCTTGCCGGTAACGCCCACGGCCGACACCTTGGGCGCGTGTGCCTCGATCTCGTCCAGGGCAGCGTTCAGCGAGGCCAGCCCGGCCGGCCCGAACGTGGAGGGGCGGGTGTGGTCGTGCCCGTTGTCCAGCGTGATCAAAGCGAATTCGCCCTGCACACCGGGAACTTCCAGGTACCGGACCAGGGCCCGGGTGACGACCTCGTCGGCGAAGTCAGGTGCGCTCATGTCAGTTTTCCTCGCTGTAGTGGGGGTTTTCCCAGATGACCGCGCCGCCCTGGCCCAGGCCGACGCACATTGCGGTCAGTCCGTAGCGAACCTCGGGGTGCTCTGCGAACTGGCGCGCCAGCTGGGTCATCAGCCGGACGCCGGACGACGCGAGCGGGTGCCCGAGCGCGATCGCACCGCCGTACGGATTGACCCGCGGATCGTCGTCGTCGATGCCGTAATGATCGAGAAATGCCAGCACCTGCACGGCGAAGGCCTCGTTCAGCTCGAACAGGCCGATGTCGGAGATGCTCAGCCCGGTGCTGCGGAAGGCTCGCTCGGTGGCGGGGATCGGACCGACACCCATGACCGCCGGATCGACGCCGGCGAAGCCGTAGCCGACCAGCCGCATCTTCACCGGCAGGCCCAATTCCTCGGCCACGTCAGCGGCGGCGAGGATGCAGGCGGTCGCGCCGTCGTTCAGGCCGGCCGCGTTACCAGGAGTGACCCGGCCATGTGGGCGGAACGGCGTGCGCAGCCCGGCCAGGTCGGCCAGCGAGGTGCCCGGGCGCGGTGGCTCGTCCCTGACTGCCAGCCCCCAGCCCTGCTCGGCCGAGCGGGTGGCGACCGGCACCAGGTCGGGCTGGATCTTGCCCTCGGCGTAGGCCTTGGCGACCTTCTCCTGGCTGCGCAGCGCGTAGCGGTCGGCGCGCTCCCTGGTCAGCTGCGGGAAGCGGTCGTGCAGGTTCTCGGCCGTCACGCCCATCGACAGGGCATCGAGCGAGACCAGCTTGTCGGCGAGGAAACGCGGATTCGGATCGGCGCCCTCGCCCATCGGGTGGCGACCCATGTGCTCGACGCCGCCGGCGATCGCCAGGTCGTAGGCGCCGAAGGCGATGGAACCTGCCACCGTGGTCACCGCGGTCATGCCGCCGGCGCACATCCGGTCGATGGCGTAACCGGGGACCGACTTCGGCAGCCCGGCCAGGATGCCGGCGATCCGGCCGATGGTCAGGCCCTGGTCACCGATCTGGGTCGCGGCTGCGACGGCGACCTCGTCGATCCGTTCCGGTGGCAGCTCCGGGTGGCGGCGCAGCAGCTCCCGGATCACCGCCACGATCATGTCGTCGGCTCTGGTCTCGGCGTACATGCCCTTGCCGGCCTTGCCGAACGGCGTCCGGGCACCGTCTACGAATACGACATCGCGCAGCGCGCGCTGGTGTGGTGCAGCCACGATCGGGCTCCTAGTCCAGTCAACAAGCGAGTGTGGTTACCGGTGAGTAACTTAACTCTAGCTGGCAGCACGGCGATAGCGTCGACCGCACGATTGTGAGCTGTGACTAGTCAGCCCGGCTGGTCACCGGCTGGCTGCACCGGCCCGGCAGGTCGCTCGGAGTCGGCGGCCTGGGCTTCGGAGGACTGACTGACCGCGCGCGTTGCGAGAGCCGCCACCAGATCGGCGGCGAGCAACTCGACCTGCCACGGCCGGGCGCCGAGCTCGGTCAAGCGCTCCCGCACGGCGGGCTCGGTCAGCGGGCTGACCGAGCGCCAGGCTAGCCGCCGGGTCACCTCTCCGGCCAGCAGATTCTGCGCGACCACCTGGTGCGCCTCGGCCAGCCGTGCGACGACGTCCTTGCAGGCAGCCAGCCGGGCCGCAGCGTCCGGGTCCCGATCGCGCCAGCGGGACTGCGCGGGCATCTGCTCCGGATCGGCGGAATTCTGGGCCAGCGGTGGCAGCTCCGCCTCTGCCAGCCCGCGACCCTCGGCGATCGCCCGGAACCAGTATTCTGCCTGCCGCCGCTGCCGCGGGCCGCTGAACACCTCGAGCCGGGCCAGCTCCTCCTCGGTGCGCGGGTTCGCCTTGACCGCCGCGATGATGGCCGCATCCGGCAGGGTACGGCCGGGCGCGACGTCCCGGCGTGCCGCCAACCGGTCCCTGGCCTGCCACAGCGACCGGACCATAGCCAGCTGCCGCCGGTTGCGCAGGCCGTGAATGCCGGAGGTCCGCCGCCACGGGTCGGCGCGCGGTGGCGCCGGCGGCGCGTCCAGCACGGCCTGGCATTCCTGCTCCGCCCACGCCCGCTTGCCGGTGCGCTCCAGCTCGGTGAGCAGCGCCGCCCGGAGTTCGATCAGCAACTCGACATCGAGCGCGGCGTACACCAGCCAGTCGTGCGGCAACGGCCTGGTGGACCAGTCAGCGGCGGAATGGCCTTTCTCCAGCGAGATGTTCAGGTACTGCTCGAGCATCGTCGACAGGGCGACGCGCTCGGAGCCGAGCAAGCGGCCGACCAGCTCGGTGTCGAAGAGCCGCGCCGGCCGCATGCCCACCTCGGCCAGGCAGGGCAGGTCCTGGTTTGCAGCGTGCAGGATCCACTCGGCGTCGCTGAGCGCGTCGTTGATGCTCGACAGGTCCGGCAACGCGATGGGGTCGATCAGAAAGGTGCCGGCCCCCGCACGCCGCAGCTGCACCAGGTAGGCGCGCTGGCTGTAGCGGTAACCCGAGGCTCGCTCGGCATCCACGGCCACAGGTCCGGTGGCGGCGGCCAGCGCTTGTGCCGCCGCGACAAGCTCCTCCGGCCGGGTGAGAGGATCGGGAGTGCCGTCCCGCGGTTCGGTGAGCAGTTCGACCTGGCTGGTCGAGCCGGCTGGACTGTTATCGCTCACCGAGAACGGCCACACCTTCCGGTGGCAGGCCGGCCGCGGTGCACAGCAGGTCCACGAACGCGTTGAGGTGGCCGGACAGGTCCGTGCCGGTGGCCGTCCACGAGCCGCGCAGTTCGAGCTGAATGGTGCTGGACGGGCCGTGCATGTCACCGAAGCGGGTGGAGATCGTCTGGGTCACCGTGCCACCCACGGCGGTGTGCTCCGCGTGGCGGTGTTCCAGGGCCTCGGTCAGCCAGCTCCAGCCGACCGCGGGCAGCAGCGGATCGCCGGCCATCTCCGCTGACAGATCAGCCTGGGCGTAGGCGACCAGGCGCAGGTCGCCGTCCCACGCTTCGGTGCCATCGGGGTCGTAGAGCACCACCAGCCGCCCGGTCGAGCAGTCCGGGTTGGCAGTGGTGCTGATGTCGACCGCGACCGCGAAGGTCCACGGCGCCAGTCGCTGCGGCGGTCGGATGCGTTCCACCTGGGCCTCGGCGCGCACCCGGGTGCCCAGCAGTGAGTGGACGGCGTCGCGGAAGGGCTGCGGGGCATTGCTGGGGACTGCGTCGGCGTCCGTGTCGGCGCCGGCGTCCTCAGTCACTCCCGAATCGGGCAGCATGACGTGGCGAGATCCCTTCCGGTTTCAGTATGCGCCTGTCAACTTCGCACGCCGGCCGGTTCGGAACCAGCAGGCGCGCCGCAATGCCGGACCGTGACGCCTGCGCCCGCGACATGGTTTGCGACGATGGCATGCGATGACGACTATCGAGAGCCCTTTGCTGGTCCGAGCCGCTGCCGGTGAGCAGGTCGAGCACCCGCCGGTGTGGTTCATGCGCCAGGCCGGCAGATCGCTGCCCGAATACCGCGCGCTGCGAGCCGACAACACGATGCTGCAGGCATGCCGTACGCCCGACCTGGTCACCGAGATCACCCTGCAGCCGGTGCGCCGGCACGGTGTGGACGCCGCGATCTTCTTCTCCGACATCGTCGTACCGCTGGTCGCGGTGGGCTTCGACATCGAGATCGTGGCCGGCACCGGTCCGGTGGTGGCGGCGCCGATCCGCGAGGCAGAGGATGTGGCGCGGATCCGGCGGCTGCAGCCGCAAGACATCCCGGATATCGCCGAATCGGTCTCGCTGCTGGTGAACGAGCTCGCCGGGACGCCGCTGATCGGTTTCGCGGGTGCGCCGTTCACGCTGGCCAGCTACCTGATCGAGGGCGGCCCGTCCAAGGACCATGCCCGGACCAAGGCGTTGATGTACTCACGGCCGGAGGTCTGGCACGCGCTGCTGAGCCGGCTGGCGGAGATATCGGCGACCTTCCTGCAGGTGCAGCTGGGCGCGGGCGCCTCGGCCGTCCAGTTGTTCGATTCGTGGGCGGGTGCGCTGTCGGCGGCCGACTACCAGGAGTTCGTGCTGCCGCACTCGCAGGCGGTCTTCGCCGCGCTGGCCGAGTACCCGGTGCCCAAGATCCACTTCGGAGTGGGCACCGGCGAGTTGCTGGAGCCGATGCGGGCGGCCGGCGCCACCGTGGTGGGCGTCGACTGGCGGACCCCGCTCGATGTGGCCGCGCAGCGGATCGGCGGCGCCACCGCCGTGCAGGGCAACCTCGATCCGGCGGTGTTGCAGGCCGACTGGCCGGTCATCGAGCAGCACGTCCGGCGAATCGTGGCCGAAGGCCGGCGCTGCCCGGGCCACATTTTCAACCTCGGGCACGGGGTGCCGCCCAACACCGATCCGGACGTGCTGACCCGGGTGGTCGAACTGGTCCACTCGCTGTGACCATCGCCGGTGCCAGGCCGATTCGGTTCGCGGTGGTCGGCGCGGGCATCTCCGGCCTGGCGGCGACTCGGCGGCTGCACCAGCTGCGCCCGGAGGCCGAGATAGTCCTCTACGAGGCAGCCGAGAGGGCCGGTGGCAAGCTGCGGCGGGTCGAGGTGGGCGGTGCCCGGATCGATGTCGGCGCCGAGTCGATGCTGGTGCGCCGGCCCGAAGCGGTGACGCTGGCGAGCGAGCTGGGCTTGGACCAGATCCACCCGCGGACCACCAGCGCCCTGCTGCGCAACCGCGGTGGCAACCGCCTGCTGCCGGCGCGCACCGTGATGGGCATCCCCGCCGATCTCGACGCGCTGGAGCGCGCGGACGTGGTCAGTGCCCAGACGCTGGACCGGATCGCCGCGGAGCCGGCCGACCAGCCGGCCCTGGAGGGCGACGTGTCGGTGGGCGAGCTGGTGGCCGACCGCTTCGGTGACGAGGTGGTCGATCGCCTGGTCGAGCCGCTGCTGGGGGGCGTCTACGCCGGCCGGGCCAGAGCCATCTCGACGCAGGCGGCGCTTCCCGCGCTGTACCGGCGGCTGCACGAGCAGGGCGGCTCGCTGCGCGCGGCCGTGCAGGCCGGGCTGCCGCCGGCGAGTCCGGTGCCGCCGACGGCGGCCGCACCCGTCTTCGCCAGCCTGCCCGGCGGCCTGGCTCGACTCGCGGAATCGATCGCCGCAGACGGGAGTTTCCGATTGGTGCTGGGCACCCCGGTGCGCCGGATCAGCCGGACAGCGAGCGGCTTCCGGCTGGAACTGGGAGCGGCGAGCGGGTTCAGCAGCGCGATGCCGGCGGTGTCCGCGGTGGCCGAGGTGGACGGCGTCGTGCTGGCAACACCGGCCGGCAAGACCGCCACCCTGCTCGCCGAGCTGGCTCCGGTGGCGGCGGCGGAGCTGGCCGGCATCGAGACGGCGAGCATGGCCATCGTCACGCTCGCCTTCGCCGGCCGGCCGGCGCTGCCGGCCGGAAGTGGGCTGCTCATCCCCGCCGTCGAGGGACTGGCCTGCAAGGCGATGACGTTCTCCTCCCAGAAGTGGCCCGGCGTCGGAGCGGATGCCGGGGTGTTCCTGCTCCGGGCCTCGCTCGGACGCGCCGGTGACGAGCGGACCCTGCAGTACGAGGATGCCGAGCTGGTCTCGATCATGCGGCGGGAGCTGGCGCAGCTGACCGGCGTGACTGCCGAGCCGGTGGACCAGCACGTGCAGCGTTGGGGCGGCGCGTTACCGCAGTACGCGGTCGGCCATGTCGACAGGGTCGAGCGAATCCGGCATGCGGTGGCGGCCGTGCCGGGGCTGGCGGTGTGCGGCGCCAGCTACGACGGGGTCGGCATCCCGGCCTGCATCGCCTCGGCCCGGCTTGCCGCGGACCGGGTGTCGCAGGCCGGCAGGCCGGTCGCACAATAGAGGCATGGTCGACGGCAAGCAGGCACGTGAACTGAACAATGTCATCCGGTACGCCACGTGGTCGGTGTTCTCGGTACGCACCCCGCTCGGTGAGGCTGACCGGGACAAGTACGCAGCCGAGGTGGAGGCGTTGTTCAGCGACCTCACCGCGGAGGGAATCACCATCCGCGGTTGCTACGACGTCGCCGCGCTGCGCGCCGACGCCGACCTGATGATCTGGTGGCACGCCGCCACGGCCGAGCAGGTCCAGTCGGCCTACCACCGCTTCCGGCGCACCGAGTTGGGCAGCCACCTCGAACCGGTCTGGTCGGTGATGGCGTTGCATCGGCCGGCCGAGTTCAACAAGAGCCACATCCCGGCGTTCCTGGCCGAGGAGGAGAGCCGCAAGTACGTCTGCGTGTACCCGTTCGTGCGCTCCTACGAGTGGTACCTGCTCGAGGACGCCGAGCGCCGAGCGCTGCTGGCCGAGCACGGCCGGATGGCGCGCGACTACCCGGACGTGCGGGCCAACACGGTCGCCTCGTTCGCGCTGAACGACTACGAGTGGATCCTCGCCTTCGAGGCGGATGAGTTGCACCGGATCGTCGACCTGATGCGGCACTTGCGGGGCTCGGAGACCCGGCGCCACGTGCGCGAGGAGGTGCCGTTCTACACCGGCACCCAGCACCCGATCCGGCAGCTCATCGCCGACCTGCCCTGAGGGATCAGCCCGCGTCCTCGGCGAAGCGCAGGCTGATCGAGTTGATGCAGTAGCGCAGGTCCGTCGGAGTGTCGTAGCCCTCGCCCTCGAACACGTGGCCGAGGTGGCTGTGACACGCAGCGCACAACACCTCTACCCGGCGCATGCCGAGGCTGGTGTCGACGCGCTCGATGATCTTGTCGCCGGCCAGCGGCGAGAAGAAGCTCGGCCAGCCACAGTGCGAATCGAACTTCTCGCTGGAGCGGAACAGCTCCGCCCCACAGGCCCGGCAGGAGTAGACACCGGTCCGGTGGTTGTCGGTGTACTCGCCGGTGTACGGGCGTTCGGTGGCGGCCTGGCGCAGTACCGCGTACTCGGCCGGGCTCAGCTCGGCCCGCCACTGCTCGTCGGACTTCGTGACGGCGGGCGCGCTCTGTTCGGTGGTCATACCTCCACGGTACGCAGCACGGCGGTCAGCCGAGCACGATCGCCAGCACGCTGAGCACGATCGGAGCGAGGATGAGGATCACCAGGGTGATCGCCATCGGGCGGGACACCGCGCCGCGGCGGCTCAACCCGGCGGCGAACTCGCCCATCATCCGGATTTCCCCTTCGGGGGAGTACGGACTGACCGGCCGGTCGTGGCGTGGATCGAGCTGCACGATGTGTGCGCTCGTAACAGGCTTGGGCGGCAGCGACCCAGGCTGGTGACGTTCCATCGCACCAGCATGCCTCGTTTCGCCCCGCTCGTCAGCAGGCGGATCGTTGAGCACCCCGTCGTCGGTGCCCCTGGGTATCGTTGCGCCATGGCCTCGCCCTACACCGAGCTGCAGGTGGGGTCCCGGCTGGTCCGGATCACGAACCCGGACCGGGTGTACTTCCCGGCCACCGGCGCGACCAAGCTCGACCTGGCGCAGTACTACCTGTCGGTGGCCGATGGCATCGTGCGGGCGCTGCGCGAACGGCCGTGCATGCTGCACCGGTTCCCGGAAGGTACGGCCGGCGAGCGGATCTACCAGAAGCGGCTGCCCAAGGGCGCCCCGGACTGGGTCGAGACGGTGCAGGTCCAGTTCCCGTCCGGACGCACCGCAGACGAGCTGTGTGTCACCGAGCTCGCCAGCGTCATCTGGGCGGTGCAGATGTCGACGGTGGAGTTCCATCCCTGGCACTCGCGCCGCCCGGACACCGAGCGGCCGGACGAGCTTCGGATCGACCTCGACCCGCAGCCTGGTACCGGCTTCGAGGACGCCAAGGTGGTCGCGGCGCTCGTGCACGAACTGCTGGACGAGCTCGGCGCGGTCGGCTGGCCCAAGACCTCCGGCTCGCGCGGGATGCACATCTACCTGCGGATTCATCCCGAGCACGGCTTCACCCAGGTTCGCCGGGCCGCGCTGGCTCTCGCTCGCGAGATCGAGCGCCGGGTGCCGGACCTGGTGACGACCAAGTGGTGGAAGGAGGAGCGCGGCGAACAGGTGTTCATCGACTTCAACCAGAACGCCCGCGACCGCACCATCGCCTCCGCCTACTCGATCAGGGCGGCCACTGGTCTGGTGTCCGCGCCGATCAGGTGGGACGAGCTGCCGGACGTGCAGCTGGAGGACTTCACCATGACCACCATGCCGGATCGGTTCGCCGAGCTCGGTGATGTGCACGCAGGTATCGATGACGCCGTTTTCGACATCGGGGAGTTGCTGGAGTGGTCGGAGCGGGACGAGCGCGATCACGGTCAGGGCGACGCGCCCTACCCGCCGAACTTTCCCAAGATGGCCGGCGAACCGACGCGGGTGCAGCCCAGCCGAGCTCGCGCCAAGAGCGACGACCGGTAGCACGCGCGGTCACGCCGCCGGTGACGCTCACCGGGTGAGCAGCACCACCGACACCACGGCCACACCGAAACCGATCCGCTGCACCGCGCCGCTGCGTTCGCGCAGCAGGGCCATCGCCAGCAGCACGGTGCCGGCAGGATAGAGCGCGGTGATCACGCCGGACAGCGACAGCAGGCCGTGGCGGCTGGCCAGCAGAAAGGTCCAGTTCGCGGTGGCGTCGAGCGCGCCGGCGGCCGCGGCCAGGCCGAGCACTGGTCGCGGCACCCGCACGAAGGCCTTCGCCAGCCACACCAGCGGGATCACGAGCCCGGCCGAGCACAGCCTGGAGATCACCACCGGCCACAGGCCAGAGTCGGAATCGGCGGAGGCCAGGCAGACGAAGTAGACGCCGAAGCCGACGCCGGCAAGCACCGACATCAGTAATGGTCGCAAACCGATCGGCCCGTGCGGGTGGTCCTCCGGCTGGCGCGAGATCAGCGCCACCGCTGCCAGCCCGAGCAGGATGCCGATCCAGGCGAGGGAGTGCGGCCGCTCGCCGCGCAATACGCCCGCCACCACCGGCACCACCGCGGACATCACCGCGGTAACCGGTGAGACCACGTTCATCGGGGCGATCGCGAGCGCGCTGTACAGCAGGGCCACGCCGGCCAGTCCCGCGGCACCGCCGGCCAGGCTCCACACGAGCGTGCCGGCCGAGACCGGTCCGTGGTACCAGATGAGCAGCAGCGCCATCAGCGCGCCGCCGACCGGATAGCTGATCAGCAGCACGGCCAGCGCGGGCACCCGGCGGGAGGCGAACCCACCGATGAAGTCACTGATGCCGTAGGTGGCGGCGGCGATCAGTGCGAAGACGATGCCCACCGCTCAGCTGGCCGGGCAGCTGTCGTGGCTGGGCGCGCTGGCGCTGATCAGGTAGTCGTCCACGACACCGCGCACGCACGCTGTCTTCGGGTACGCGGTATGCCCGGAGCCCGCCCAGCTCAGCACCACACCGCTACCCAGCGCCTTGGCCAGCGCGCCGGCCTGGGCGTACGGGGTGATGGGATCGTGCACCGTGCCGATGACCAGGATGGGCGGGGCGCCGGGTGCGCTGGCGGTCGGCAGCTGATGGCCCGAGGGGGGCCAGCCGTAGCAGTTGTAGAGATCTGCCGCGGAGTTCTTACCGAACAGAGGGTATTCGGCGATCCATCGGCCGGCCGTCGCGGCCACCTCGGTGTCGCTGATCGGCGTTGCCGAGTCGTTGCAGTTGATGGTCGTCTCGGCATCCAGGGAGGAGTTGTAGCGGCCCGTTGTCTGGTCCCGGCCGGTGTAGTTGTCGGCGAGGGTGAACAGCCCGGCCGCGTCGCCGCGGCGGGCGTTGACCAGTGCGGCGCCCAGTGCCGGCCAGCTGTTCGGGTCATAGAGCGCGGCAGTGACGGCGATGGTGACGATGCCGCCGGTTGCCTTTCGGTTATCTCCCTTGCGGGACGTCGGAATCGGCTTCCGATCAGCCGAGGCGATGAGTGCCTGCACTGCCGCGCGGGGGTTCTTCAAGACCGCGCAGGCGGTGGTGGCCAGGCAGCTGGCGGCGAACTGGTTGAAAGCCTGCTCCAGCGCGCGGGTCTGCTCGTCCAGGAACTGCATCGTTGGGGTACCCGGATCTTGCGGGCCGTCCAGCACCATCGCCCGCAGCCGGGTCGGGAACTCGTGCGCGTACACGGCTCCCAGCCGGGTGCCGTAGGAGTAACCGAGGTAGTTCAGCTTGGCGTCGCCCACCGCGCGCCGGATCACATCCATGTCGCGCGCGGTTTCCTCGGTGTTGTAGTCGGCGAGCTCGCTGCCGTACTTCGCCACACATCCTTTCGCCACGGAGGCCGCCGCTGCCTTCGCCGCTGCCCGGCCGGCCGCGGTCCGCACGTCCGGATCGAGGGCTGCCAACGCATCCTTCTGCTTGTCGCTTATGCACTGCACCGGAGCGGACAGCCCGACGCCGCGCGGATCGAAACCGATCAGGTCGAAGTGCGCGAACAGTCGCGGGCTGAGCGCGTTCACCAGCCCGGCGGCCAGGTTGATGCCCGACTCGCCCGGCCCACCGGGATTCACCAGCAGCGAGCCGAGGTGGTCCGACTGCTTCTGGCTCTTCGGGTGCACCCGCATGACGAACAGGTCGACCTTGCCGCCGGACGGGTCCGCATAGGACAGCGGCACGGCAAGCTTGCCGCAGCTGAACTGCATCGAACGCGCCGCCGCCGTGTTGATCGCGGTCTGGAACTGGTAGCTGCAATCGGAGAAGGCGATGTCTGCCGGGACCGCGTCGGCACCGGTGGGTGAGGCAGAGGCAGAGGCAGATGCTGAGGTCGATGCCGAGCTCGTCGTCGTCGGCCTGGGGGCGGTGTGCTTGGTGGTGCAGGCAGCCATCGTCACGACGAGTGACATCGTCATGACGGCCAGCACAACGCGGCGGCACGAAGCGGTGATCAGCACGGGAACGAGGCTACCGATGCCCGCGCCGGCTCGCGGTGACGCACCCATCGGTGACAATGTGCGCATGCAGTTGCCCGTGATGCCACCCGTCGCCCCGATGCTGGCCAAGGCGGTGCCCACCATCCCGTCCGGGGCCAGCTACGAGCCGAAGTGGGACGGCTTCCTTCACTGAATCGGTCAAGGAGCGCTCCGCCGTGACGCTAGGTCAACTGGCCGTCTCGAAGGCTGAAGACGACGTCCGCGATCTCAGCGATCGATTGGTCGTGGGTGACCAGTATGACGCGAGTCCCGAAGTCGTCCGCGACACGGCGCAAAAGCGATACCGCGCTAGCTGCTGAATCGGTGTCCAAGCTGCCGGTGGGCTCGTCGGCGAAGACAACGGTTGGTTGGTGGGCCAGAGCGCGCGCGAGCGCCACTCGTTGCTGCTGGCCTCCTGACATCTCGTCTGGTCGGCGTCCG
>DATAKO010000142.1:0-11381 GCA_036261575.1 Jatrophihabitans sp.
GAGCTTGCGCTGGCGCCCGTCGTGGCCGTGGTCGGCCGGCCGAACGTCGGCAAGTCGACGCTGGTGAACCGCATCCTGGGCCGGCGGGAGGCGGTGGTGCAGGACGTGCCGGGGGTGACCAGGGACCGGATCGCCTACGACGCGGAGTGGAACGGCCGCCGCTTCACCCTCGTCGACACCGGCGGTTGGGAACCCGATGCCACCGGACTGCAGGCGATGGTGTCGCGCCAGGCCGAGCAGGCGGTGGCCACGGCCGACCTGGTGCTGTTCGTCATCGACTCCCGCACCGGCGCCACCGAGACCGACCTGGTGGTCTCGAAGACGCTGCGGCGCGCCAAGCGCCCGGTCATCCTCGCGGTCACCAAGGTCGATGACGAGCGCGGTGAATCCGACGCGGCAGAGGCGTGGTCACTCGGTCTGGGGGAGCCGTACCCGGTCAGCGGACTGCACGGCCGCGGCTCCGGTGATCTGCTGGACGCGATCATGGCGAAGCTGCCGGCCGCGCCCCCGGAACGGGAAGTGGACGGCGGTCCGCGGCGGGTGGCGCTGGTGGGCCGGCCGAATGTGGGCAAGTCCAGCTTGCTGAACCGGCTGTCCGGCACCGAGCGGAGCGTGGTGGATTCGGTGGCGGGCACCACGGTGGATCCGGTCGACGAGCTGATCGAGCTCGGCGGCCAGACCTGGCGCTTCGTCGATACCGCCGGCTTGCGGCGCCGAGTGAACACCGCCTCCGGCATGGAGTACTACGCCAGCCTGCGTACCGCGAGCGCGATCGAGGCGGCCGAGGTGGCGGTCGTGCTGCTGGACTCCTCCGAGGTGCTGTCCGAGCAGGATCAGCGCGTCATCAGCGCCGTGGTCGACGCCGGCCGCGCCCTGGTGATCGCCTTCAACAAGTGGGATCTGGTCGATGAGGACCGCCGGCTGCAGCTCGATCGAGAAGCGGACTGGGAACTGCAGCGGGTGCAGTGGGCGCCGCGGGTGAACGTCTCAGCCAAGACCGGGCGCGCGGTGGACAGGCTGGCCGGCGCGTTGCGCACGTCGCTGGCATCCTGGGACCGGCGCATCCCCACCGGCCAACTCAATACCTGGCTGCGCGCGGTCGTCAACGAAACCCCACCGCCGGGTCGTGGCGGCAAACACCCACGGGTGCTGTTCGCCACCCAGGCCGATACCCGCCCGCCGCGTTTCGTGCTGTTCACCACCGGCTTTCTCGAGGCCGGCTACCGGCGGTTCGTCGAACGCAAGCTGCGCGAGGACTTCGATTTCAGCGGCAGCCCGATCCAGATCTCGGTGCGGGTGCGGGAGCGGGAACGCCGCCAGTGACGGTGCGGTAAGGTTTGCTGTCGGTTCGCCGGCGCGCCGGCGGGACCGGGCTGTGGCGCAGCTTGGTAGCGCACCTGACTGGGGGTCAGGGGGTCGCAGGTTCAAATCCTGTCAGCCCGACACCACGACGAAGCCCCGGCCCGACACTCGGGCCGGGGCTCCGTGCTGTCAGCGATCCCCAGCCGCGTTGACTACGCTGGCCGGGCGCGCCGCCGGGCGTGCAGCGACAGGGAGGGCGACGGTGACTGCTTCCACGCCTGCGTCTCCCAACCCGGCAGCGCCCAACCCGGCAGCGCCCGCACCATCCTCAGCGGCCCGGGCCTCGGCACGAGAAATCTTCTCCCGCGAGGCGCTCACGCTGCCCAACCTGATCAGCCTCGCTCGGCTGGCCGGCGTGCCGATCTTCCTCTGGTTGCTGCTGGGGCCCCGGGCCGACGGCTGGGCGCTGGGCGTGCTGGCCCTGTCCGGCATCACCGACTGGGCGGACGGGGTGCTTGCCCGCAGACTGAACCAGACCTCGCGGTTGGGCGCGCTGCTCGATCCCAGTGTGGATCGGCTCTACATCCTGGCGACGCTGTTCGGGCTCACCGCCCGGCACATCATCCCGCTCTGGCTGGCGGTGGTGCTCATCGCCCGTGATCTGGTGCTGGCGGCTGTGCTGCCGGTCCTGAAGCGCCGGGGCCTGACCGGGCTGCCCGTGCACTACCTGGGCAAGGCTGCCACCTTCGCGCTGTTGTACGCCTTCCCGCTGCTGCTGCTCGGCAGCCACCCGGGCGCCATCAGCCAGCTGGCCAAGCCGATCGCCTGGGCCTTCACCATCTGGGGCACCGCGCTGTACCTGTGGGCCGGCGGGCTCTACCTGGTGCAGGCGCGCCGCATCGTCCGGGCGTTGCCACGATGAGCAGGCCGGCAAGCGGCCCGCGGCCGCGGCTGGACCTGACAGCGGCGACCCTGAACGAGCTGCTGAACAACACCCTCGACCCCGGTTACCGCGCCGCCAAGGCGCGCAACCGGCCCCGGCGATGGTGGGACGGTCCGGCGGTCTGGGTCGGCTGCCTGCTGATCGGGCTGATCTTCGTCATCGCCTACCAGCAGAGCCATCTGGCCGCGCCGGCCCGGGACGCCGCCCGGCACGACCTGATCAGCCGGATCAAGGCCGAACAGTCCACCGCGAGCGGGCTGGAGAGCCAGGCCAAGAAGCTGTCCAGCCAGGTGGGACAGCTGCGCGATGCGCAGTTGCCCGGCGACACTTCCTCGGTGAAGGCGGCCGAGGTGGCGGCCGGCAGCGTCGCGGTCAGCGGACCGGGCATGCAGGTCGAGCTCGCCGACCCCAGCACTCCGCCGACCCAGGGCAACGGCCGTCCCGGAACCACGCCTCAGTCCGAGGTGGCCGTGCTGCGCGACACAGACCTGCGTGCCGTGGTGAATCAGCTGTGGGCCGCCGGCGCGGAGGCGATCGCGATCAACGGGCAGCGGCTCACCCCGACCTCGTTCATCCGCGTCGCCGGCGAGAACATCCTGGTCGACTTCCAGCCGCTGAGCAGCCCGTACACGATCTCGGCGATCGGTGACTCCAACGACCTGCAGGTCGGCTTCGCCCAGTCGGCAATCGCGCGCCGGCTCAAGACGCTGGTCGCGGTCGACGGCATCACGTTCCGCTTCGGCGGCAAGAGCAAGCTGGAGCTGCCGTCGGTTACCGTGGGTCAACCGCATTACGCCCAACTCGGCCCACAACCGATCCTTTCCAGTCCGGCCGGTACTGACGGACCGTCCGGCCCGTCCAGCAGTACCGGCACCACCGGCACGCCGAACCCCACCGCAACGGAGAGCAGATGATCGCCGCACTCGCCCTCGTAGTCGGCGTGGTGCTCGGCATCGTGTTCCGCCCGACCGTTCCGATCTGGCTCGAGCCCTACCTGCCGATCGCCGTCATCGCCGCCCTGGACGCGGTCTTCGGCGGCATCCGAGCCCGGCTGGACAGCATCTTCGACGCCAAGGTGTTCGTGGTGTCCTTCATCTCCAACGTGCTGGTGGCGGCGCTGATCGTGTTCCTCGGCGACAAGCTCGGCGTCGGCAGCCAGCTGTCCACTGCCGTGGTGGTGGTGCTGGGCATCCGCATCTTCGGCAACGCCGCCGCCATTCGACGACACCTGTTCCGTGCCTGAGCGCTGACGAGAAGCCCGTGATGAACGCCGACAAGCCCGCCAATCAGCTCCCGGAGCCCGCCGAGGAGCCGGGCGCCGCGCCGCCAGCCCGCCGCCGGCTCAACCGCGGCTCCACCATCCTGATCGGCCTGCTGCTGGCCGGCCTCGGCTTCGGGATCGCGGTCCAGCTGCAGTCCAACTCGAAGACCGACTCGCTGAGCAACGCCCGCGAGGACGACCTGGTCAACATCCTCGACGACCAGAACAGCCGCATCCAGCGGCTGCAGAGCCAGATCGCCGACCTGCAGGCGGCCAAGCAGAAGCTGACCGACAACGGCAACACCGCGGCCCGGGCCGAGGCGCAGCGGCAGGCCGACGCGCTGGCCATCCTGACCGGCACCGCACCAGCGCACGGTCCGGGAGTGGCGGTCGCGATCAGCGACCCGAGCCACGCGCTGAAGGCGGAGGACCTGCTCGACGTGGTCGAGGAACTGCGCGGTGCCGGCGCTGAGGTGATCCAGTTCGGCTCGGTACGCATCGGGGTCTCGAGTGCCTTCTCCGATGTCAACGGCGGCGTGCAGCTGGACGGCAGCACCCTGACCTCGCCGTATGAGATCAAGGCGATCGGCGACGCCAAGACGCTCGACACCGCGCTCAACATCACCGGCGGCGTGGTGAACACCGTGCACACCGACGGCGGCCAGATCAGCATCACCGACAGCCAGCGGATCAGCATCACGGCCGTCCGAACCAACCCCGCGCCGAAATATGCGGTTCCCGCGAACAAGTGAGCTGACTTCTTCGATAAGGTCTTTCCCGCCGCCCCATCGCGGGCGCGACCGCACCGAGAACGATCGAAAGGTGACCAGCCCATGGCCGAGGTTCCGTCCGACCTGCGTTACACCGCCGAGCACGAATGGGCCAAGGTGACCAGCGGGAACACCGTCCGCGTCGGCATCACCAACTACGCCCAGAACTCCCTCGGCGACATCGTCTTCGTCTCCGTGCATGATCTCGATGGCGAGGTGGCCGCCGGCGACACCTTCGGCGAGGTCGAGTCGACCAAGAGCGTGTCCGACCTGTACGCGCCGCTGGCCGGGCGGGTGGTCGCGCGCAATGAAGCTCTCGACGACAACCCGGATCTGGTCAACACCGATCCCTACGGCGAGGGATGGATCGCGGAGATCGAGGTCGCCGACGTCTCGGTGCTCGATTCGCTGCTCGACGCGACCGCATACCAGGGCGTGACTTCCGGCTGAACCTCCACCTCGCGTTGACCCTTTGCGGTACGGCCAATTAGGCTCGCCGGGACCGGTCGGCATCATCGGGTGGCACGTCCGGGCGACCTGATCGAGCTTGAGAAGAAAGGGCGTTCATCGTCGTGTTCTGCACCTCATGTGGCACCGAGAACTCTCCGGACAGCCGGTTCTGTGCCCAGTGCGGAGCGCCGCTGACGGGCAACGCCGGCCGGCCGAGCGGTCCGGACGCCACCTCGATCCTCTCAGCCGGCATCGGACCGGTCAGCGAGGCCGACGGCGAGTTCTCCACCGAGGCCCATCGGCGTGCGATCGACGCGCTGACCCCAGGTTCGGCTTTGCTGGTGGTCAAGCGCGGGCCGAACGCCGGCAGCCGGTTCCTGCTCGACCGTGACGTGACGACGGCCGGCCGGCATCCGGACAGTGACATCTTCTTGGACGACGTCACCGTCTCTCGCCGGCACGTGGAGTTCCGCCGGGACGGCGCCGGCTTCGCCGTCTATGACGTCGGCAGCCTGAACGGCACGTACGTCAACCGGGAGCGGATCGACTCGGCTGCGCTGGCCGACGGTGACGAGGTGCAGATCGGCAAGTTCCGGCTGGTGTACCTGACCGCCGGTGACGCCCAGTGACAGCGGCGAACGTCCCCGCCCGGGGGATGCTGTCGATCGGTGAAGTGCTGTCCCAGCTGCGCGCCGACTTTCCCGACGTCACCATCTCCAAGATCCGGTTCCTGGAAGATCAGGGGCTGGTCCAGCCGGACCGGACGCCGTCCGGCTACCGCAAGTTCTCGGCCACCGACGTGTCCCGGCTGCGCTACGTGCTCAGCCAGCAGCGCGACCACTACCTGCCGTTGCGGGTGATCAAGGAACAGCTGGAAGCCATCGACCGCGGCCACGGACCGGCCGGCGCGCCCCGCCCGGCGCACCTGGCGATCACCGACAATGCGCCGACCGCCGAGCATTTCCGGTCGGCCCCGGCGGCGATGCGGCTGAGCAGGGAGGAGCTGTTGAACACCGCCGGGCTGCGCTCGGACCAGCTTGCCGAACTCGAGCAGTTCGGCTTGATCTCGCCACGCTCACCCGGCTACTACGACGACGATGCGCTGGCCGTCGCCCGGGTGGTGGCAGAGCTGGCTCGCTTTGGCATCGAAGGCCGGCACCTGCGCTCGTTCAAGTCGGCCGCCGACCGCGAGGTCGGGCTCTTCGGCCAGGTGGTGAGCCCGCTGCGGCAGCGCGGCGCCGATGGCCGGGCCAAGGCGGAGGAAACGGTGCGGGAGCTGGCCGCACTGTCGGTCCGGTTGCACACCGCCCTGGTGCAGATCGGCCTGCGCGAGATCGTCGGCTGAAGACAGCGGTCTCGCCCGGCGACGTTGTGGCCGGAGTGCGGCTACGCTCGATACGTCGTCACCATCAAGGAGGTCGGACGATGACTTTGCACCCGCTGGAAGTTGTCGGCGTCCGGGTCGAGTTGCCGGCCAACCAGCCCGTCGTGCTGCTGAAGGAAACCACCGGCGGCCGCTACCTGCCCATCTGGATCGGGGCGGTCGAGGCGTCGGCCATCGCCTTCGAGCAGCAGGGTGTGCAGACCCCGCGCCCGCTGACCCATGACCTGCTGCGCGATGTGATCGCCGCCCTCGGGGCCGAGCTAACGCACGTGTCGATCACCGAGATCAAGGACGACGTGTTCTACGCGGAACTCGTCTTCGGAAACGGCGCGACGGTGAGCGCCCGGCCCTCCGACGCGATCGCTCTGGCGCTGCGCACCGGCACTCCTATTCTCGGGGAGGAGAGCGTGCTGGCCGCCGTCGGCATCGTGATTCCGGAAGAGGACGACGACGAGGTGGAGAAGTTCCGCGAGTTCCTGGACACCGTCTCCGCCGACGACTTCGTCTCCCCGGATGACGAGAGCCGACCCGAGAACGGCTGATTATCGGCCACGAAACCCTAGACCTGAGGTCGACGGTTACTTTTTTCGTCCGGGCGCGGCGAGCCGCGTTGACCGGTAGCCTGGCCGAGGCTTACCTTCGGAATCACCACGGTGCAATTACACCGCGGTGCAGCCGCGAGTTGGTCCGGCGCGCTGCCGGATCAGCGGTGCTCGGTTGGTTTAGGGAGACGCAAGGTGCTTGATCACTCGCCGGAACAGGGCGCCCTCTTCAGCCAGCCTGCGGTCGGCTCGGACGATTCGGTGGGTTACCGCGGCCCGACGGCCTGTGCCGCTGCCGGCATCACCTACCGGCAGCTCGACTACTGGGCCAGGACCGATCTGGTGGTGCCGACCGTCCGCTCCGCGGCCGGGTCCGGCAGCCAGCGGCTCTACTCGTTCAAGGACATCCTGGTGTTGAAGGTCGTCAAGCGACTGCTCGACACCGGCGTCTCGCTGCAGAACATCAGGCTCGCCGTGGATGCGTTGCGTGCCCGCGGCGTGGCGGACCTGGCCAACATCACGCTGCTGTCGGATGGCACGACGGTCTACGAGTGCACCTCGTCGGAGGAGGTCGTCGACCTGCTCCGCGGTGGCCAGGGAGTGTTCGGCATCGCGGTCAGCGGTGCGCTTCGCGAGCTGGCCGGATCGCTGGCCACGCTGCCCTCCGAACGTACCGACGGCAGCACCGAAGAACATCACGGCACCGACGAGCTGTCCCGCCGCCGGCAGAAGCGGTCAGCGACTGCTTGAGCCGTCTTCGCGGCCAGCCCCGGTCGCGGACCCCGCGGCAGCCCGGGTTGCGCGGCAACCCGGTGTCGCGCTGGTAATCTGAGTGCCACCGCAACGCGCACACGGGAGAGTCCGGCCGCACCGCCGCGGACGGCGCCGAAGGGGCAACTTCCCCGCCAACCTCTCAGGCATCAGGACCGTGCACGCAGGTAACTCTGAAGGGCAGCCGGCCTGACAGAGGGGGAGCAGACCGCCAGGTCTCAGCTCACCCTGGAGTAGCCGGTGTCCGACCTCACGCAGCCCATGCCGTCCGTGCCGTTCGCGGCCCGCCACATCGGCATCTTCGATCCGGCCGACCAGGCGACCATGCTCAAGGCGCTGGGCATGTCCAGCATCGATGAGGTGATCGCCGCCGCGGTGCCGGAGTCCATCCGCTCGACCCTGGCACTGGCGCTGCCGCCCGGGCAGTCCGAGGCCGACGTCGCCGCCGAGCTGCGCGCCCTGGCCGCCAAGAACCGCGTGCGCACCTCGATGATCGGGCTCGGCTACTACGACACCATCACGCCGCCGGTGATCCGCCGCAACGTGCTGGAGAACCCCGCCTGGTACACCGCCTACACCCCGTACCAGCCCGAGATCAGCCAGGGCCGGCTCGAGGCGCTGCTGAACTTCCAGACCATGGTCGAGGACCTGACCGGGCTGCCGACCGCCGGCGCGTCGCTGCTCGATGAGGGCACCGCCGCGGCCGAGGCCATGGCGCTGTCGCACCGCACCGCGGCGGCGGCGAAGAAGGGCGCCGAGCTGTTCTTCATCGACGCCGAGGTGTTGCCGCAGACGGTCGAGGTGGTGCGGGTGCGGGCCGAGGCGCTCGGTCTTGCGGTCCAGGTCGGAACCGCCGCCGACGGTCTGCCCGACGGTGTGTTCGGCGTGCTGCTGCAGTACCCCGGTGCCTCCGGTGCCATCAGCGACCCGCGCCCGGTGGTCGAGGCCGCGCACGCGGCCGGCGCCGTGGTGACGATGGCTGCCGACCTGCTCGCGCTGACCCTGCTGACCCCGCCGGGGGAGCTCGGTGCCGACATCGCGGTGGGTACCTCGCAGCGCTTCGGCGTTCCGCTGGGCTTCGGCGGCCCGCACGCCGGCTACCTGTCGATCCGGGCCGGGCTGGAGCGGCAACTGCCCGGGCGGCTGGTGGGCGTGTCGGTCGACGCGGACGGCAGGCCGGCCTACCGGCTGGCGCTGCAGACCCGCGAGCAGCACATCCGCCGCGAGAAGGCGACCTCCAACATCTGCACCGCGCAGGTGCTGCTCGCCGTGATGGCCTCGATGTATGCCGTTTACCACGGGCCGTCCGGGCTGACTGGCATCGCCGGCCAGGTGCACCAGAAGGCTGCCCGACTGGCCGCCGCGCTGCGGGCCGGCGGGCTGGATGTCCGCACCGAGCGCTTCTTCGACACCGTCACCGTGCGCGCTGCCGGGCGTGCGAGCCAGATCGTGGCCGCCGCAGACGAGCGCGGTATCAACCTGCGGCTGGTGGATCCGGACACCGTCGGCATCGCCTGCGATGAGGCGACCACCGATGAGCATCTGACCGGGGTACTGGCAGCTTTCGGCGTTGCAGAGCCGCTGCCGGCCACCGGTGTGGCGCTGCCGTCCGAGCTACGCCGCACCTCGCCCTTCCTCACGCACCCCGTGTTCAACACACACCGCTCCGAAACATCCATGCTGCGCTACCTGCGCCGGCTCTCGGACCGGGATTACGCCCTGGATCGCGGCATGATCCCGCTCGGGTCGTGCACGATGAAGCTGAACGCGACGACCGAGATGGAGCCCGTCACGAACCCCGGCTTCGCCAACATCCACCCGTTCGCACCGGAAGGACAGTTCGACGGCTACGCCGAGCTGGTGGCCGACCTGCAGCGGTGGCTGACCGAGATCACCGGCTACGACGCGGTCTCGCTGCAGCCGAATGCCGGCGCTCAGGGGGAGTTCGCCGGGCTTCTTGCCATCCGGGGTTACCACCGCAGCCGCGGCGACGAGCATCGCACCATCTGCCTGATCCCGGCTTCGGCGCACGGCACCAACGCCGCCTCTGCCGTGCTCGCCGGGATGAAGGTGGTGGTGGTGGCCACCAGCGGCGACGAGGGTGAGGTGGACCTGGCCGACCTGAAGGCCAAGATCGACCAGCACGCCGACAACCTGGCCGCGATCATGGTCACCTATCCGTCGACGCACGGCGTCTTCGAGGACCACATCACCGAGGTGTGCGGGCTGGTGCACGATGCCGGTGGCCAGGTATACGTGGACGGGGCGAACCTGAACGCCATGGTCGGGCTGGCCAGGCCGGGCAAGTTCGGGGCCGACGTCTCGCACCTGAACCTGCACAAGACCTTCTGCATCCCGCACGGTGGCGGTGGCCCGGGCGTCGGCCCGGTTGCGGTGCGCTCGCACCTGGCCCCGTTCCTGCCCAACCACCCGCTGCAGCCCACCGCCGGCCCGGCGTCCTCGCCGGGACCGGTCTCCGCCGCTCCGTGGGGCTCGGCCGGCATCCTTCCGATCACCTGGGCCTACATCCGGTTGATGGGCCCGGACGGGCTGACGGCGGCGACCACTGCGGCCATCCTGTCGGCCAACTACATTGCGGTGCGGCTGCGCGAGCACTACCCGGTGCTGTACACCGGTGCGCGGGGACTGGTCGCGCATGAATGCATTCTCGATCTGCGCACCATCACCAAGGAGACGGGCGTGACGGTCGACGACGTGGCCAAGCGCCTCATCGACTACGGCTTCCACGCGCCGACGATGTCCTTCCCGGTGGCAGGCACGCTGATGGTCGAGCCGACCGAGAGCGAGGACCTGCACGAGATCGATCGGTTCATCGAGGCGATGATCTCGATCAAGGGCGAGATCGAGGAGGTCGCGGCCGGCCGCTGGCCCGCCGAGGACAACCCGCTGCGCAACGCGCCGCACACCGCACGATCGCTGGCGCAGGAGTGGACGCATCCGTACTCGCGGGCTGAGGCGGTCTACCCGCAGGGCGTCGATCCGGCGTCGAAGTACTGGGCGCCCGTGCGCCGCATCGATGGTGCCTACGGCGACCGCAACCTGGTGTGCGCCTGCCCGCCGGTCGCCGAGTACGCCTGAGAGCAGCCGCTGGCAGCTGCCGATGCCAGGTGATCTGGCGCCGGCAGCTCAGGCGACCCGGTGCAGCGCGGCCGCGGTGAGCTCTGCCCGCCGAGCGCCGACACAATGCCCGTTGGGCAGGATCTCGCCGGTGTCCTCGAACAGCACGACACCGTTGCACAGCAGGCTCCACCCCTGCTCGGGGTGGGCTGCGATCACGTGCGCCGCGTCGCGGTCCGGACTGTCCGCGCCCGGGCAGGCCGGCACGTGGACGCACACGCCGTGAGGCGCGATGCGGACGGATTCGCTCGCCTGACTGCTCATGTCGGTTCCTAGCTCTGAGTTGAACTGTGGCATTGCACACACCATGATCGCGCATTCCGAGAACGATTACAGCCCCATTTTGCCGTGTCGTGTTGGCCTGCTCTAGTGGCCAATCTTAACGCCCAGTAAACAAGTCGTCACCGGAACCCGTTATCGCGACTGTCCGTAATCGAAATGTGACCTTTAGTCGCGGATCAGGTGCGCCCGGCGCGGTCCTGCGCCTGCGCCAGCGCGACGCCACGGGGCAGCCACGTCGCCAGTGAGGCGGTGAAGCCGGCCGCGGCGGCAGCATCGACCACCAGCGGGTCGTCGTCCACGAACACCGCCACCTGCTCGGCGTGGGCCAGCTGCCTCAACTGATCCAGCTTGTAGTCCCGTGCCGGGCGGTAGTCGCGGTTCGGGCGCATGATGAGCCGCTGCACCGGCAACTCGCGCTCGGCCAGCCAGGTCGTCGTCACCGGCCGCAACCACTCGGGACGGCCCGTCAGCCAGACCAGCTGGTGATCCAGGGCCGCCCGGCGGGCCAGCTCGATGCCGATCTCGGAACCCTCGTCCG
>DATAKO010000162.1:0-25996 GCA_036261575.1 Jatrophihabitans sp.
GGGACCTGCGTAGCCGACATCAGCGCAGCCAGTCGCGATCCATCCTGGAGTCGTACGTCGAGCGTCGGGGTATTCGGGCTGAACGGCCGCGCGTTCATCCCCGCGTAGGACCCGAGGTTCTGCACGATGCTGATCAGGTCCTCGTTCGTGGCAGCCACAGGCCGCCATAGTTCCTTCAGCCCACCGGCATACGTCACCCAGGTCTGCTCGCAGCCGTTGATGTCGATGTTCTCGACCAGCTCGTCATCCAGCAGTTCCTGAAGCTCGCCTGCCCCGTAGATCGCGCTGAAGATCGCGGCCCGAAGCCGCGTCTCGAACGCCGGGTCCGCCGGGAGCTCCTCGCGGCGGACGAGCATGTCCTGCAGGTGCTGCGAGACGACCTGGCGGATGATACTCTGCGCCTGCTGCTGCTCATCCGCCGTCGTGCGCACCGCCTTCCCGGACGCTTGCAGCTGACGACGGTCCGCGAGCTGCGCGTCCGCGACCTGGCCCTGCAGTGTGCGGATCAGCGTGTAGTCCAGAAGATCGCTCATTGCGACCACCCGCCCACGTTCATCTGCGGCGCCCCAGGAGTGCCCAGTGCGACCGGAGTCTGCGGCGGCGCGTCCTCGGCCGGCGGCCACCAGGCGATCAGCGTCTGCGTGAGCTCCCGCACCGACATGAACAGGTCACCGCCGGTCAGCTTTTTGCTCACGTGCCCGTCCCGTAGCGCCTGCACGCTACGCTCGTCCTCGGCGATCCAGCCCGCCACCGGGACTGTCGACGTCGATGCCTCAGCCGCGAGATGCGCCTTCACGTCGCGGAGCCGGGCCGAGTGCTCCCGAGCTGGGCAGATGATCGCGACCGTCAAAGGTGACCGGCCGTGCGCGCCCTGGCCCAGGCGGGCCGCGAGCGCACTGGCCCGCTCTCGCAGGTGATACAAACCCTCCGGTGTCGCTCTGGCGATCAGCAGCACGATCCTCGACGCCGCTGCGACCGGTCCAGCCGAGCTGTCCTCCTGTAACCGCCCGAGATCGGCGACCACGGTGCCCGGCCACCGGTCGGCGGCCGACGCGATCGCCGGCCACTGACGGGCGATGAGCGCGAAGTCCTCGGTCCGCATGTCTGTGGCCGGGATGACGGGCACGCCCAGGCTCGTCTGATGGGCGTAGCTGAGCAGCGACATCGGCAGGTTGCCGCTGCGAGCGTCGACCGCAAGGCCGCGCAGAGCGGGCTGCCGCGGGAGCAGCTGCCCCTCAGTCGTGCGCAGCCGCAGCACCGCGTCACCCCCGGACGGGTCGGCCTCCAAGAGCACCCGCTCCCCCGGCCACACCATCCCCAGGACAGTCGCCGTCCAGGACACACCCGGCGAGCCCGTGTCGGCGCAGACGGTGACGATCACTGGCCCACCTTGATGAGCGCGATCAGCCCGGCGTTGCTCGCTGCCGCGACCGCGGCCGCCGCCGACTTAGGTACGACCAGCGTGAGCAACGTGCCACCGGACTGGGCCGGATTGCTGGTCGAGCTGTAGACGGTCGCGCTGTCAGCCAAGACGGTCGGCGCAGGTATCGATGCGCTGCCGCTGGTCGTGTTCTTCTGCGGCAGCTGCAGTACCTCCACCGTGTCGCCTGGGTTGAGACCGTTGGCCGGAATCTGGCCCGGTGTGACCGCGACGCCGACCTGCGCTGCCGAGCTGTCCAACGCCGGCGCCGATGTCACCATCGATCGCTGCAGGAGAGTGTTAGGCAGCAGCTCCACGACGGCTGTCTCACCGACGACGGAGTTCAGATTCGCACCGCCGATTGCGGTGACGCTGCCCGCGACCTGCACAGTCGACAGATCAGAACGCAGAATCTTGTGACCCGCCGGGACGTCGCTCGTCACCACCACAACCGGCACCTTCCGCCCAGCTTGGGAGTAGAAGTACGCGCCCACCGCCGCGAGCCCGATGATCAGTACGACAGCAAGTGCGGCATAGCCCGGTCTCTTCTGCCGGATCGGCAGCGGCGCGCCCACCCTCGCGACCGCAGGGGTGCCACGGCCGTTCTTCGATGCCTTGGCGTCAGTTCTCAAAGACGTCATGCGTGTCCCTCCGGGCTACCGGTTGACGGTCTTGATTTGCAGCACATTCAGCTGCCCTGAAGTCGACGTGGATAGACCCGGAATCTGGCCGCCGGTGTTGCCGGTACCGGCCCATGTGATCTGCCATGTGATCGTCTGCGTTGACGTGATCGGATTGTCGTAACCCGGGCCCGTCACCTTCGAGTACTGGTAACCGCACGCGCCTTCACTCGGCGCGCTGTTGCCATCTGACTCCACCCATGGCCGTCCCAGCCCGGCGCAGGACTGACTGCCGGACCCATCGCCGGGGTCAAACGACAACGACGTAGGCGTGGCGGTGACCGTGGCGGTCAGCCCTGCTGCCGACGCCGTAGCGGTGAGCGGCTGCCACGTCACGGGGTCGGTCCAGTAGTACGTCCAGAGCCCCACGTAGGTGAACGGGAAGCCGTTATAGTCCTGAGCTTCCGAAGGCGATCTATGCCCTGATGGATGGGGGAACGTGATCGAATCGAACGCCTGCTGGGCGAGAGTCGCCGAAGTCACGATCGCTGGGCAGCCATTCCCCGCAAGGTTCTGATTCACGATCACTGTCTGCGCCGGAGTCAGGTTATTGACGGTCGGGTACCTCAAGCCGCCGAGGATGTCACCCAGAATGGCGGTGCAGTACTGACCCTGCAATTGATCCGCGCACGCCTGCGATACCGTCGGTGGGGTATCGCCATAGGCCGCCGTGGGATAGGCGGCACACGGATCGCTGCTAGTCCCGCCACCGCCACCGGCACCGCCGCCACCTGTGCCACCGCCACCACCAGTGCCGACCGTGCATGTGGGGTCCTTGACGACGTTGCAGCCACCGCTGCCTCCGTCGGCGTGCGCGGCTGTCGCTACCAGCGCGTAGAGAACGAACAACAACAGGGTGAGCGTCGGGGCGAGCCCGCTTCGACGAGCGTTCAGCCCGTGCATGTCTTGCTTGTGTTCGGTAGGACGTCGGAAAGCTGCCATTGGCCACCGACCTTGACCATCGGCAAGATCAGCAAGTACGGCGGAGGCGGATTCCGCGTGGCACCGGTCGCGACCGGTTTGCCAGTCGAAACTGTGTACTCGATGTACGGATCAGTCTTCGACTCGAGAGGGCAGCTCTCTAGAAACACTGACGTATCGGAGAAGACCTGTTGGACCTTCACGCGGGGGTCGGGTGCCGTACCCCGGTAGGCGAGCCCTGACTGCTTCATGCTGGCGTAATTGCTGTCGAACAGCGTCTTCGCCTTACCCGTCAGATACCCATCAATCGCGACCACGTTCGCGTTCGTTGGATCTCGATCAGCCGCGCCGGACGCGTTGTAGAACGCTATATACGCGTTCACCGCATCCTGAGCACCGGGCACGGTGACCGTCGGGGTCGGAATCCCAGAGTGCGACTTGGTCGGGCTAGCCGTGGACGTTGTCACCGACGTCGACGGGGTGGGCGACACGCTTGCCGAAGAAGGCGGATCGGATGTGAGTGTCTGGGTGTGGACTCCGCTGCTGCTACCGCAACCTGCGAGCAGCAGCGCCGCGACGAGCACGAGCAGCGCTGAGAGTCCGAGGCGAGCCAGCCCGGTGTGCCTGGATGCCATCTGACCTCCTTGATTCAGGGGTGACACGCCATGCCCCGGGGGTTAACACGGTCAGCGCGGGTCACCGCCTGATTGCACGCTGCCCCTCGATCGTCTGCTGAGTCAAGGGCCGCACCTTCTTAAACCGGAATCTTTCCGGCACGACGGAAGGCCATGAGTACCCGTGGCAGACCCCTTGGCAAATGCTTCCGCATGGTGGTCCTGATGCTGTTGGTCGAGGTGGGATGAAGTGATGAGGGGTTCCATCGTGCTGCAATCGACGCAGGTCCTGGCTCTAGATGTACGGCAAGCGCGGCCGAAACCGAACTCCTCCGGCACGCAGGACGGTCAGGACTACCTGGTGGCGGAGGCCATATCGGAGGCTCGTTACCGATTCGTGACGTGGGTTGTGGCACTAGCCGTCACTTCTTTTCACCTGTCCCTAGTGAAGGGCCACGAGAAGTTGCCCTCGTCGAAGGGACATCGGCATGGAAGATTCTCCGAACCAGAGGGCAAGCGCCGGGATTGTCGAGATGAGGCGCGGACCGCAGCCGAGGCGCGGGCCGCGGAACAACTACACGTCAGCCAATACCCTGCGCGCGGCATTGCCGGCGGTGCTGGATGTGCCGCAGGCCGCACGTCTGCTCGGCATCGGCCGAACGCTCGCCTACGAACTCGTCCGCACCGACCAGTGGCCCACACCTGTCATTCGCGTGGGCCGTCTCATCAAAATTCCCTCTGGACCTCTGATCGAACTCATGTCAACCGGCTACCCGACCAATACCGCCGCCCGTTGATGGGTTTCAGAGAGTGTGCGATCAAGGCTCCGGCAGCACACGCCCAATCAGGTGTCGAGCAGATCCTACTCGATTCGTGGAACCCACCGCAGCGCGGATAACTTGCCGTTCAGCGTGCCTAGCTCGAAGTCGGTGTAAGGCCCCAATTGCCCGAGCTCTAGCCACGCCGCGGCGACTCGGCGTGGTGTCAAGGGCCATTGAGATCTGCCCGGGGCGGTCGTGAAACCTGCCCGGTGACGGTCACGAGGTGTGCCCGGTGGTGGACGGGTCGTCAGCACAGAGGACGGCCAGATCAGGGTGCGGGTCCCGTTCGTCTTCCAGAGGACTCGCGCAGTCGGAGTCTGAAGTGATAAAACGCGTGCGGGTCAGACCGCAGGTCAGCGGCATCGCCCGCCGAACCGTAATCTTCTCGAGCACAGCGTCTGCGACGCTGTGCTCGAGATCGATGAAATGGCACACCCTTCTCGGGCCCACGCTAAACGACGCGGCCGCGCTGCCACTCCGTTGGTCAACTGACCGACCACTTTCCCAGGCCCAAAATGTCTTTGAAGTCGCGAATCGTCATAGCGCCGATCAGAGAACCTGGTGCGCTAGTCCCACCAAAACATCGAGGGCATGCCGCTGATCCTCGCCGCAGTCGTCGAGGTCTCTCGCCGAGCACGGTTGCTTTTGAACTCTCGATCACGACAGTCGGAACTAACAGCTCCAACCTCGCCCGTTAGCCAATACCCCGCAGCGAGACGACCCATCTTTGCCCGTCACGCCGCGTCGCAAGGTCCAGCACCCTAGACGTGTCGATCATCAGGCGAAGCATTCAGCGAAGCTAGTGGTGACCCGCAGACCTACTGAACGCCGCGCGGGGCCTAAGCCGGACCTCTGACAAAAGGCCACACGGTCATCGCAGTCGAACATTGCCGTCTGCTCGACCCGATCGATGGCATCGAATCGGTGCCATCCAGTGCCCACCCGACCCTTCGACTGCCGTGTGCTGCCGTCCAGTTCGGGGGTCAAATGGGGGTCAAGCCGCAACTGGAGCCTAGCCGGAAAAGGTGCAGGCCCCAGAATCTGGGGCCTGCGTGGTGGAGCTGAGGAGATTCGAACTCCTGACCCCCTCGATGCGAACGAGGTGCGCTACCGGACTGCGCCACAGCCCCCAACCAGGAAGCGAGGTTACCAGCCCCGTTGCCGGCCCGCGGAATCGGCCCGGCACGAGGGAGCTACGCGGCAGACTGCAACAGGACGCCCGTAACCCGCAGCCGCACGGCCTGCCGGGCTCCGGTCAGCCGAATTCGGCGGCGCAGCGCCGGCGGCAGCATCGGCAGCACCCCGCTGATGTCTTGCACCGCCGGCTCCTCGACCTGCAGGCTCTCATTGGCCAGATCGACCACGCCGGCACCGGCTGCTTGCAGGTTGCGCAGCCAGTCGACGTCGCGGCCGTAGGGCAGCGGGATCACCACGGTGTCGGCGGATCGGTAGGCCGACACCGGCGTCCGGTACTCCCGACCCGATTTCCGCCCCAGATGATGAACCGTTCCGAACGTCGCCGATCGCCCGGCGAAGTGCAGCCAGAATCGGTTCTCGTGTCGATTCCACCGCTTCAGCGCAGCCAGCGCCCGGGGATTGTGGCTGCGGATCGCGACGATGCTCGCCAGCCACGATGCCGCCGCGATGGCGAGCGCACCGACGAGGCCACAGGCAACTGCCCGGATGATGCGATGCATGGCTCCTCCCTCAGGCCACGTCGGGTCGTGAACAGCGGTCGTCCCGGACGCGCTACCGCGCTCGACCGACCGATGCGGAGTCCGCGCAGTCACCGGCTCGGGGCCGCGCGCCAAGGGGGCATTCGCCCGGTCGGCACCCGTTGAGCTGAAGCTATCCCAGCCGGACTCCGACACTGCAGTGCCGAAGGTCCTCGATCGAGGAGCGAAGAGGTTTGCTCGGGTCTGCGGTCGAACCCGACGAGGAAACTAGACGGCGCGGCGCATCGTCTGCTCGTCGAACTCCTCCTCGACGTACAGGCCGGTCAGGTCGATGGTGTCGGCGACCCCGCGCAGCTCGATGTCCTCATCGTCGATCCGCACCATGGTCAGCGAGTCCGACTGCACGGTGACCCGCTCGGTCGCGTCGTAGCCCTGTTCGACTCGCAGCACGTGACGCTGCTGGCGAGAGGCTCGACGGTCCCGGTCCCGCAGCGCCTGGTTGCGCAGGAACGACAGGTAGCCACCGAGCGCGAGCAGGAACGCCAAGCCGACGGTCCACGCCAGCGTGCCGCCGGCAGCTATGCCCCAGCCGAGGCCCAGCACGGTGCCGGCGATGAGCAGGGTGAGCGAACGGCGACGCCGGGCCATCATCTGCCGCCGGGCCTCGGACAGATCCGCCTTGTCGATGCGGTCGGGGTACATGCTGGCCTCCATGGCGGCCGGCACCGGACGACGATCGGCCGTCGGGCGTCCCGGCACGAACAGCTGGGCGTGATGGGGGGCGGGGGTCGGTTCGTCATCGAGCTGAGCCGGAGCAACGCTCCGCGTCAACGTGACCAGCGACCGGGTGGAGGACAGGGCGCGCATAGCCGAGCCGAACCGCGCCGCCGAGCGTTCACCGGCACGATCGTCCTTCCGCTTGACCAGCATGGGAATGACGACGATCAGCCAGAGGACGGCCAGGACGAGGACCGTCATCATGGGTGAAAACATCAGCATCTCCAGTCACACCTGTCACAACCTCCCGCCACGCTAAGCGGATGAGGCGGATCCGTGCCGCAGGCGCGCCGTGTCTGAACATCAACTACCGCTTGAGGTTGCCTGCGGCGCCCGGCTCGCGCCCCGCGCTGCGATCTACCGTGGCCCGTCAGCCGGGAGGTGGTGGCAATGACCCCAGCCGGCTCAGCACCGGGGCATCGAGCCGCTCCTCGGCGGTGATCGCGAAGGTCAGGTGATCCCGCCAGGCGCCGTCGATGTCGAGGAACCGCTCGTGATAGCCCTCCTGGCGCAGTCCGAGTTTCTGCACCACCCGCAGGCTCGGCTGATTCTCCGGCCGGATGTTCACCTCGACGCGGTGCAACCGGACCTCGGTCAGGCAATGGTCGATCACCAGCGCCAGTGCGGTGGGCGTAATGCCGCGGCCGGCGACCCGGGAGTCGATCCAGTAGCCGACGCTGCAGGACCGCAGCGCGCCGCGAATGATGTTGGACGCGCTCATCTGACCGACGACCGTTCCGCCGTAGGCGATCAGGAACGGCAGCATCGACCCGATCCGGGCCGCCGACTTCATCCTGGACAGACTTCGCCTGAATTCTGCTGGGGAGTTGCGTTCATGCCAGCTCAGCACCGAGGTCGGCTCCCACTGCGCCAGCCAGGCCGCATTGGCCAGCCGGCATTCGCTCCAGGCCGCAGCGTCCCGGCGCCGCGGCGGGCGCACCGTCACCGGGCCTGCCGTCAACACCGCCGGCCAGCCCGGATGCACCTCAGGCATCAGTGCCCGCCACGGAAGCCCGCGGGAAGCCTGTCGGGGCCGCGCGCAGAGTTGGCCCGCTCACCGCTGGGCCAGCATCAGCGGCTGCACGCTGACCCGGGCGCCTGGCACCACCTCGGTCACGTCCTCCTCGATCACCACCAGGCAGTTGGCCGCGGCGAGAGCTGCGACCAGATGCGGACCCGGACCACCGATCAGCGACACGGAATAGCGTCCGTCCGGCTCTCGGTGCAGCACTCCGCGCCGGTACTCGCGCTTGCCCTCGCTGCTGTCGATGCGCTCCAGCGCGGTCGCCTGAATGGTCTGCCGGTGCAGGGTTCGCTTGCCCAGCAGCTTGCGGATCGCCGGCCGCACGAACACCTCGAAGGAAACCAGCGCCGACGCCGGATCGCCAGGCAGGCAGAAGATCGGGGTGCGCTCGCGACCTAGCGTGCCGAAGCCCTGCGCGGAACCCGGCAGCATCTTCACGCCGGTGAAGTCGACGGAGCCGAGCTGGCCGAGCGCCTCCTTGACGATGTCGAACGCTCCGGGCCCGACTCCGCCGGTGGTCACGATCAGGTCGGACCGCAACAGCTGCGAGTCGAGCACGTCGAGCAGCCGGGCGTGGTCGTCTTCGATGATGCCGACGCGATAGGCCTCGGCGCCGGCGTCCCGGGCGGCCGAGGCCAGCATGTAGGAGTTGCTGTCCGGCACCTCTGCGTACCCCGGTCGCCGGCTGACGTCGACCAGCTCCGAGCCGGTCGCGATGACGACGACCCGAGGCCGTGGCTGCACCAACACCCGATCGTGGCCGACGGCGGCCAGCAGCGCGATCTGCTGCGGGCCGAGGGTGGCGCCCGGGCCGAGCGCGAGCGCGCCGGCGGCCAGATCCTCCCCCGCCCGACGGACGCACTCTCCGGTGCGCACGCTGGTCCGGATCGCGACCCGCGCCACCCCGCCGTCGGTGCGCTCCAGCGGCACCACAGCGTCGGCGCCGGGCGGGATGGGTGCGCCGGTCATGATCCGCATGCACAGGCCGGGTCCCATCCCCGACACCGACCGGCTACCCGCCATCACGTCCCCGACGACGGGCAGCACCACCGGGTGGTCCGGCCCGGCTTGCTTGAGGTCCACCGCGCGCACGGCATAGCCGTCGCCAGCGGCGCTGTCGAAACCGGGCAGCGGCGCATCAGCCAGTACCTGCTCGGCGAGCAGCAAACCCTGCGCGTCTAGCAGGGTGAGCTCGATCGGGTCGATACTTCCGATGGTGCCCAGCACCCGCGCGAGCTGGTCGTCGACCGAGCGCATCCTGGCCTCGCGCGCCGGCACCTCCGGAACGATCTCGGTCGGCTGGTCGCTGTTGTCGGTCACAAGTCCCTCGTCGATGTCGGTGCCGGCCTCGGCCGAACTCGGTGGCGATCCGCTCAGCCGGCTTCGCGCATCAGCCGGCTTCCCACGTGTGCCGGCGTTGCGCTCCAGCCGGCGTTGCGCTCCAGCCTGCGTTGCGCTCCAGCCTGCGTCGTGCCGCTGCCGGCCTCGTGCCTCAGCCGGCGGGCGGCAGGTCGGCCACGAACTCGGCCAGCCAGGCCGAGAAATCCTGGCCCAGATCGGGATGTTCGCATGCGAGCCGGACCACCGCACGCAAGTAGTCCTGCCGGTCGCCCGTGTCGTAGCGGCGACCACGGAACACCACGCCGTGGATCGGCACCCCGTCCTCGGCCAGCGTCCTCATCGCATCGGTCAATTCCAGCTCGCCTCGCTGACCCAACTCGGTACGCCGTAGCGCATCGAAGATCGAGGCGGGCAACACGTACCGGCCGATCACGGCCAGGTTCGACAGCGCCTCCTCGGGCTTGGGCTTCTCGATCAGGGTCTCGATCGCGATCACGTCGTCGATCACGTCACCGGCGGGCTTGATGCTGCCGTACAGGGAGATGAAGCGCCCCTCCACCTCGATCAGGCCGACCACCACGCCCCCCGTCTCGGCCTGCACGTCCAGCATGCGCTGCAGCAGCACGTCCCGCTCGTCGATGATGTCGTCGCCGAGCAGCACTGCGAACGGCTCGTCACCGACGAAGGCCTCGGCGTAGGACACCGCATCGCCCAAGCCGTTCGGCGCCTGCTGGCGGACGAAGTGCATCCGGGCCAGGTCGTTCGAGCGCCGCACCCTTGTCAGCCGCTCGGTGTCACCCTTCTTCTCCAGCGCCGCTTCGACCTCCGGAGCGGAGTCGAAGTGATTCTCGATCGCATCCTTTCCGCGGCCGGTCACGACCAGCACGTCCGCCAGACCCTCGCGTGCCGCCTCGGCCACGATGTACTCCAGCGCCGGCACGTCGACCACCGGCAGCAACTCCTTGGGTACCGCCTTGGTCGCGGGAATGAACCTGGTTCCCAAGCCGGCCGCCGGGATGACGGCCTTGCGCGCCCGGCGCCTACCGGACGCGTCGGCAGGAGCGGAGGATGCGGCTGCGCCGGTACTTGTCATACCCGCGAGACTAGCCAAGTGACTGACGCTGGGACCGCAATGACCACCAAGACCGCCTTGCGGCAGCAACTCCGACAGCAGCGCCGGGCCCGCTCGGCACCCGATCGGAACACCGCGAGGGCGGCGATCCGAGGTCACGTGCTTGCTCACATCGACACCCTGACCCTGCCTGCCGGCAGCACCGTTGCGGGCTATGAGCCACTGGCCACAGAGCCCGGATCGGTCGAACTGCTGGACGCGCTCGCGAACCGCGACCTGACCGTGCTGGTGCCCATAACCCTGGCCGACAAGGACCTGGCCTGGCGGCACTACCGCAGCGAGCAGGCGTTGCCGCCCTCGGCGATCCAGCAGGCTGCATTGATCTTGTTGCCAGCGCTCGCGGTAGACCGGGCCGGCAACCGGCTCGGCCGTGGCGGTGGCTCCTACGATCGGGCATTGAGGCGTGCCTCGCCGACCGCGCTGACCGCAGCGCTGCTGTTCGCCGACGAACTGCTCGCCTCGGTGCCGACCGAGCAGTGGGATCAGCCAGTTCAAGCCGTCGTCACGCCGGACGGTTGGCTGGATTTGCCGCTGCGGGTACCCCCCGAGGCGGGCGGTGACGGGGATGCCGCCGGCTGAGCGGCTGGACGCGGGAACAGCCGATGCCGCACCATGGTTAGCAGTCTTGCCGGTAGAGTGCTAGCCGTGGCTGCTCCGGCCGTGACGACGCAGCAGAATGGATCGACCGCAATGCCTACCTACCAATACGCGTGCACCAACGATGCGTGCGGGCTGAACTTCGAGCGGGTTCAGTCCTTCAGCGACGCTGCCATCACCGACTGCCCGGACTGCTCCGGCCGGGTGCGCAAGGTCTACGGCTCCGTCGGCGTGGTGTTCAAGGGCTCCGGCTTCTACCGCACCGACAGCCGCGCCGGCTCGTCGAGCAGCGCTGGCGACTCATCCCCATCGACCTCCGCCGCCAAGGACGGCGCCAGCTCAGCCGGTGCCGCCAGCAACGCCGGTTCCAACTCCTCGGGGGCTGGCAAGTCCGATTCGGGATCCGGCAGCTCCCAACCTAAGCCGGCTGCTGCGGCGGCAAGCTGATCCTCGCGATCTGTGGATAGCCCCCGCGGTCATCCACAGATCAGCTCGACCGTGTCCGGCGCAGCCCTGGTGAGGCCACGCTGCTGTCATGACGCGCTCGCAGTTGCTCAGCTTCCTGTCCGGTTGGCCTCGCCGTGCCGCTGCCATGGCATGCCTGCTGGGCGCCGCCGGCAGCCTGCTCAGTAGCCACGCCGGCTCGGTCCGGCTGACGCCGGTAGTCGTGGCCAGCCATCCGGTGGCCGCCGGCCACACGTTGCAGGCGGCTGATGTGCGCGAGGCTCACTGGCCGGCGGCCTCCGTGCCGGCCACCGCGGCGCGGTCGGTCTCCCAGGTCGTGGGCCAACGACTGGCCAGCCCGGTCGAGGCCGGCCTGCCGGTGACGGCGGCCGCACTGATGCAACCTGCGATGGCCCGCGCACTGGCGGCCGGGCATGCCGCCACCACGGTGAGCCTGAGCGACGCACACGAGGTGTCCATCCTCCGGCCCGGCAGTTACGTGGACCTCTATCCCGCGCAGCCGGATGCCATCATCGACGGCAGCGCGGTCCGCACGCCGGCCGCGGCCACACCTGCCGCCAGCGGCGTGCTCGTGCTGAGCGTGTTACCTGCCCCTGACAACGGCTCGGGGCAGGCCTCCGCGGCCCTGGTGGTGGCCGCACCGAGACCAGTGATTGCCAGCCTCACTTCGCGCGCCGGCAACGCATTTCTCGCTACCCTTGTTCAGCCGCCCTGATCGTGTGCGGTGCAGGAATTCATTCATCCGCCTCAACGAATGGAGTACCCGATGATCAAGGGTTTCAGGGATTTCATCATGCGCGGCAACGTGGTCGATCTGGCGATTGCGGTCGTGATCGGAACCGCGTTCACCGCGCTGGTGAGCTCGTTCACCAGCGCGATCATCAAGCCCATCATCGCGGCTTTCCCCGGCGCCTCGGCCAAGGGTTGGGGTTTCAGCCTGCGCGGCGGCAACCTGTCCAAGACGACCTTCATCGACATTTCCGCGATCATCAACGCGGTCATCGTCTTCCTGATCACCGCTGCCGTCGTCTACTTCATCTTCGTGGTTCCGATGCAGAAGATCCAGGCGCTGCGGGCCCGCGGCATCGAGCCCGAGCCGGTTGCCGTGCCGGAGGACATCCTGTTGCTGCGTGAGATCCGGGACGCGCTGGGCGCCCGGCCATCCGACGGCACTGCGGGGCCCACGCCGCAGAATCCGACCACACTGTAGTCATCCAGGCGGTGAATATCGGCCGGTCGCCGTCGGGCGCTTGCTCAGCCGTTCGAGCACCTCGCCCGCTGCCGCGGGGGTGCACCGGTCGTGCGGCAGCGCGGCCCGGTCAGCCGTGGTGCGGCGGGCGCTCGCTCAGGTACCAGTCGTCGTCGTAGCCACCGGCCCGATCGCCCCAGCCGAGGTCGGTCTCGTCGGTTGATCGCTGCGGCAGCACCGGGCGCTCGGCGGCGGAAGTGTCGCCACCGGACTGGCGTTCGGCCCCCGAAGCAGACGATGATGGTAACTCGGCGGAATCGTCGAGATGTTCGCGCGATTTGTCGTCCGATGCGGCCATGGCTCCAGTGTGCCGCGCGGGCCGGCAGACCCACGAGGAGGCACCATGGCGATGTTCGACAAGCTCAAGAGGTTGGCCGATCAGGCCAAGGAGAAGGCGGCCCCACTGGCCGAACAGGCCGCACAGAAGGCCAGTGAACTGGCCAGCGAAGCCAAGGAGAAAGCGGGCCCGCTGGCCGAGCAGGCCAAGGAACGGGCGACAGAGCTGGCCAGCAAGGCCGCACCGGCAGTGAGCCAAGGCGTGGACAAGGCAGCCGACAGCCTGGACAAGGCGACCAAAGGACGGTTCGCCGAGCAGATCGACAAGGTTCAGGACGTCACGCACACGGCCGCGGACAGGATCGGAGGTGGCGCGGCCGGTGCTCCGGCGGACAAGGTCGCACAGGCGGCCGACACCGCAGCAGACAAGGTCTCCGGGGCGGCCGCCAACGTCGCGGACGCCGCTGAGAAGTCGGCAGACGCTGCCGCACAGGCGTCCGCGGCAACAGCGGACACCGTTGCTGACAAGGTCGCGGATACGGCGGAGCGCGCAGCTGAACGCACCGACGGTTCCTGAACCTCAGCGAGTGCAGCCACCACAATCCTCGGCAAGCACCGGCCCGGTCACCGTGCGGTACTGGGCCGGTGCACGCCGCGTCGCCGGACGCGACAGCGAACGGGTGCACGCTGCGGATGTGGCAGGGTTGCTGGCCCAACTCAGCGACCGAAGTCCGGCGCTGGCTCGAGTGCTCGCGGCCAGCTCGATCTTGGTGGACACGGTGGCGAGCACGCCCGGACAGCGCTTGCAGCCGGGTGCGGTCGTCGACGTGCTGCCGCCCTTCGCCGGCGGGTGATCGCAGCTCCCCGTCACGTGGAAGGAAATCACCAGGCAGCCCGGGGTGCGGGTCGGCTAGGGGCAATTCACCCACTCGTCGCTGCCGTCGTCGAAGACCTGCCGCTTCCAGATCGGCAGCCGGGCCTTGGCCTCGTCCACCAGCCGTTGGCAGCCGGCAAACGCATCTCCGCGGTGGGCCGCCGAGACTGCGGCGACCAACGCCACGTCGCCGACCTGCAGCGGGCCGATCCGGTGGCTTACCGCGACCGCGATGATGTGCGCGTCCTGCGCAATCTCGGCAGCCACCTCGGCCAGCACCGCCGCCGCGGTCGGGTAGCCGGAGTACTCCAGCTCGGTGACGGTCCGGCCGTGGTCGTGATCGCGCACCACCCCGCAGAAGCTGACCTCGGCACCGGCGCCGGCTGAGCGAACGGCCGCCAGATGCGCGGCCAGATCCAGCGGTTCCGCGGAGACCTCAGCCAACCGCACCTTGCCAGATCGGTCAGCACCCGAGCCACTCACACGCCACCGCCAGGACGGTGATCGGCCCCGTCCAGCTGGTCCAGCACGTGGCTGACCAGCGGCGCCAGCACGGCGATGCCGTCCCGGACGCCGCCCGGCGAGCCCGGCAGCGTCACGACCAGCGCTTGACCCACCAGACCGGAGACGCCCCGGGACAGCACCGAGGTCGGTACCCGGTCGGCCGCGGCGGCCCGCAGCCTCTCGGCAATCCCCGGGATTTCCCTGTCCAGCAGGGGAAGAACCGCCTCCGGTGTCACGTCGGTGGGACTGATACCGGTACCCCCGGTGGTGAGCACCAGCCGCGCCCCGCCTGCCACCGCGGCACGCACCGCCGCCTGGATGGCCGACACCTCGTCAGGCACGATCTGCTGCGACAGCAGGCTGAAACCCCAGCCGGCGACCGCCTCGGCCAGCAGCGCGCCGGAATCGTCGGCCCGCTCGCCCGCGGCGGACCGGTTCGAGCAGGTGATGACAGCCGCCGGCGCAGTCACGCGCGCTGCCATTCGCCGCGCCGGCCGCCGGCCTTGTGGTCCAGCTGTACGTCGGTCAGCACGGCTGACCGATCGACCGCCTTCACCATGTCGTACAGGGTCAAACCGGCTGCCGCCACGCTGGTGAGCGCCTCCATCTCGACCCCGGTTCGGTCGGCGGTGCGCACTGTGGCCGAGATCAGCACGCTGTCGGCGGTGAGTTCCAGCTCGACGACCACACCGTGGATCGCCACCGGATGGCACAGCGGTATCAGCTCCGGAGTGCGCTTGGCCGCCGCGATGCCGGCGATGCGGGCCACCGCCAGCGCATCGCCCTTGGGCAGGTCGTCGGCCCGCAGCAGCGCGATCACTTCGGGGGTGGTCCGGAACACCGCGGACGCGGTCGCCTCGCGGACGCCGACCTGCTTGCCGGAGACATCCACCATCCGGGCCGCACCGGTGGCGTCTGTGTGCGTCAATTCCACCCGGCCAGCCTACGGCCAGCACCCGCTCCCCGGCGGCCGCGCCGAGGCGCCGCAGGCACTCACCGGCTTCGGTCCGTGAGGCCAGCCGGCAATCCCCGGCCACGGACCCCGCCCGCGTGGCGCCGATCACGACCAGCCCCGGAATAGTTGAGAGTGCAATCATCTTGTCGGGGAGGTAGGGAGTCTCACGAGCAAGGAGAACCGATCATGACCGCAGCCGTAGCCAGCCAGACCGCCGAGCTCGAGCTGGCCCCGGAGGCGCAGGAGCTGTTGTTCCGCAGCGCCCGCACCGCGAACAAGTTCACCGACGAGCCCGTCTCCGACGAGCAGTTGCGTGCCATCTACGACCTGATCAAGTATGCGCCGACCGCGATGAACCAGCAGCCGTTGCGCGCGGTGGTAGTGCGTTCGGAGGAAGGCCGGGCGCGCCTGGTCTCACACCTCAGCGAGGGCAACCGGGCCAAGACCGCCGTCGCGCCGGTCACGGTGATCCTCGCCGCCGACGTGAACTTCCACGACGAGCTGCCGCGGGTCTTTCCGCACTTCCCCGGTGCACGCGACCTGTTCACCGGTGATGTCGCCGCGCGCGAGCAGACCGCGAAGTTCAACGCCGCGCTGCAGGTGGGCTACTTCATCCTCGGCGTGCGCGCGGCAGGCCTGGCCGCCGGGCCGATGACCGGCTTCGACGCGGAGGCCATCAACGCCGATTTCTTCCCCGACGGCGAGCACAAGGTGCTGGCCGTGGTCAACATCGGGCGCCCCGCTGCCGAAGGCGCCTGGTTCGACCGGCTCCCGCGGCTGGACTTCGACGACGTGGTCAGCACGGTCTGAGCGACCGTCGCCGGCGGCAGGATTTCGGCTCTCCGGGGCGGGGAATCTAGACTCTCGCCCCGGAGCGCCGAGCCGAGTGCGCAGGAACAGGGCAGCAAGCAGATGACCATGCAGGACGAGCGGACGTGTGCGCTGCCGCCGATCGACGAGGCCACCCCGCCGGTCGCCGCCCCGATCACCCGCGAGGAGCTCGCCACCTGCCTGTCAGTGCTGGCCCGGATTCACGCGGTGCCGGCCGATCATCCGGACTTCATCGCCGTTCGCCAGGCAAGTTCCGGCATGTTCAAGGCCGCCAAGCGGATGCGGCGCAACGAGGCGCGCCAGGCCATCCTGGCCGCCGATCGAGCCGTGGTCGCCACGACCGCAACCGGCGCGCCGGACCGGATCGACGACGAGACGGCGGGCCTGCCGCTGAGCAGCCGCGCCCCCGGCAGCACCGCGGGCCACTTCATCAACGCCCAGGCTTGCTACATCTGCAAGGCGCGCTATCACCAGGTGGACGCGTTCTACCACCAGCTCTGCCCCGAGTGCGCCGCCCTCAGCCACGCCAAGCGGGACGCGCGCACCGACCTGACCGGCCGCCGCGCGCTGCTCACCGGTGGCCGCGCCAAGATCGGCATGTACATCGCGCTGCGGTTGCTGCGCGACGGCGCCGAGACCACAATCACCACCCGCTTTCCGCATGACGCGGCACGCCGGTTCGCCGCGCTGCCCGACAGCGCGCAGTGGCTGCATCGCCTGCGGATCGTCGGCATCGACCTGCGCGATCCGGCCCAGGTGGTGGCGCTGGCCGATTCGATCGCTGAGCGCGGAAGCCTGGACATCCTGATCAACAACGCGGCGCAGACGGTGCGGCGCTCGCCGGGGGCGTACGCACCGTTGCTGGCTGCGGAGTCGGAGGCGCTGCCGTCCGGGCCGCTGCCCGAGGTGGTGCGCTTCGGCCGGGCCAGCGAGCTGCACCCGGTCAGCCTTGCCGGGGCGGAGCTGACCCGGCTTTCGATGCAGGCGGGTTCAGCGTCGCTGGCTCGGGTGGCCGCCGGCACCGCCATCGACGCCGGAGGTCTGGTGCCCGACCTGCACCCGGACAACAGCTGGACCCACCGGGTGCACGAGGTGGATCCGCTGGAGATGCTCGAGGTCCAGCTGTGCAACGCCAGTGCACCGTTCATCCTGATCAGCCGGCTGCGGCCGGCGCTGGCCGCCTCGCCGGCCAGGCGCACCTACGTGGTGAATGTGTCCGCGATGGAGGGCGTGTTCGGCCGCCGGTACAAGGGTGCCGGCCATCCGCACACGAACATGGCCAAGGCCGCCCTGAACATGCTGACCCGCACCTCGGCCGCCGACCTGTTCACCGATGGCATCCTGATGACCAGCGTCGACACCGGCTGGATCACTGACGAGCGACCGCACCCGACCAAGGCCAGACTCGCTGACGAGGGTTTCCACGCACCACTGGATCTTGTCGACGGCGCGGCGCGGGTCTACGACCCGATCGTGCAGGGCGAGGCCGGCACCGATCTATACGGCGTGTTCCTGAAGGACTACCGACCCTCAGCCTGGTGACCTTGGGGCTAATCCGCATTGAACGCTGGTCGATGGGATGGTCCGTGACCAACAAGCTGCGTTCCCTGCTCCGAACCGGCGGGCGGCTACGCGGCCGTCTGATCATCTTGATCCTGATCCCGGTGCTGGGCATGCTGCTCGCCGCTGGTGCGCAGGTGACGAGCCGGATCAACAGCGCTGATGCCGCGCGCAATGCCGAGAGCCGGATTCGCAACGCGGCGGCCGCCGACGCGGTCAGGTCCGCCTTCGAGCAGGAGGTGGTACCGGCGTTCGCGGCGGCGGTGGCTCGCCAGCCCGGGCTGATCGAGACCAGGCTGAGCCCGGCGCAGCTCGCGCAGGCGCTGAGCATCGTCGGCCAGCTGCCGGAGCTGCGGGCCACCACGAGCGCCGCGCTGGCCAGGCTGTCCGCCCGCCCCGGCATGGCGGCGGCAGGGGCCACCCTGCGCCAGCAGCTGACCGCGGTGCGCACCGAGATCGATACCGCCAAGAGCCTGCAGGACGGTCTGACCGGGCCGGAACAGCTGCTCAGCACGGTCACCGGAATCGAGAACACCCAGATCAGGATGGCGGACCGGTCGGGGTTGTCGCCGGCGGCGGCACAGGCATTGCAGGATCTGGACCTTACCGCGCACGCCACCCAGGTGGGTGCTGAGGAGATCCTGCTGTTCTGCTCCACCAAGTTCAACATCCCGGCGGCGAACAAGGGTGAGCTGCAGCGGGACTGGACCACGAACTGGGCCGATTACGCCAGCGCGGTGAGCACGCTGCTGGGCCGCGGGTCGCCGGTCGCCGCGCAGGCCTGGCAGCAGGCCATGGCGCATCCGCAGGTTCGGTCGTACGACGACTACCTGGCCGCCGATGCGCTCGCCCCTCGCCCGGTAGCCATGCCGCGGCTGCTGATGCTGGTGAACGAGGACGGGATGCGCAACCAGCTCTTCGCCGGGCTGCTGGCAGGATCGGTCGACCGCGCGCTGGCGGCGGGCAACGCCCAGCACCAGCGCGCAAATCTGGATCTGCTCTGGATCGTGCTCGCCTGCCTGATCCTGTTGGCGCTGAGCGTCGCGGGACTGACTCTGGTACAGCGATCAGTGAGCCGGCCGCTGCAGTCGCTGGCAGCGCAGGCCAAGCAGATCAGCCAGGGCGAGCTGATCGACGTGCACGCCGGCGGCCCGTACGAGGTGCGCACGGTCGCAATGGCGCTGGAGAGCACCGTCGCCAGCCTGCGCAACATCCAGGCCCAGGCAGCGGCAGTAGCAGCCGGCGAGCTGAACAGCCCGGTGCTGCAGACGTCGTTGCCCGGGCCGCTCGGAGAGGTCGTCCACTCCTCGGTGGAGACGATCGTTTCGGCCATAAACGAGAGGGAGTTGGCAAAGGGCGAGCTGGCGCACCGGGCCTCTCACGATGCTCTGACCGAGCTGCCCAACCGCGCGCAGGCGATGGTCCTGATCGAGCAGGCGCTGCATCGCGCGCAGCGTGCCAACACGAAGACGGCACTGATGTTCATCGATCTGGACCGGTTCAAGGCGGTCAACGACACGCACGGGCACGCGGCCGGTGACGAGGTGTTGCGGGCGGCCGCGCACCGGATGCGCTCGGCCGTGCGCGAGGGCGACATCGTGGCCCGACTGGGCGGCGACGAGTTCATCGTGCTGCTCGAAGGCATCAGCGACGAGGCGGATACCGTCGCGCTGGCAGAACGGATCGTGTCGCTGACGGCACACCCCGTCACGGTGGGCGAGCGCGAGGTACGGATCGGGGCGAGCGTCGGTCTGGCGTTCTGCCGGGACGGGTCGGTGGATGCCGATCATCTGTTACAGGAAGCGGACGCGGCCGCCTACCGCGCCAAGAATGCCGGCCGAGACCGGGTCGAGGTGTTCGACGACGTGCTGCGCACTCAGCTGCGCGAACGCGCCGAGCTGGAGTCCGCGATCCGAGCCGGCCTGGCGGCAAATGAGTTCCTGCTGCACTACCAGCCGGTGGTGAACCTGCTGACCGGCGCGGTAGACGGCCTGGAGGCACTGATCCGATGGGAGCGGCCAGGATTCGGGATGGTGCCTCCGGTCGAGTTCATCCCGGTGGCCGAGCAGTCCCCGCTGGTGAACGACATCGGCCGCTGGGTGCTCGCCGAGGCATGCGGGCAGCTCGCGCGCTGGCAGCAGGATGGGGTGGTGGACGAGCAGTTGACGGTGTCGGTGAACATCTCCGGACGTCATGTGGCCAGTACCGACTTCGTCCTCGATGTGCAGGCCGCACTGGCTGTCGCGCAGCTGGCTCCGAACCGGCTGATCGTCGAGATCACCGAGACGGTACTGGTGGACGACCCGATGGCGACCCGCAACATGAGCGCGATTCGAGAGTTGGGTGTGCAGATCGCCATTGACGATTTCGGTACCGGGTTCACCTCGATCGGACAGCTGCCCCGGCTGCCGGTCGACAGCCTGAAGATCGATCGCAGCTTCGTCGCCTCGACCGAGCCCGCCCACGCCGAGCTGGTGCGGCTGATCGTGGCGGCCGCGCATGCCTTCGGGTTGACCGTGGTGGCCGAGGGCATCGAGCACGACGCGCAAGCCGACGGTTTGCGGGCCCTGTCGGTGGAGAACGGGCAGGGCTACCTGTTCTCCAGGCCGCGGCCGGCGGACGCTCTGTTCGGGACGCGACCCATCGCAGTCGGCTGATCCGTCCGCCGATCTCGTTAGCCTGGGGCGATGGCCGCAGCTGATGAGGTGACCGTCGAGGATCTGACCGACGATCCGCATCCGCACTGGCATCTGCTGCGGGCGCAGGCACCGGTGGCGTGGGTGCCGGCGCTGCAGGGCTGGGTGGTCACCGGCTACCACCTGGCGGCCTCGGTATTGCGGGATGCGGCAACCTTCACCGTGGACGATCCGCGGTTCTCGACCGGTCAGCTGTTCGGGCCGTCCATGCTCTCGACGGACGGGGCAGCGCACGCCCGGTTCCGGGCAGCCTTCGCCGGGGCGTTCAAGCCGGCTCAGATCCGGTCGCAATTCGCCGGATTCATCGAGGGCACCCTCGACCGACTGATGGATGGGGCGTCCTCGCCGACGGAGGTGCGGCGAGCGATCGCGGGGCCGCTGGCGGTGGCGGTGATGGCGCGGGTTCTCGGCCTGGCGCGGCTGCAACCCGCGATGCTGCTGGACTGGTACGCCCAGCTGGCGGCTGGGGTGAATCGGCTCAGCGTGGGTCAGCCTGCCGGCCAAGACGCGGTCGCGGCACATTCCGCGCTCAGCGACGAGTTGGCCCGGGCCTTCCGCCAGCACCGGGCACTGGTCACTTCGAACGGGCTGTCTCTGGATGAGGCAGTGGCCAATGCCGGGATCCTGCTGTTCGGCGGAATCGAGACGACGGAGGGGATGATCGCGCTCGCGGTGTGGCATCTGCTCGCCGAGCCGGCGGGGCTGGCTCGGGTCAGCGCGGAGCCGGGCCTGATCGACGTGGCCGTCGAGGAGTCGCTGCGGTTGGAGCCGGCCGCGACCCGGGTCGACCGTTACGCCACCCGCGACGTGGATCTGGGCGGCGTGAAAATTGCCTCCGGTTCACTGGTGATCGTCTCGCTGGCGGCAGCCAACCGGGACCCGGCTGTGTTCAGCGAACCTGACCGCTTCGACCTGTCCCGGCAGAACTCGCATCGCAACCTGGCGCTGGCGGCCGGCCCGCACTTCTGCCTGGGCGCGCACCTGACGCGGCTGCAGACCCGGACGGTGCTGCAGCGGATCGCGCGGCAGTGGCCCTCGGCCGAACTGGATCAAGCACGCTCGACCCAGCCGGTCGGGCTGGTTTTCCGCAAGCCAGATCGGGTGATCGTGCGGCATTGAACCGGTGATCCGCCGCCGTGCCTCAAGTGGCGGCGCTACGCGCCGACGTAGTCCTAGACCAGGTCAACCCAAGACCGATGCGTCAACACCGCTCGCACTGGGCTGATCTCGACATCCCGGCAGAACAATCACAGCCACCGCTGCCTGCACGCAGGCGGTCTCGGCGGTGAGCCATGCCGTCATTCGAGGCGGCTTTCGCCGTGACCGTGAGCCGTGCCCCGGACCTTGTCACGTACCGCGAAAGAGCGCCGACGCCATGACGCACCACGCCCCCTTCCGGCCGCAGCCACCTCATGGCCGGCGAGTGCTGGCGCTCATCATCGTTGCCGCGACAGCGACCGCCGTTCTGTCGGGGAATGCAGCTACCGCGGCGAGCGGGCCAGACGCCTGCAGCACTGCGACGAGCCCGCTGACCGGTGCTCGGGTGGTGACGGTGTACAGCCGGCCCGGCAACATCGTGCGGGAATTCCTCCGGCCAGGCCGGTCCCCCATCTTCATCTCCTCCGCTGATCTGCTGCACACCGCCGTGCTGCCCGTGCTGGGGCGGACGGTGACACAGCGGCAGCAGGTCCGCAGCATGATGGGACCGGCCCTGTCGGCCACCAACGGCGACTTCTTCACCATCTACGGCGCCGACGGAGTCGAGGTCGCCCCCGGCGGCATCCCCGTCAAGGGCACCTCGTACTACCAGCCGGCAATCGTCATCGATGATCACCGCAACCCGCTGATCAGCCAGGTGAAGCTGTCGATCGCGCTGCATTCGCGACCCTCACCGACGCACACCATCGTGGTGGACGCGCAGGCCTACAACAGTGCCCGGCCAGCGGTGGACGGGCTGTCCGTCTTCGACTCGCGCTGGGGTGCGCCGGCGCTGCTGGGGTCTATGCGCTGGCAGCCGCAACCCGCGACCTCGTACACGGTGGCCGGCGGCAGGGTGATCTCGGTCGTACCCGGTGTGAGCACCGTGGCGATCCCCGCCGGTGGCTTTCGGGTGGTAGCGCAAGGCAATGGCAACGGGCGCCTGGTCGCTGCCGGCTGGCACGTCGGCACGACGGTGGCACGCTTCGTCGCTGCTCAGGCGCCTGACCTGCGGCATGTGAACGGCGCACTCGGCGTCGGCAGGCCGACCATCACCGGCGGCCACATCCTCGGATCGGCGTGCGGCTTCGATGTGGCAACGCCGCGCACCTTGTTCGGGATCCTGCCGGGCGGACGTACCGCCGTGCTCGTGGCGGCCTCCGGGCAGGGCCTGACGATGCGCGAATCGAACGCGCTGATGCGCGGTATCGGCGTGGCCTCGGCAGCCATGCTTGACGGCGGCGGCTCCACCGTGATGACCGTGCGCACCACGGGTCCGGTACAGCTGACCGTCCATCCATATCGCTACGAAGGCGATCGGCCGGTGCCGGACGCGCTCGGCGTCTTTGCCCGGTGAGCCGACCGGCTGCCCAGGCGGGAAGAGGCGCGGACCGGCCGCGGGCGGGGTCCTCCACCCGCGCGTGACGGGTGGAGGACCACAAACTTCCTGCTAGCTGGCGGCGGGAATCTCCACTGCGGCCATCATCCACCGGTCGCACCTCGGCGCGGAGTCGGCGACCGTTACCGCCTTTCCGGCCTCGGTAGGTGCGCTGACCTGCTGGGTCCAGAAGGAGTCACGCACCCGGTGATCGATGAACGAGTGGACCAGGGTCTGCCCGGTCACCGGAACCGGGACCGTGTCGTACGTCCAATCGTGCGCCGATGCCCACACCAGCGAGCCGCAGGCATTCGGGGTGAGCGTCGCCTTGGGCGTGCCGTACTTACCGGCCCCGACCGCTGTCGCGCCGGTATGAGCTGCGGCTCCCTTGAACGCGGCGACCGTGATCGAGCCGTCCCAACCGGACTTGGCCAGCTTCGCGGTGATCTTGCCGGTCACCACCGAGCTTGCGTAGGCCTGCCAGACCTCGGCGGTACCCCAGGTCGCGTTGGAGCGTGCAGCGAGGGACCAGGTCAGGCCCGCTCCGGTCACCGAGCTGACTTTCTGTGTGGGAGCCCGCGGGCCGTCCGCTTGCACGAAGGCGAGGACGAGCTCCCCGCCGGCCGACGTGGTCAGCACCGGTGAGACGAGCATGCTGCCGGCGGTTCTGCGGTTCGCGGATACCGAGGCGTCCAGCGACGGTGGCGTCGCGGTGCAGGCGCCGGAGACCGGCGTGACCGTGATCGAGACGGTCGCCACGTTGGAGTCAGCGGTGCCGTCGTTCGCCTTGAAGGTGAACGAGTCCGGGCCGGTGTAGCCCGAGTTCGGCGTGTAGGTCAGGCTCGGTGCCGTGCCCGACAGCGTGCCATGCGCGGGGCCCGTCACCACGGAGTAGGTGAGCGGGTTGCTGTCCGCATCCGTCGCCGTCAGGGTTACCCCGACAGGCGTGTCCTGGGGTGTGCTCACTGTGGCGTTGTTGGCCACCGGAGCGTGATTGGCCGAGCCGGTCCACGTCTCGGCCGCGGTGGCGTGCTGAGTGCTTCCGGCGATCGTCGTGCTGGCGTTGATCGTGTCATTGCCGGCACCGTTGGTGTCCTGATAGGTGAAGGTGACTTGGCCGTTGCTGTCGGTCAGGCAGGTCGTCGGTGCACAGGTTCCGCTGACGCCGGCGTTCTGGCCGGTCACTTGGAAGGCAACTGCCTGACCGCTCAGGGGTGAACCCGATTGGGTCACGGTTGCGGTGACGGTGTGTGAGCCGCCAACCGGGTCGGATCCGGTGGCCGGGGTCAAGGAGAGGTTCGGCGCGGTCACCACGATGCCCTGCCCGGCGACCAGGACGTAGGCCTCACCACACGCGGTGGTGTTGGTGATCGGGTCGGTGCCGCACGTGGGATGCGTCGGTGTGTCGGTAGCCACCGCCAGCGGCTGCCAGTCGGTCGGGTAGGTCGGGTAGGTCGTGTGGTCCGAACAGCCCCAACCCTGAATGTCGTTGTCGGTCAGCGAGGCGAAGACCGGGTTGGAGGCGATGAGCTGCACGCTTCCTCCGCACGGCGGCGAGGCGTTCTCGCTGAAGCCGGTACCCGCTGCACTCAGCGAATTGAGCACCGCCGTCTCGGTTGCGTTGGCATTGTCGCCGCAGGTGGTGTCGAAATAGACGCCGGTAGCGCCGGAAACCCCACCGGCATAGGTAATTCCGCTCTGCACGAGGTGCTCGGCACCGGCTGTGGCAGGGTTGGACGGATCCGTCGGGGCCGCGCCGCCGCCACCGCTGGCGAAGTGGAACTCAGGATCGGTGCCGACGATGGTCCGGTTGCCGACCGCGGTGTTCTGCCCGGAGGTTCCCATCACGACGGACGACCAAGTAGCGGCGTTGTCCGTGACCGAGGTCGGGATGTTGGAGCAGTCCGGGTCGCCGATGATCAGCACCTGGTACTTGGCGAAATCTGCTGCGGTCATCGCATCCCACTGCGTGCCGGTGACGACCGTGACGGTGTAGCCGGCGCGCTGCGCAGCGTACTGCTCGAGGCTGATCGGGTTGTTCGAGCTGTCTGTGATGCCGTCTGACGTGGTGACCGAATCGCCGTTGATCAGCGCGCTCATCGGTACGTACCCGGATGGTGGTGCGCCTGCCGCCGCTTGCGCGGTCACGACGACGCCGATCACGGACAGTGCGGCCGCGGCCAGTACGGCCGTCACTTTCCTACCCCGTGCTGGAGACGCGATCGCCAAGGTGCGGCGATGCAAACGACGGTCTGCCATTCGGTGCTCGGGCATGTTGCCCCCCGCGGATATTGGGGCGGCCCAGGAAAGCGGGAGCACACGGCATCGCTAAAGCACCCGGATTCGGTCAGCGACTACGAGCGCTCCAACGCACCCGGCCGGCTGACCGCCCCCATCGGCACCGACCAGGACAGCGATACGTCAGTGGTTAAAATCACACCCTGTCAAGCGCTAACAGGACTTGACTTTCGGTGCATGTTGCATGATCTCGCTTCGGCTTCGTGGGGCGGAGCTGACCCACCGCACTGCCCACGACCGCACTGATCCCGCAAGCCTGTGTCAGCTGGAGGGATTCCGCGCTGAGCGGCGGCTGTTGGGTCCGTGGACGCACACGGTGCGGCGCACCGGGTCCACCAGGAGTCTCGGCTGGCCTTGCGGCGGGTTGGACTAGGCTCAACGGCGCCGCGGGACCAACGGTCGGAGTTCTCTTGCGAGTTCTCTTGCTACCCCGCCCTCGTAGCTCAGGGGATAGAGCGCCGGACTCCTAAGCCGGGCGTCGCAGGTTCGAATCCTGCCGGGGGCACGTTCAGAGGGCCCGGATTTGCGGGGCTGCACCCCAGCTGACTCGAGCCTCGATAGGCAGATGGGGACCGCTGGCGTCCCGGTATCCACATGTGGTCCGGTCACGTTTGCGCCGGTAAGGCAGTGAGCACGCGCGGACCCGCCTCGGTCACCGCGATGGTGTGTTCGAAGTGGGCGCCGCGGGAGCCATCCGTACTGCGCAATGT
>DATAKO010000166.1:0-57058 GCA_036261575.1 Jatrophihabitans sp.
CAGCAACTGGATGCCTACCGATCCAGTGACTGGATGCACAGCGACTTGGGCGAGTCGGATACGCAGTATCCAGATAAGTTGCCGCTCGACGCTCACCGTCGGCACGGTTGGGTCGAGACTGGTCGAATCACGGCGAGTGCACCCCGATAATGTGCCTACATGCCCGGAAATCAGGAGGTTCCACGGGAACACCAGCGAGGCCCCGTACTACTTCGAAGGGCGCAGGTGCAGGCTGGAACCACTGATCAGCGGCTGCTTGATCAACGGGGTGACAGCGGGTGGGTCCATCAGGACCCATGGCGGGTATTGCGGATCCAGGCTGAGTTCGTCGAGGGCTTCGGCCTGCTGTCCGAGCTGCCCAAGGCGGTCTCGGTGTTCGGATCGGCGCGGACGGCGCCGGACAACCCGGAATACCAGCAGGCGCGCGCGATCGGCGCCGCGCTGGCCGTGGCCGGCTACGCGGTGATCACCGGCGGCGGTCCGGGCGTCATGGAGGCAGCCAACCGCGGGGCCAGCGAGGCCGGCGGCATCTCGGTCGGCCTCGGCATCGAGCTGCCCTTCGAGAACCGGCTCAACGACTGGGTCGACATGGGCATCAACTTCCGCTACTTCTTCGCTCGCAAGACCATGTTCGTCAAGTACGCGCAGGCATTTGTGATCATGCCGGGCGGCTTCGGCACGCTGGATGAGATGTTCGAGGCACTCACCCTGGTGCAGACCCGCAAGGTGACCCGGTTCCCGGTCATCCTGTTCGGCAGCGAGTACTGGTCCGGCCTGCTGCAGTGGATCCGCAGCACCCTGGTCGCGCAGGGCAAGGCGAGCACCGCCGACCTGGAGCTGATCCGCACCACCGACAGCGTCGACGAGGTCGTCTCGATCATCCAGGAGGCCGATGCGCAGCGCTCGGCGCAGGATCGGCAGGACTCGCCGTGACCGGCCGGGCGGTGTGCGTGTTCTGCTCGTCCTCGCTGGCCATCGACGACCGCTACCTGCAGCTGGCCGGCGAGGTCGGGCGCCGGATCGGCGAGGGCGGCCACCGGCTGGTCTCCGGCGGTGGGCGGGTATCCATGATGGGCGCGGTGGCCGGCGCCGTCCGGGCCGCCGGCGGCCACACGCTCGGGGTGATTCCGCGGCACCTCGTCGGGTTCGAGGTTGCTGACGACGAGGCCGACGAGCTGGTGGTGGTGGAGACCATGCGCGAGCGCAAGGCCCGGATGGATGAGGCGGCGGACTGCTTCCTGGTGCTGCCCGGCGGCATCGGCACGCTCGAGGAGTTCTTCGAGGTGTGGACCTCGCTCTCGCTGGGCATGCACACCAAGCCGGTGATCGTGCTCGATCCGTGGGGCTTCTACGAGCCGCTGTGGCAGCTGCTGACGAGCATGATCGACAGCGGCTTCGTGCGCGCCGCGGCCTGGCAGAGCCTGCATCGGGTGAGCGAGGTCGAGGAGGCATTTGCGGTGATCGACACCCTGGGGTGAAGCGGATGCCGGGCGGCCGTGCCAGGATCGGGGCATGTTGCTGCTCGGCTACCTGTTGCTCGCGCTCGTGGTCGCGGCCGTGTTGTTCTATCTGGTCGTCGCGTTCCTGCCGGCAGGCCTGACGGTCAGCCCGGTCCGCGACGATCGGCCGCTGGAGCTGCCCGCGAACCGCCGGATGCGGCTGGCCGATCTCGACCGGGTCCGCATCCCGGTCAGCCTGCGCGGCTACCGGTTCGCCGAGACGGACGAGCTGATCGACCGGCTCGCCGCCGAGATCGTGGTGCGTGATGAGGAGATCGCGCGGCTCAAGCAGCAGGGCTACCCGCTGGAGCCGGACGCGGTCACCGAGCCCGCGCCCGAACCGGAGTGGGCGGTGCGGGAGCTCGGCGAGGAAGCTGCGGCGGAGGTTGCCGAGTTCGAGGACGAGCGCGCCGCCACCGGCACGGTCGAGGCGCGCGATGCGGCTGCCCGGACCGACGATGACCGCAGCTAGGCGGCGCTGCGACTGGGGCGACAGCACGCCTGACTACGCCCGCTACCACGACGAGGAATGGGGCGTGCCGGTACGCGGCGACGACGAGCTGTTCGAGCGGCTCACCCTGGAGGGGTTTCAGTCCGGGCTGTCCTGGCTGACCATCCTGCGCAAGCGGGAGAACTTCCGGGCCGCGTTCGCCGGCTTCCGGATCGCGGAGGTGGCCCGCTTCGACGACAGCGATCGGGAACGGCTGCTGGCCGATGCGGGCATCGTCCGCAACCGGGCCAAGATCGACGCGGCGATGACCAATGCCCGGGCGATCCTGACCAACGTCCCCGAGGGGCTGACCGCGCTGCTCTGGTCATTCGCGCCCGAGCAGCACCGGCGCCCGCACACCATGACAGACATCCCCGCGGTGACGCCGGAGTCGACGGCGCTGGCCAAGGAGCTCAAGCGGCGCGGTGTGGTCTTCGTCGGCCCCACCACGGCCTACGCGGCGATGCAGGCGGTCGGCATCGTCGATGACCACGTCAGCTACTGCTGGCGTGCCACCGGCTAGCCGCGCTGGGGTTCAGCGACCCTGGAACACCGGCTTCTGCTTGGTCACGAACGCCATGGTGGCCATGCTGTGGTCGGCGCTGCTGCCGGCGCGCTGCTGCTGCACCGCCTCGTTGGCCAGCGAGTCGGCCAGCTCGTGGCCGGCCGCGAAGTGCAGCTGCTGCTTGATCGCGGCGTAGGCCACGGTGGGTCCGGCAGCGAGCCGGGCGGCCAGCTGCTGTGCCGCCGGCAGCACCTCTGCCGGTGCCACCAGCTGCGTCACCAGCCCCCACTCGGCCGCCTGCTGAGCGGTGAAGGGCTGGGCCAGCAGCGAAAGCTCCATCGCCCGGCCGAAGCCGATCAGCCGCGGCAGCGTCCAGGAGGCGCCACTGTCCAGCCCCAGTCCGACGTTGGCGAAGGCGAGCAGGAACTTCGCCTCGGTGGACACCACCCGCAGATCGCAGGCGAAGCTGAGCGAGGCGCCCGCGCCGGCCGCAGTGCCGTTCACGGCCGCGATGACCGGCTTGGGCAGTGACGTCAGGCCCAGCACCAGCGGGTTGTAGTGCTCCTCGACGGTGGACAGCGGCGGCCCGTCCGGACGCTGCAGCAGCTCGACGTGCTCGGCCAGGTCCTGCCCGACACAGAAGCCGCGACCGGTGCCGGTCAGCACCACCGCCCGCACCGAGTCGTCCTCGCCGACCTCGGCCACCGCGGCCAGCAGGGCCTCTTTCAGCTCGACCGACATCGAGTTCATCGACTCGGGCCGGTTCATCGTCAGGGTCGCGACACCCTCGGCGCGTTCGAGCAGCAGCACATCAGCCATGCCTGCAGCCTAGTGATCCGGCTGATGATCTGCGGCCCGATGCGCGGCCCGCTTTGGCCTCGCGATGTTCGATGCGAGACAATGTGACGAGCACCGTCGGCTCTGCCAGTGAGCCCGAGCGGTGTTCACGCTGTACCGAACGCACTAGGAGGCAGGCATGGCGGCGATGAAGCCGCGGACGGGTGACGGTCCGCTGGAGGTCACCAAGGAGGGACGTGGCTTGGTCATGCGCGTTCCCTTGGAGGGCGGTGGCCGCCTGGTGGTAGAGCTGTCCGCCGACGAGGCGAGCGCGCTGTCGGAGGCGCTGTCCGGAGCCGTCAGCTAGCCCCACTCGCGTGGGCCCCAGCCACCGCAGGCCATCGTCGCGCGGCAGGCTGGGGCTCAGCTGTGTTCCGGCGCGCCCTACGCTGGGCGAGGACCGGATGATCGCTCAAAGGAGAGTGCCTTGATCCTGCTGCAGATTCCTCAACGACGACGCAGTGTCGACGTCGCCGTGATCGGCCTGGCCGGAGCCGAGCTGCAGCTGCATCAGGTATCCACCACGGTGCTGCCGGTGGGTGCGGCCCAGGCGGCAGCGGCCTACGTGAGCGAATTCGAGCCGGACGCCGCCGCAGGTGCGGTGCATGTGCTGCCGATGCCGGGCTCGGTGCCGGCGACGGTGCTCATCGCCGGGCTCGGCGAGGGCACCCCGGCGGACCTGCGCGTTGCCGGCGTGGCCATCGGCCGGAGCATCTCGGCCAGGGACGACAGCCTGCATTTCGCCGTCGCGATCGACGCGCCGGACGCCGAGCGCAGCCGCGCGCTGGCCGAGGGCCTGGTGCTCGGCGGCTACTCCTTCACCCTGGCCGCCAATGCCGAGGATCAGCTGCACACCATCGACCTGGTAGGCGACCTGGACCGGGCCGGCCTGACCGCCGGTGACGAGGCGGCCGACGCCGGCGGCTGGGCCCGCGACCTGGGCAACACCCCGGCCAACCTGCTTACCCCGGCCCGGTTCGGCGAGCTGGCGGACGAGCAGCTCACCCCGGCCGGCTGCACGGTGACCGTGCACGACGAGCAGTGGCTGGCCGACAACGGCTTCGGTGGCGTGCTGGCGGTCGGTGGTGGTTCGGCCACCCCGCCGCGGCTGATCGAGGTCCGGTACCGGGCCAAGCGGGCCCGAGGTGGCGCCAAACCGCGGCACGTGGTGCTGGTCGGCAAGGGCATCACCTTCGATTCCGGCGGCCTGAACATCAAGCCGGCCGAGGGCATGCGGATGATGTACACCGACATGTGCGGCGGTGCCGCCGTGCTCGGTGCGGTGCAGTACGCGGCGATGCTGAAGCTGGGCGTGGATGTCACGGTGCTCGTGCCGGCCGCGGAGAACGCGGTGTCGGGCACCGCGATGCGCCCGTCCGACGTGATCACCCAGTACGGCGGTCGCACCACCGAGATCGGCAACACCGATGCCGAGGGTCGGCTGATCCTGGCCGATGCGCTGGCGTACGCGGTCGCCAAGCTCAAGCCGGACGTGCTCATCGACGCGGCCACCCTGACCGGTGCGATGAAGGTGGCGCTCGGCGTGGAGACGGCCGGCTTCTTCGCCAACGACGACGAGCTGGCCACCGCCTTGCTGGCGGCCTCCGCCGACTCCGGCGAGCGGCTGTGGCGGATGCCGCTGCTGCACGAGTACGCCAGCCAGCTGCAGTCGCCGGTGGCCGATTCGCGCAACGACCCGGGCGGCCCGGGCGCCATCACGGCGGCGCTGTTCCTGCAGCCGTTCACCGGCAACGTCGCGTGGGCGCATCTGGACATTGCCGGCCCGGCCCGGGCCAGCGCCGACGGGGCCATCTTCAGCAAGGGGGCTACCGGCTTCGGGGCCCGGCTGCTCGGCCGCTACCTCGAGTCGGTCGCCGCCCGCTGAGCGGGCTGCTCAGCGCTGCAGCGACCGGTACAGCTCGACGGTCCGCTGCGCGATGGCGGCCCAGTCGTAGGCCTCGACCGCGCGGCGGCGGCCGGCCCGGCCCATTTCCGCCACCCGCTGCGGATCGGCGATCAGCTGGTTGACCGCGTCGGCCAGCCCCGCTTCGAACTCGGCGGTGGCCGCCGGCGAGTAGTCCACCAGCAGGCCCGTCTCGCCCTCCACCACCACGTCCGGGATGCCACCTACCCGGGAGGCCACCACGGCGGTCTCGCACGCCATCGCCTCCAGGTTGACGATGCCCTGCGGCTCGTAGATCGACGGGCAGAGGAAGACGGTCGCCGCGGTCAGCAGCTCCAGCAGGTCCTCTCGCGGCAGCATCTGCTGGATCCACACCACGCCGTCCCGCGTTTGCTGCAGCTCGGTGACCAGGCCGGTGATCTCCTCGGCCAGCTCGATGGTGTCCGGCGAGCCGGCGCACAGTGCCAGCTGCACGTCGGGCGCGAACCTGGCCGCGGCCCGGACCAGGTGCGCGACCCCCTTCTGCCGGGTAATCCGGCCGACGAACAGCACGATCGGGCGGTCCGGGTCCAGGCCGTGGCGCAGCAGCGTCTGGCGCCCGGGCACCGGCAGGTACAGCTCGGTGTCGATGCCGTTGGGAATGATGTGCACCCGCGACGGGTCGATCGCCGGGTAGGCGGTCAGGATGTCGGACCGCATCCCGGTGCTGACGGCGATCACCGCAGCCGCGGCCTCGTACGCGGTGCGCTCGGCCCAGGACGAGAGCCGGTAGCCGCCGCCGAGCTGCTCGGCCTTCCACGGCCGCATCGGCTCCAGCGAGTGCGCGGTGACCACGTGCGGGATGTCGTTGAGCAGGGCAGCCAAATGGCCGGCGAGATTGGCGTACCAGGTGTGCGAGTGCACCACGTCGGCCCCGCCGATCCGGGCCGCCATCTCGACATCGACGCCGATGGTGGCCAGTGCCGCATTCGCACCGGACAGTCCCGGCGGCGTCCGGTAGGCGTGCACCCCGGGTTCGTCGCGCTCGGCGCCGAAGGCGTGCACCTGCACCTCGATGAGCCGGCGCAGCTCCCGGGCCAGGAACTCGATGTGCACCCCCGCGCCTCCGTAGACCTCCGGCGGGTACTCACGACTGACCAGGGCGGCTCGCATGACTGAAGACCCTAGCGCCGAGATTGCCTGCTGTGACAGTGATCGGCTCCGCGTTAGGGTGACCCCATGGCTGCACCTGTGCGCGTTCTCGGCATCGTCCTGGCCGGCGGGGAAGGCAAGCGCCTGTGGCCGCTCACCGCTGACCGGGCCAAGCCCGCGGTGCCCTTCGGCGGCAACTACCGGCTGATCGACTTCGTGCTGTCGAACATGGTCAATGCCGGCTTCCTGCGGATCTGCGTGTTGACCCAGTACAAGTCGCACTCGCTGGACCGGCACATCACCCAGACCTGGCGGATGTCGACCGTGCTGGGCAACTACGTCACACCGGTGCCGGCGCAGCAGCGGCTCGGGCCGCGCTGGTACACCGGCAGTGCCGACGCCATCCTGCAGTCGATGAACCTGATCACCGACGACCGGCCCGACCACATCGTTGTCTTCGGCGCCGACCACGTCTACCGGATGGACCCCAAGCAGATGCTCGAGCAGCACATCGACTCCGGCGCCGGTGTCACGGTGGCCGGCATCCGGGTGCCGCGGGAGAGCGCCGACCAGTTCGGGGTCATCGACGCGGCCGCCGACGGCAAGGTGCTGCAGTTCCTGGAGAAGCCCGCACAGCCGCCCGGCCTGCCCGACGATCCGCAGGTCAGCTTCGCCTCGATGGGCAACTACATCTTCACCACCGAGGCGCTCGTCGAGGCGTTGCGGGCCGACGCCGAGGACCCGACCTCGGTGCACGACATGGGCGGTTCGATCATGCCGTGGATGGTGGAACGGGACCGGGCCTGGGTGTACGACTTCAGCAACAACGACGTGCCGGGCTCGGAGGATCGCGATCGGGGCTACTGGCGTGACGTGGGCACGATGGACGCCTACTACGACGCCAACATGGACCTGGTGAGCGTGCACCCCATCTTCAACCTGTACAACTCGGCCTGGCCGATCTACACCCATCACCCGCAGCTGCCGCCGGCCAAGTTCGTCGACGGTGGCCTGGCGCAGGAATCGATCGTCGGTGCCGGTGCGATCATCTCCGGCTCCACGGTGCGCAGCAGCGTGCTCTCGCCTAACGTAAAGGTGCGCAACGGCGCCTACGTGGAAGGCTCGGTGCTGATGGACGGTGTCGAGATCGGCGAGGGCGCGGTGATCCGCCGGGCCATTCTGGACAAGAACGTGGTGGTCTCGCCGGGAGCGCACATCGGCGTCGACCTGGACGCCGACCGGCGCAAGGGCTACCACGTCTCCGACAGCGGCGTCGTGGTGCTGGGCAAGGCGCAGCGGGCCGAGTAGATGCCGGTGGGAAACACCGGGGTCGGCTGGGACATCGACCCCGCGGTGGCGGGCTGGCCCGGCTTGCCCGTCCTGGAAGGCGACGTGACCGCCGATGTCTGCGTGGTCGGGCTCGGTGGCAGTGGCCTCGCCGCGATCGCCGAGGTGGTCCGGCGCGGTGCTTCGGTGGTAGGGATCGACGCCGGCCGGGTGGCGGCGGGCGCGGCCGGACGCAACGGCGGCTTCCTGCTGGCGGGTCCGGCGATCGCGGTACACCAGGCCGCGGCCGGCTGGGGGCTGGACACCGCGCTGGCGCTGTACCGGCAGACGCTGGCAGAGATCGATGCGCTGACCGGCCTGTTGGGCGAGCAGGTGATCCGCCGGGTCGGCTCGCTGCGGCTGAGCGGGCTGCCTGGCGAGCCGGCCGATCAGGATGAGTCCGGCGACCGCGATCGCGAATTGGCCGATTGCCACGAGCAGTTCGAGGTGATGCGCCGCCACGGCCTGCGCGCGCAGTGGTACGAGGGCCCGTTGGGTGAGGGCCTGTTCCTGCCCGACGACGCCGCGATGAACCCGGCGCGGCGGGCGCTCGGGCTGGCCGAGCACTACCGCAGCCAGGCCCAGCTGTTCGAGAACAGTCCGGCGACATCGATCGAATCCGGAACGGTGAGGGTGCCGGGCGGCCGGGTTTCGGCCGGGCTGGTGGTGGTTGCGGTGGACGGCAGGCTGGAGCTGGTGCTGCCCGAGCTGGCCGGGCGGGTGCGCACCACCCGGCTGCAGATGGCCGCCACCGAGCCGGTCCAGCCCGGCCGGCTGCCGTGCCCGGTGTACAGCCGCTGGGGCTACGACTACGCGCAGCAGGACGCCGCCGGCCGGCTGTTCGTGGGCGGGGGCCGGGATCAGGACGAGGCTCGCGAGTGGACGCCGTCCACCGAGCCGACGCCGGTGGTGCAGGGCTGGATCGAGCGGGTCGCAGCCAGGTTCGCCGGTGGCCCGGTGCGGGTGACGCACCGGTGGGCGGCCTCGGCCGGTTACACCCCGGATGCCCGTCCGATCGTGGCCGAGGTCCGGCCCGGCGTGATCGCGTGCGGCGGCTACAACGGCACCGGCAACCTGGTCGGCCCGATCGCCGCGCGCGCCGCGGTCCGCTACGGGCTGGAGGGCGCCGCGCCCGGTCCCTACTTCGCCAGCTGATCGGCGCTGCCGAGGATCCGCTGCAGCACCTGGGACACCCGGCGCTGCTGAGTGGCTTCCCGCTTGGCATCGGCCACCCAGCTGGCGTACTCCCGCCGGTGCGTGAACGCCAGCCGGTCGAAGGCCGCCTTGGCCTCGGCATCGGCGCCGAGCGCCTTGGCCAGCGCTGGGGGCAGCGTCACCCGGCGGGGTTCCGGATCGCTCTCGATCTCGATGTCGAGCAGGTCGCCGAGTTCGATGCCGGCCTGCTTGCGCACGGCGGCGGTGAAGCCGAGGTAGCTGTAACCGCCGTACACGGCCAGCCGCGACCGGTAGGGCACCCCGTTGACGGTGCCCCGCACCGGCTCGCGCGCGGAGCTGAACTCGGCGCGGACGGCGGCCGGAACGGCGACCCAGCGGCCGTTGCCGTTCGCGGACTGCAGCTCGGCCTGAAATCGCACCGGGCCAGGATAGTGAGCGGTAGGTGAGGTCCCGGCGAGTTCGCGGTTACCGGGGCCAGCGGTAGGCGGACCCGCCGTCTCAGGTGGTGTATTCGGCGTTGATCCTGACATAGCCGGCGGTCAGGTCACAGCCGTAGACGGTGAAGGCCCCGTCCCCGATGCCGAGATCCACGCCGATGTCCACCGAGTCGCCCCGCATCGCCTGGCTCAGCTGCGCCAGCAGCTCCTCGCCCGGGACGTCCGGGTAGACCCCGCGCCCGCACAGCTGCACGCGCACCCGGTCCGGCTCGATGTCGAGATCGTCGCTGTTCTTGCCGATCGCCATCACCACGCGGCCCCAGTTCGGGTCGGCACCGTGCACCATCGTCTTGACCAGCGGGGAGTTGACGATCGTCTTGGCCACCCGGCGGGCCTGGTCACGGTCCCGGCCGCCGGAGACAGTGACCGTGATGAGCTTGCTCGCGCCCTCGCCGTCCCGCGCGATCTGGGTGACCAGCTCGATCGCCAGCTGCCGCAACGTCTGCTCGAATTCTGCCAGCGGCACCGGACCCGCCACGCCGTTGGCGAAGATGGCCGCGGTGTCGCTGGTGGAGGTGTCGGTGTCGATGCTGAGCGCGTTGAAGCTGACGTCCACGACCCGGCCGAAGATCTGTGCCAGCTCGGCCGCGGGCACCGCGGCATCGGTGGCGAAGAAGGTCAGCATGGTGGCCAGGTTCGGCTCGATCATCCCGACGCCCTTGGCCACCCCGACGATCCGCGCGCCGCCGACACTGGCCTGCACCAGCTTGGGATGGGTGTCGGTCGTCATGATCGCGGTAGCGAAGTCGGCCCAGTCGCCCGGCTCCGGCCAGTCGGCCTGCAGCCGGGACCGGATGACCGGCATCGGGTACGGCCGTCCGATCACGCCGGTGGAGGCGACCAGCAGCGGGCCCCGACCGGTGCCGCGCTCGGCTAGGTCCGCAAGTTCGGCAGCATCGCGCGCGCCCTGCTCGCCGGTGGCCACGTTCGCGTTGCGAGATGCAACCACCACGCCCTGCGGCTGCGTCACCGTCCGGCTCAGCAGCACGCTCGCCCCGGCGAAGCGGGAGCGGGTGTACATCGCCGCGCTGGTGCACGCGACGTCGGAGACCGCGACTGCCAGGTCGTGCCGGCCGTCGTTGCCGATGCCGGCGTCGAGGGTGAAGACCCGGAAACCGCGGGGCCAGAGTCCAGCGCTGGTCCGGTCGGGGCTGGTTGAATCGGGGCTCACCGGAACAGGTTAGCGAAGCGGCGCCTGGGCCGACCGGTGACCGGATCAGGCACCCGGACGCCGCGCCGCGCCGGCGCACGGCAAGATTGGGGGGTGCATCCCGAGACCCTGGCCGCGGAACTGCGCCGCGCTGGGATCGCCGAGGTCGACGCCTCGACCCGCCGCCGCGCCGAGTACTCCTCCGATGCCTCCAACTACCGGCTGGTGCCGCAGGCGGTCGTCTTTCCCCGGCACGCCGAGGAGGTGGCGCTGGCGCTGCAGGTGGCCCGGCAGACCGGAACTCCGCTGGTGCCTCGCGGTGCGGGCACCTCGTGCGCCGGTAACGCGGTCTCCACCGGCATCGTGCTGGACTTCTCCCGGCACCTGAACCGGCTCGTCTCGATCGACCCGGACACGCGGACCGCTGTGGTGCAACCGGGCCTGATCCTGGCCGACCTGCAGCGCGCCGCTGCGCCGCACGGGCTGCGATTCGGGCCGGACCCGTCCACCCAGGCACGCTGCACGATCGGCGGCATGATCGGCAACAACGCCTGTGGCGCGCACGCGCTGGCCTACGGCAAGTCGGCCGACAACGTCGAGCGGCTGTCCGTCCTGCTGGCCGACGGCCGCCAGCTGGACGCCGGCAGGCTGTCCGAGCTGGTCGATCCGATCGGCGCCGAGCTGTCCGGGCTGGTCTCGGCCAACCTCGGGGTGATCCGGCCGGAGTTCGGCCGGTTCGGCCGCCAGGTGTCCGGCTACTCGCTGCAGCACCTGCTGCCCGAGCATGGCGGTAACCTGGCCCGGTTCCTGTCCGGCACCGAGGGCGGCCTGGCGGTCATCACCGAGGCCACCGTCCGGCTCGTCGAGTCGGCCAGGTGCACCGCATTGGCGGTGCTGGGTTACCCGGACATGCCGGCCGCGGCCGATGCGGTCGCCGGGTTGTTGCCGCTGCGCCCGCTCGCGCTGGAAGGCATGGACGCGCGGTTGGTGGACACGCTGCGCGCCCGCCGCGGGCCGGCCGCGGTGCCGGAGTTGCCTGAGGGCGGCGGCTGGCTGTTCGTCGAGACCGGCGGCGACACCGAGGCAGCGGCCGTCGCGGCCGCACATGAGGTGGTGCGGGCCGCCGGGGTACGCACTGCCACCGTCGTGGTGGGTGCGGCGGCCGCCAGGCTGTGGCGGATCCGCGAGGATGGCGCCGGGCTCGGCGGCCGGACGCCCGGCAACGCCCCGGCCTGGCCGGGCTGGGAGGACGCCGCGGTGCCGCCGGAGCGCCTCGGCGGCTATCTGCGAGATTTCTTCGCCCTGCTCGACCGGTTCGGCGTCGACGGGCTGGCCTACGGCCACTTCGGCGACGGCTGCGTGCACTGCCGGCTGGACTTCCCGCTGGCGGACAACCCGAAGCTGTTCCGCGACTTCTTGTTCGAGGCCGCCGCGCTGGTCGCCGGGCACGGCGGTTCGATGTCCGGCGAGCACGGCGACGGCCGGGCGCGCGGCGAGTTGCTGCCCGCCATGTACTCCCCGGCTGCCATCGGTTTGTTCAACCAGGTCAAGGGCATCTTCGATCCGGACAACCTGCTGAACCCCGGCGTGATCGCCCACCCGGAGCCGGTGGACGCCAACCTGCGCCTGCCCCAGCTGCGGCCGCTTGCGCGCGCCGCCGGTGGGCTCGGGTACGGCCATGACGCCGGCTCCTTCGCCACCGCTGTGCACCGCTGCGTCGGCGTCGGCAAGTGCCGGGCCGACACCACCGCGACCGGCGGAGTGATGTGCCCGTCCTACCTGGCGACGCGGGATGAGACGCACTCGACCCGTGGCCGGGCCCGGGTGCTGCAGGAGATGGTGAACGGCCGGCTGGTGGCCGGGGGCTGGCGCGCACCCGAGGTGGCCGAGGCGCTCGAGCTGTGCCTGTCCTGCCGGGGCTGCGGCAGCGACTGCCCGGCCGGCGTGGACATGGCCACGTACAAGTCGGAGGTGCTTCACCAGCGCTTCCGCCGCCGGTTGCGGCCCGCCTCGCACTACGCGCTGGGCTGGCTGCCGCGCTGGGCGCGGCTGGCGGTGCGCGCGCCGCGACTGGCCAACGCGCTGCTCAAGCCCCGCCCCCTGGCGGCGGCGGCGAAACGGCTCGGCGGCATCGACCAGCGCCGGCCGCTGCCGGCGTTCGCGGAGCAGTCGTTCCGCGGCTGGTTCGCCGACCACCCGGTGGCGGCGGGGCGCCCGGTGATGCTCTGGCTGGACACCTTCACCAACGCGTTCAGCCCGTCGGTCGGCATCGCGGCGGTCCGGGTGCTGGAGGCCGCCGGCTACTCGGTGCGGATCCCGCCGACGCAGGTCTGCTGCGGGCTGACCTGGATCTCCACCGGCCAGCTCGACGGCGCCCGCGCCCAGCTGCGCCGGACGCTGACCGCGCTGGCTGACGCCGCACAGCAGGGCATGCCCATCGTCGGCCTGGAGCCGTCCTGCACCGCGGTGCTGCGCTCGGACGTCGCGGAGCTGTTGCCCGACGACCTCCGGGCCCAGGCGCTGCCCGCCCAGGTGCGGACCCTGGCCGAGCTGCTGACGGAAGCCGGCTGGCAGCCCCCGTCACTGTCCGGCCTGGACGCGCTGGCCCAGCCGCACTGTCACCAGCACGCCGTGCTCGGCTTCGCCGCCGACCGGGAGCTGCTCGAGCGAGCCGGTGCGCAGCTGTCCACCGTAGGCGGGTGCTGCGGGCTTGCCGGCAACTTCGGGGTCGAGCGCGGCCATTACGAGGTATCCGTCGCGGTCGCCGAGCAGTCGCTGCTGCCGGCGGTGCGGGCCGCCGCGCCGGAGACAGCGGTGTTGGCCGACGGGTTCTCCTGCCGAACCCAGCTGGAACAGCTGTCCGGGCGCGGCGGCCGGCACCTGGCCGAGCTGCTGGCCGAGCACCTCGACCGAACCCCGAGCCCTGGAGGAGCAGCGTGAGCACCGGCTTCGTCCCACCGCCCTACCCCTACGAGCGGCTGGCCGAGATCACCGCGCTGGCTGCTCGCCACGAGGGCGGCGCGATCGACCTGTCCATCGGCACGCCGTGCGACCCGCCGCCGCCCGCGGTCATCGCCGCGCTGGCCGATGCCGGCCCCGCCCGCGGCTACCCGCCGTCCATCGGCACCCCGGCCTTTCGGGAGGCGGCCGCCGGCTGGATCGAGCGACGGCTCGGTGCCACCGTGGACCCCGCCACGGAGCTGGCGGCCTGCGTCGGCACCAAGGAGTTCGTCGCCTCGGTGCCGTTGTATCTCAAGCTGCGCGACCCGTCCCGGGACACCGTGCTCTACCCGGCCATCAGCTACCCGACCTACGAGATGGGTGCCACCCTGGCCGGGCTGCGCGCGGTGCCGTACCAGGAGTTGGCAGCGATCGATCCGGCCGACGCGGCCCGGGCACTGTGCGTGTGGGTGAACTCGCCGGCCAACCCGACCGGTGCGCTGCACGATCTGGCAGCCGCGGCCGGTTGGGGTCGCGCGCACGGGGTGCCGGTGCTGTCGGACGAGTGCTACGCCGAGTTCAGCTACGCGGCGGGTCCGACGACGATCCTGCGCGAGGGGACCGAAGGCCTGCTGGCCTTGCACTCGCTGTCCAAGCGGGACAACTTCGCCGGCGCTCGGATCGGTTTCTACGCGGGGGATCCGGAGCTGGTGCACTACCTGCGCGAGGTGCGCAAGCACGCCGGACTGATGCCGCCCGGACCGGTACAGTCGGCGGCCGTCATCGCACTCGGCGACGACGCGCACGTGGACCGGCAGCGCGCGGTGTATCGCCGCCGGTTGCAGCGGATGATCGAGGTGCTGGCCGCGGTCGGGATGACAGCACAGCTGCCCGACGGTGCGTTCTACCTGTGGTTCCGTTGCCCGGACGACGACGCGTGGGCTGGTGCCCGGCTGCTCGCCGAGCGGGTCGGGATCGTCGGCTCGCCGGGCGAGTTCTACGGCCCCTTCGCGACCGGCCACCTGCGGTTGGCGGTCGTCGCGCCGGACGACCGGATAGAGCTGGCTGCCCGGCGCGTCGGGCTGTAGCGGTAGCGGTCGCCACCCGCGCTCGCCCGGCCTCCTTGCGGAGACCGGGCGAGGTTGCGGTCGGTCGCTCAGACGGTGCCGGTGGCACGCGGCTCAGACGAATTCGACGCCCTGAGCCAGCGGCAACTCGGTCGAGTAGTTCACCGTGTTCGTCGCGCGGCGCATGTAGGCCTTCCACGCGTCCGAACCGGATTCGCGGCCGCCGCCGGTCTCCTTCTCGCCGCCGAACGCGCCGCCGATCTCGGCACCGGACGGTCCGATGTTGACGTTGGCGATGCCGCAGTCCGAACCGGCCGCCGACAGGAACCGCTCGGCTTCCCGCACGTTCAGGGTGAAGATCGCCGAGCTGAGCCCCTGGCTGACCTCGTTGTGCAGCCGCAGCGCCTCGTCGAAGTCGTCATAGGTCAGCACGTAGAGGATCGGGGCGAACGTCTCCGCCTTCACGATGTCGGTCTGGGCCGGCATCCGCACGATGGCGGGCTGGACGTAGAACGCCTCCGGCGCCTCGTCGGCCAGCACCCGCTCACCGCCGGCCACCCGCTCACCGCCGTCGGATTCCGCGGTCGCCAGCGCCTTCGTGTAGCCCTCGTAGGAGGCTGCGTCGATCAACGGTCCGACCAGCGTGCCGGCTGCCAGCGGCGAGCCGATGGGCAGGCTGCGGTACGCCTTCACCAGCGCCTCGGTCAGCTGATCGGCGATGGAGCTGTGCACGATCACCCGGCGCAACGTGGTGCAGCGCTGACCAGCGGTGCCGGCAGCGGAGAAGACGATGCCGCGCACGGCAAGGTCCAGGTCGGCGCTGGGCGCGACGATGGCCGCGTTGTTGCCGCCCAGCTCGAGCAGCAGCTTGCCGAAGCGGCCGGCCACGCGGGGCGCGATCGCCTTGCCCATCCGGGTGGAACCGGTCGCCGACACAAGCGCCACGCGCGGGTCGTCGACGAGCGCCTCGCCGATCCGGGCGTCGCCGAGCACCAGCTGGCTGAGGTGGTCCGGCGCGCCGACCCGGCGGGCGGCCTCGGTGACCAGCGCCTGGCACGCGAGCGCGGTGAGCAGCGTCTTCTCCGAGGGCTTCCACACCACCGGATCACCGCACACCAGCGCCAGCGCGGTGTTCCACGACCAGACCGCGACGGGGAAGTTGAACGCGGAGATGACGGCCACCACGCCCAGCGGGTGCCACTGCTCCATCATCCGGTGGCCGGGCCGCTCGGTGGCGATGGTCTGGCCGAACAGCTGCCGTGACTGGCCCAGTGCCAGGTCGCAGATGTCGATCATCTCCTGCACCTCGCCGAGGCCCTCGGAAGTGATCTTCCCGGCCTCGATCGACACCAGCGCGCCGAGGTCCTCCTTGTGCTCGCGAAGCAAGTTGCCCAGCTCGCGCACCAGCTGGCCGCGGACCGGAGCCGGCGTGTCCCGCCAGGTGCTGAAGGCAGTGGCCGCCTGAGTGACGATGCGCTCCACGTCGGCAGCGTTGTGCGCGGCGACGCGGCCCAGCTCACCACCGGTGACGGGAGAGCGGGCAATCAGCTCACCATCGGTCCGGAACGGGTCACCGACGCCGAGCCGGGCGAGAATGTCCTTGGTCCTGCTGGTGATTTCTACGTGCTCCAGCATTGCTCACACCTTTCCGAGGTCGCCGAACAGCGCGCCGTTCCTGGTCGAGAGCAGGTCGGCGAATGCGATGTCCTCCTGCTTGATGAAGCCGGCCTGCGGCAGCCGGCCGTCGGCCACCAACTCGACCACGGCCGCGGCGGACGCGGCGGTGGTCCAGGAGATGGCGCGCCACATCCGGCCGTTGATCTCCAGCGGCTGGTAGGCGCGGACGTACTGCTTGCGGTAGCTCTGGCCCTCGGCGCTGCCCTCGACAGCCGCGTGCAGGTAGACCACGTCGTCGTCCACCGGCGGCTTGGCATCGACCAGGATCTGGCCGGCCAGCTCGCGCCGGTCCCGCAGGTTCAGCTCGTCGAAGAAGAACCGCATCAGCTCGAAGTGCCCCGGGTAGCGCATGGTCTTGTAGTCCAGCCGCTGCACCCGTCCCTCGAAGGTCTCACACATGGTGCCCAGGCCGCCGGAGGTCAGCGATGCCTCCAGCTCGATGCCGCCGATGACGACCCGCTCGTGCTCGGTCATGGCCGGCACCATCTGCCGGTGCCCGGAGCGCAGCACCTCGCAGTCGTTCAGGTACTCGTTCACCACGCCCTCGGCCGACCAGTTGAAGGCGTAGCCAAGCAGGCCCGCCGGGTGCCTGGGCAGCGCGCCGACCTTCAACTCGATCGAGCGGATGCTGTCGAACTGGGTGGTCAGTGAGGCGCCGATGATGCCGATCAGGCCCGGCGCCAGGCCGCACTGCGGGGCCCAGACCAGGTCGGTGCCGGTGCGCGACAGCTCCAGCACCCGCTGGGTGGTGGGCACGTCCTCGGTCAGGTCGAAGTAGTGGGTTCCGCTGGCATTCGCCGCCTCCGCCACCCCGAGGTTGAGGTGGTAGGGCAGGCAGGACACGACGGCGTCGGCCCCGCCCAGCGCGTCCTTGAGCGCCGCGGTGTCGTTGACGTCCAGCGCCTTGGTCGCAAACGGCAATCCGGACCGTTCCCGGGCGTCATAGGCGGTGACGGAGAAACCGGAGTCGGCGAGCAGGGTGGCGACGAGCTCGCCTACCTTGCCGAGGCCGACCACCCGAACTTCGTTGATCGAGCGAGCCATCGTGTGCGAATCCTTCCGATCCGGTGTTCAGACAAACTTACGATACTGTAGAGATCGACATTAGAGAATCTGCACACCGGGGGCAGCATGCAGCCGTTGCTGGACGTCGGCCGGTTGCGGCTGCTCAGCGAGGTCGAACTGCGCGGATCGATCGCGGCCGCGGCCCGGGCCGTCGGGCTGACCTCGTCCGCGGTGTCACAGCAACTGGCCATTCTGGAGCGGGAGGCCGGCACGCCGCTGCTGGACCGCTCACCCCGCGGCGTGTTGCTGACCGGCGCAGGCCAGGCGCTGGTGCAGCGAGCCCGCGCCGTGTTCGGCCTGCTGGAGCAGGCGCGGGCCGAGCTGGACCGGCTGACCGGCGAGCTTGCCGGAACCGTGCGCGTCGGCACGGTGGCCTCGGCCGCGGTGGGCCTGGTCAGCGATGCGGCCTGCCGGCTGACTGCTGAGCACGCCGAGCTGGAGCTGACGGTGACCGTTGCGGAGCCCGCCGAGTCCATCGGCCACCTGCTCGACGGTGACCTGGACGTGGCCGTGGTGGACGTCTACGACGGGGTGCCGGTGCCGTTTCCGGAACACCTGGCGGTGACCGAGCTCGCGACCGAGCCGCTGGTGGTGGTGACGGCGCCGACTGCCTTTTCTGACAAGGCAAAACTCTCGCTGCGCGATCTCGCCGGACAGCCCTGGGTGATGCCGCCGCTCGCTGCCGCCTGTGGCCAGGCCGTGCGCTTTGCCTGCCGTGCCGAGGGATTCGAGCCCCGCGTGCGGTGGGAGACCGACGACATGCTGCTGCTGGTGCGCGCGGTGGCCGCGGGGCACGGGGTGGCCGTGCTGCCCCGGCTGGCGGTGGTGGACGGGGTGGCCGAGGTGGCCGTCCGCCCGCTCAGCCTGCCGTCGATGGGCCGGCGGCTGCTCGCGCTCACCCGGACTTCGTCACAGGACCGGCCGGTGGTGCGCGCGGTGCTGACCGAGCTGGTCAAGGCTGCCGGGTAGCTGGTCGCGGCGGGTCAGCAGTGGGTCAGCAGTGGGTCAGCAGTGGGCGGCGCTGGCGGATCAGCAGCGGTAGTCAGCGTTTGGCGGCGACCAGCAGACCGTCGCCGACCGGCAGCAGGGCCGGCAGCAGCCGCTCGTCCTCGCGCACCGCACGGGCAACCTCGCGCAGCGCGACTGTCTCCGCGTCCCGCGCTGCCGGTTCCGCGGTGCGGTTGTGCCACAGCACGTTGTCGAATGCGACCAGGCCGCCGGGACGCAGCAACCGGACGGCCTGCTCGTGGTAGTGCCCGTAGCCGGTCTTGTCCGCGTCGATGAACACCAGGTCGTAACCGCCGTCGGTCAGCCGCGGCAGCACCTCGCCGGCCGCGCCGTTGATCAGCCGGTACCGGGTGCTGGGGATGCCGGCCTCGCCGAAGGCCTGCCGGGCAGCCCGCTGATGCTCCGGTTCCGTGTCGACGGTGGTGAGCACGCCGTCACCGCGCATGCCCTGCAGCAGCCACAGTCCGGACACCCCCGCGCCGGTGCCGAGCTCGACGACGCTGCGCGCGCCGATCGCCGTCGCCAGCAGGCGCAGTGTCGCACCGCCCGCTGCGCCGATCGGAGTGCAGCCGAGCTCCCGGCCGCGGGCCCGGGCGGCGGCGATCACCTCGTCCTCGGTGATGAAGCCCTCCGCGTACGCCAAGCTCGATTCAGACAAGTACTCAGCCGCCATGGCAGCAAACTCTAGTGCGTGCGCCCGTCCGGCGAGCGGTGACGCGGCCACCGTTGCGGTGCCAAACTCACCACTCGACAGCGATGCCCGCCAGCGGAGCGGGGTGGTTCTGTGGCCGGCCTGCTCGGTGCGTCGATATCCGCAAGGCTGGGGCCACGTGATGTGGTGGGCGCTCAGCGCATCGAGTCGATGATCTGGCTCAGGTCCTCTGTACTGGTGACCGGATTGACAATGGCGAACCTGGTACACACCTGGCCGGCGTGCTTGGTGGGCGTGACGAAGGCGAAGCCTTGCAGCATGGCGCGCTGGCTCCAGGCGTCGTAGTCGTCCTGGTCCCAGCCGATGCGCTCGAAGATCAGCACCGACAGATCCGGCTCGACCAGCAGTCGCAGATGGTCGGCGGCCAGGATCATCTCGCGGCCGGCGCGGGCCACATCCAGCGTGCGCTCCACCGCATCGCGGTAGGCATCGGTGCCGTGCACGGCCAGGGAGAACCAGAACGGCAGGCCGCGCGCGCGCCGGGTGAGCTGGATCGAGAAGTCGGACGGGTTCCACTCGCCCTCGACCGTGACCGGGTCCAGGTAGCCGGCCTTCTGGGTGTGCGCGGCGCGGGCCAGCACCGGGTCGCGGTAGAGCAGCGCGCAGCAGTCATACGGCGCGAACAGCCACTTGTGCGGATCGACGACCATCGAGTCGGCGCGCTCGATGCCCGCGTACAGGTGCCGCACGGACGGGGCGGCCAGCCCGGCGCCTCCGTAGGCGGCGTCGGCGTGGAACCACCAGCCCTGTTCGGCGGCGATCTCAGCGATCCCGGCCAGGTCGTCGACCACCCCGAGATTGGTGGACCCGGCGGTGCCGACGATCGCGAAGATGCCCTCGGCGACCGCCGGGTCCAGCCCGGCGAGGGTGGCGCGCACGGCCGCCCCGGTCAGCCGGCCGCGCTCGTCACCGGGCACCAGCACGGTGTCGACGTCCATCACCACGTCCAGCGCGTGCTTCACCGAGGAGTGCGTCTCGCCGGTGAGCACGACCGACCAGCGGCGCGGCAGCGGACGTCCGGAGGTACGCCGCAGGTGCTTTGCCTGCTCGCGCGCGGCCACGAGCGCCGAGAGGTTACCGATGGTGCCGCCCTGCACGAAGACCCCGCCGGCCGCCTCCGGCAGCCCCGCCAGGTCGGCCAGCCACCGCAGCGCCTGGTTCTCGGCGAATACCGCTCCCGACCCCTCCAGCCAGGTGCCGCCGTAGACGCTGGAGGCACCGACCAGCATGTCGAAGGCTGCCGCGGCCTTGGACGGCGCGCCCGGGATGAAGGACAGGTACCGCGGGTGGTCGACCGACAGGCAGGCCGGTGCCAGCACCTCGTCCCACAGCCGGACCGCCTCGTCGGAACCGATGCCGGTCGGCGTCACCGTGTGACCGGCTCGGGCGAGCAGCTCCTCGGGCGTGTACGGCCGGTCCAGCGGTGCCTGCATGGCCAGCCGGTCCAGGCACAGTTCGGCCAGCCGATGCGCCGTTGCCGCGCTGGCCTCGTCATAGGTATGCACGAGGGCTGAGCCTAAATCAGCGCCGGCCGGCCAGCTGTTCCGCGCTCGGACCGGGCGTGGAACGTGAGAGCACACTTAGGCGTTCATCCAATACACAGCAACGCTGGGCAGGCTGGCAGCACACCAGAACGGGTGTGATGTACACGCTGTAGAGACAGGTGATCGCAGGAATGTCCACGCTGAAGCTCGGTGTGGCCAGCTCGATGGGCGGGCAGGTCGCACCGGCCGCCGCGCCGCCGGCGGACCCGGCGACGTGGGTCGCCCCGTCGTGGGATGAGATCGTGCGGACGCACGCCGACCGGGTCTACCGGCTGGCATACCGCCTGTCCGGCAACCGCGCCGACGCCGAAGATCTCACCCAGGAGACGTTCGTCCGGGTGTTCCGGTCGCTGGCTGACTACACGCCCGGCACGTTCGAGGGTTGGCTGCACCGCATCACCACGAACCTGTTCCTCGACATGGTCCGCCGCCGGCAGAAGATCCGCTTCGACGCGCTGGCCGAAGACGCCTCCGAACGCCTCGCCTCCGAGGAACCCGGGCCGGAACGGGCCTACGAGCAGAACAACCTGGACCCCGAGGTGCAGCGGGCGCTGGACGTGCTGCCCGCAGACTTCCGGGCCGCGGTGGTCCTGTGTGACCTGGAGGGCCTGTCGTATGAGGAGATCGCCCTGACCTTGGGCGTCAAGGTTGGTACCGTTCGATCCCGGATCCACCGCGGCCGGGTGCTGCTGCGGGAGGCGTTGGCCCACCGCAATCCGGCGCTGCGGCACACCCGAGAACTCCCCGGAGTAGAGAACTAGCCCAATGACCGTTCCGCGCGTATTCGGCCTGCCGCACCTGTCGGAGGATGCTGTCGCAGCCTTCGCCGATGGTGTGCTGTCCGATGCCGCGACGGTCCGCGCGCGCAAGCACTGCATCGAATGTGCTGAGTGCGCGGACGCGGTCCGGGTGCAGCGCGAGACGGCGATGATGCTGCGCTGCTCCTCCAGCCCGTCAGCGCCGGCCGGGCTGATCGACCGGCTCACGCACCTGCCGCAGTCGGCGCCGATACCGCCGCCGAATTCGGGGCTGCCGACGGCGCTCGGCGCCGACGGCATTCCGGTGTTCGTCGCGCACAACCCACCGGCACGAAAGCGGCCCGAGCCCCCGGAGCCCGGCAAGGCCGAGGACCGGCACTTCCACCCCCGGCGTGCCCTTCTGCCGGTGGGCATCCTGGCCTCCGCGGCGGCCGTCGTGGCCGCCGGCACGCTGGGCGGCAATGCCACGGCAGCGCCGCAGCCGGGCGAGCCGCAGCAGCCGGCGGCGGTGCGACCGGTGGCCGACACCCTGCTGACCCGGCAGGCGAGCAGCACCCCCAGCTTCCTGCCCGCACACCGGGTGCTGGCCGTCGCGCCCCGCCCCGATCGGCCGTAACTGGTCGCTGCACAGCAGCGTCGGGCAGACTCGGAGCGTGCCCGTACCACCGCGACCCCTCGGAGGCCCTGCGTGAGCGAGGAGTCACCGTTCTCCCGCCCGGACGACGAATCCGGTGCGTTCAGTCCGCGGGAGCGGCCGCCGGCCGAATTCCGGCCCCAGGCCAGCCCGGTCTCCGCGGCTGACGAGGCGGCCTACCGTTCGGGTTCCGGGGCGGCGTTCGAGCCGGCACCGGGGGATCGGATGCCGCCGCGCCCGGAGTCGCTGCGCCAGCCGGTGCCCCAGTTCGTGCGGGATGCCTACGCCGGCTCAGGCGCCCCGTTCGAGCCCGCCAGCGGCGACCGGTTGCAGCCGGAACTGCCCGGCCCCGGGTCGCGGTGGTGGAAGGAGAACGCCGACAAGGACCCGTGGCGGGACGGGCAGTCGCCGTACTGGCTCGCGGGACCGCCGGTCTTCGCCGGTGACGACGTGATCGGCATCGCCGAACCGGTCGCCGACGAGGATGAGGAGGCCGAGCAACCGGCCACGCGCTCGCGCGGCTTCCGGCGCGCCCGGTTCGGCCTGTCCACCCTGGGCATCGTGCTGGTCGCGGCGCTGGTCGCCGGCGGCGTCGGCGGCGGGGTCGGCTACTGGCTGTCCCAGCGCGCGCACCGCATCCTGACCAACCCCGACGTGAAGCTCGCCCAGACCGGTACGCCGGCGAACCGGCCACCGGGCTCGATCGCCGACATCGCCAAGCGGGTCAGCCCGGCCGTGGTCGCCATCGACGTGCGGTCAGCCGATGCGGCCGGCGCCGGATCGGGCGTGGTCATCGACGGTCGGGGCTACATCCTGACCAACAATCACGTGATCAACTTCGGTGCCAAGTTCAGCATCCGGGTGGTCTTCTCCGACCAGTCCTCGGCGCCGGCGTCGGTGGTCGGCACCGATCCGCGCAACGACCTCGCGGTGCTCAAGGTCGACAAGACCGGCCTGACGGTTGCCAGCCTCGGTGACTCCTCGAGCCTGGCCGTCGGCGATCCGGTGGTGGCCATCGGCAACCCGCTCGGGCTGCGCAACACGGTCACCTCGGGCATCGTCTCGCACCTTCGCCAGCCGCTGCGGTTGCCCGGGGAGAACGGCGAACCGGACGCGGTGATCGACGCGATCCAGACCGACGCTGCGATCAACCCGGGTAACTCCGGCGGGGCGCTGGTGGCCGCGGACGGCAGCGTCATCGGCATCAACACCGCCATCGCCTCGCTGGGCCAGTCGGCCAACGGTGGCCAGTCCGGCAACATCGGTCTCGGCTTCGCCATCCCGATGAACACCGCGCGCAAGGTTGCCCAATCGCTGATCACCACCGGCAAGGTGGTGCACGCCGATTTCGGTGCCAGCAGCCGAAGCGTCACCGACGGCAGCATCGACGGGGCCTACCTGGTACAGGTGTCGCCCGGCGGCCCGGCCGACAAGGCCGGGCTGAAGGAGGGCGACGTGATCACGCTGTATGAGAAGGACCTGATCACCTCCGGTGACGCGCTGACCGTCGCGGTGTCAGAGTCCGCGCCGGGCCAGCAGGTGAGCGTCCACTACATCCGCAACGGGACCGAACGCACTGCCACGGTCACCCTCGGCTCGTCCTGAAAATGATGCTGGGCAACTTCATCGCTGGCCGCGCCGGATCAGGCATAGGCTGAGGCGGTGTTCAACATCGGTCCGATGGAGATGCTGGTCCTGGCCGCGGTCGCGCTGATCGTGTTCGGCCCGGACAAGCTGCCGCAGCTGGCCAAGGACGCCGCCCGCATGCTGCGCACCTTGCGCGACTTGGCCCAGGGTGCGCGCACTCAGCTCAATGATGAGCTCGGCCCCGGCTTCGCCGATTTGGACCTGCGCTCGCTGAATCCCCGGACGGCGATCAAGAACGCCCTGCTGGGCGACGACGAACTGCCGACCCTGCGTCCTGGCCAGTTCAACCCGCGCGAGGCGCTCAACCGGCTGATGGACGACGATGCGCCAGGCGCGCCCGCCGGTCCGTCGCTGACCAAGCCGGCATCAGCCGCGCCGCCGCCCGCCGCCGGGAGCCAGCCCGTCCAGCAGTCGCCCAGCGCCCAGCCGGTGCCGCGATGGGACAGCGACGCAACCTGATCCCAGACGGCCCGTCGCGGAAGGCGTCTTGCCCCTTCGGCAAGAGCGTGGAACGCCGTCCGGAACGGTTCCCGGCTTTCCGGGAACCAGCGCCGTCAGCGGGCCGCCGCCGACAGTCCGAGTGAGCGGCCCACCAGGCTGCGCTGGCGCCCGGCGAGGATGTCGGCGATCGCCCCGATCGCCCGGGCGGCAGGAGAGTCCTGCCCGTCCGCCACGATCGGCGTGCCGGCGTCGCCGCCCTCGCGGATCGCCACCTCGATCGGGATCTGGCCGAGCAGTCCGACCCGGGTGCCGGTGGCCTCGGACAGCGAATCCGCGACCGCCTGGCCGCCGCCGGCCCCGAACAGCTCGAGCCGGGATCCGTCCGGCTGCTCCAGCCAGCTCATGTTCTCGACCACCCCCACGATCTGCTGGTGGGTCTGCAGCGCGATGGATCCCGCGCGCTCGGCCACCTCACGGGCGGCGAGCTGGGGGGTGGTGACCACCAGCAGTTCCGCGGACGGGACCAGCTGCGCCAGCGAGATGGCGATGTCGCCGGTGCCGGGCGGCAGGTCCATCAGCAACACGTCCAGATCGCCCCAGTAGACGTCGGCCAGGAACTGCTGCAGCGCCCGGTGCAGCATCGGCCCGCGCCACACTACGGCGGTGTTGCCCGGGGTGAACATGCCGATCGAGATCACCTTGACGCCACCCTCGGCCTGCGGCGGCATGATCATCTTGTCCACCTGGGTGGGCTTGCCGGTCACCCCGAGCATGCGGGGCACCGAGAAGCCGTAGATGTCGGCGTCCAGCACACCGACCTGCAGGCCCCGCTGGGCCAGCGCGACCGCGAGGTTGACCGTTACCGAGCTCTTGCCGACGCCGCCCTTGCCGGACGCGACCGCGTACACCCGGGTCCGGGAGCCCGGCTGGGCGAACGGGATCTCATTCACCGGATTGTCTCCGCGCAGCTTGGTGCGAAGCTCCGTCCGCTGCTCGTCGCTCATCACCCCGAGTTCCAGCCGGACGTCCTGCACCCCGGGCACGGCCGACACGGCTGCGGTCACGTCAGTGGTGAGCCGCTCGCGCATCGGGCAGCCGGCGACGGTCAGCAGCACCCGCACGTCGGCGACGCCGTCGGCTGTCACCTCGAGCCGGTCCACCATGCCCAGTTCGGTGATCGGCCGCCTGATCTCGGGGTCCTCGACCCGCGACAGGGCGGTGCGGACGGCTGCGGTCAGGTCGGGGTTTGCTGTCGATGCCACCGATCGATCGTACGGCTGTCGGTCGGGCCGCCTACGATGTCCGGTGATGACGGGCATCACGCAAGCTCAGCCGGCCGGTCGCGACGCCGTCGCGGACGGGGTGCCGCTGCGCCCGGGTGATTGGCGGCTGGCTGCCTGGCGCAGCTTCCTGCGCACGCACAATCACCTGATGCGATTGCTCGAGCAGGACCTGCAGGCGAACCGCAAGATCCCGCTGGGCAGTTACGACGTGCTGGTGCAGCTGGCCGAGGCGCCGCAGCACAGGTTGCGGATGTCGGAGCTGGCCGAGGCGGTGCTGCTTTCGCGCAGCGGGTTGAGCCGGCTCGTGGACCGGCTGCAGAAGGACGGCCTGGTGCGCCGGGAGCCCGATCCGCTGGATGCGCGTGGCCTGTACGCGGTGCTCACCGACCAGGGCCGCGACACGCTGCGTGACGCGGCCGGCGTGCACCTGGCCGGCATCTCCCGGCTGGTCATCGACCGGCTGTCCGAGGCCGACCTTCGCCAGCTCTCGCAGCTGATGGCCAAGCTCGACCCGACGCCTGAGCTGGCCGGCGCAGAGGCGTCCTGCGGAGCCTGACAGTCAGCGGCGGGTGACTGTCTGGCGCCTCCCGCAGCAGGTCGGCGTATCCGTTGTGCCGGGCCCAGTCCCCGATCAGGTGCGCTGGTAGTCGGCTTCGGAAGCCGCCGGCTCGACGCCGTCGAAGTCATGGTCGTCCTTACCCGCTGTGGGCCTGCGCCACGGAGAGTGCGGCCTCGTGGGATCAGAGCGCGCTGATCTGACCGTATGTCCTGATTTCGCCTATGTGATCAGTGGTGATTACGTCTACATCTGGACTCCAGCGTGAATGTCGGACATAGTGTGCGCGTACCAATCGATGCAATCGGGGAGAACGAACCGTTTCGGGGGCTACATCATGCTGCCTGCGTTCGTACCGGCCGCCGGACCCGCCTACCGCACGGGGTCCGCCGGCCTTGCCTCCCCGGGTCGCTGACGCCGGACCCGCAACCACACGGTTTCCGCCGCACAACAGGGGAGCAGCAGCATGCGTACGTTCGACCCGGCCCGCACCGAGTTCGGCTCGGCCGGCCCCATCACCGTGGCCCGGTGGGAGCAGCAGTACCAGCTCGGCGAGCGGGAGTTGCCCTTCGGTGCCATGTGGTACACCGTGCCGGCCGGTGGCTCCAGCGTGCGCGATCAGCACCCGGAGCCGGAGCTGTCGATCGTGCTGTCCGGCACCGCCCAGGTCGAGGCAGGCGGTGGGGTGACCGAGGTGCCGGCCGGGCAGGCTTTCCTGTTGGACAGCGAGGAAGCCCACGTCATCCACAACCGGGCCGATCAGCCGGTGCTGATCTTCAGCGCCTACTGGATGCCGCTGGGCAGCGACCCGGTTGGGCGGCCAGGCGACACCGCGGCGGTCAACGCCGGTGTCTGAGCTGACCGACGTCTTCGTCATCGCACCGCCCACCACCAACGGTCCGCTGCACATCGGTCACATGTCGGGGCCGTTCATCGCCGCCGACGTCGCCTCCCGGGCCTCGCGCGCCGCGGGCACCCGCACCTGGACCCTCGGTGGCATCGACGTGCACCCGAACTGGGTTCTGACCCGGGCCGAGAACGAGGGCATCGACGTCGGCAAGCTGGTGGACGAGTTCGTCGGCCGGATCGACGTCGCACTGGACCTGGCGCGGGTGGAGTGCGACAGCTACCTGGACGCCCGGCAGCCGGAGCATCAGCAGCTGGTGGCCCGCCTGGCCGCCCAGCTGGCCGATACCGTGGCGCACTGGAGCGAGCAGACGCTGTACCGGTGTGCCGACTGCGAACGGACGCTGCACAACTCCTACCTGATCGGCATCTGCTCGCGCTGCGGTTCCGGGTCCAACGGCGGCACCTGCGAGGGCTGCGGCGGCTATGCCTCCGCGGCAGATCTGATCGAGGCTCGGTGCAACCGCTGCGGCGGCGCGCCGGAGCCGTTCCAGGCACGGCTGCCCATGCTGCGGCTGGCCGACCTGCACGACGAGCTCGAGCTGTTCTGGATGCGGGCGGACTATCCGCGACGGATCCGGGACCTGATCGCCGGCTACCTGGCCGGCGGCCTGCCGGAGATCCCGCTCGGCTATCCGACGAACTGGGGAGTGCCGGGCACCGGCTCGATGGCGGGTCTGACCGTGGACGTCAACGTGGAACTGGGCCTCGGCACCTACCTGCTGGCCGCCCGCGGTGTCGACCCGCAGGCCGGTGAGGTGGCCGAGTTACAGCAGGCCTGGCGCGGCATCGGCCGGCTGTGGTGGTTCCACGGCATCGACAACGGCTTCTACTTCGCGCTGCTCTGGCCGGCGCTGTTCGCCGCGCTCGGCGTGCAGCCGGGGCAGGTGGGTGGCGCAGCGGTGAACGAGTTCTACACCCTCGATGGGCAGAAGTTCTCCACCAGCCGCAATCACGCCATCTGGGCGGATGAGGAACTGGCCAGCGAGGACCCCGCGCTGATCAGGCTGTACCTGAGCTGGGACCGTCCGGACCGCTACTGCAGCGACTACACCAGAGACCGCTACCTCGGCTTCCGGGACCGGTTTGCCCCGGTGCTGTCCGGCCAGAGCCGGATGCAGGCGCTGCCCGTCGAGCTGGCGCGGGCCGACCTGCAGCGCGGGCTGGACGCGCTGCGGCCGGGCAACTACGACGCGCCGCTGGCGGTGCGCTGCCTGCTGGACACCGCGGGCAACCAGCACCTGCCGGAGTGGCAGCAGCTCTACCGGATCCTCACCGGTACCGGCTACGGGGTGCGCGGTTAAGCCATGCGGGTTTGTGTGATCGGTGCTGGCCTGGCGGGTGCGACGCTCGCCTGGCGGCTGGCCCAGCGCGGCGTCGAGGTCGAGCTGGCCGCCGGGCCGCCGCAACCGGCGGACGCGACGGCGGTCTCCGGTGGCGCGGTGCGCGCCTTCGAGACCGAGCCCGGGCAGCGCGCGCTCGCGCTGGCCTCGATGGCCGAGTTGCTCTCCGACGCGCGATTGGCCGGGTGGGCCGGCTACACCGAGTGCGGCTCGGTGTACCTGCCGACCGCCGGCGACGGGCTTGCCCCGGCATTGGCCGAACTGGAGTCCGTGCTGCCCGGCTCGGCGTCGCTGCGGTCCGCGGCCGAGCTGTCCGCGGCGGGCTGGGCCGGTCTGCCTCCCGATGCGGTGGCGGTCGCGGAACGCCGGGCCGGCTTCGTCTCGCCGGCCGGCCTGCGCGCCAACCTGTTGGCCGACCTGCGACAGCGTGGCATCACCTTTCTCGACGGGCAGATTGTCGAGCGTGTCTGGGACGGTGGGCTGCTGCTGGGCGGCCGCCGGCGCGACGCCGACGTGGTGGTGGTGGCGGCCGGTGCCTGGACACCCGCACTGCTTGCCGGCTCCGGCTTCGACCCCGACGGCCTCACCACCAAGGGCATCCAGTACACGCTGCACCAGGCCGATGGTGTCTGGCCGACCGCTTTCGTCGATGACCGCAGCGAGCTGTTCGGCCGCCCTGTCCCCGGCGGCGTGCTGATCGGGCTGCCGACGCGGCGCTGGGGCGTGGCGACGACCGCACCCGAACCCGACCTGGCGCTGTCGGCGCGGGCCGCGGCGGTGGCCGGCGAGCGCTTCCCGTCGCTGCGGCTGCATTCGTCCGGCACGCCGATCACAGCCGTCGACTGCTACGCCCCCGACCACCTGCTGGCGCTGCGGGGCGTGAGCGGCCGGCTGTTCAGCTTCTCCGGCGGCTCCGGCGGCTCGGTGAAAACCGCGCTGGCGGCCAGTGACCGGGCTGCCCGCGTCCTGGCCGAGCTGCCCGGCCCGCTGACCTCGCACCTCGAACCGGAACGGAGCGTCCTCTCATCATGACCGAGCCAGCGACGGCAACGGTGCCGTCCTACTTCGCGGTAGGAGTGGGTGCCGGGCCGGCCAACCTGAGCCTCGCGGCCTTGTTCCAGAGCGCCACCGACCAGTCGATTGCCCTGTTCGACAGGGCAAGTTCCTCGGCGTGGCACTCCTCGCTGCTGCACCCCGGCGTGCGGATGCAGACCTCGTGGATGAAGGATCTGGTGTCCCTGGTCGACCCGACGCACCGGCTCAGCTTCCTCAACTACCTGGTCACCGAGGGCCGGCTGTTCGCCATGCTCAACTCGCAGTTCGAGGTGATCCCGCGACAGGAGTACATGAACTACCTGACCTGGTGTGCCGACCGGATCGGCAACATCAGCTTCGACACCCCGATCGACGAGGTCACCTTCGTCGAGCGAGAGGGCTTCTACTCGATCTCGCAGGGCACGCCGGTAGCGCGATCGGAACACCTGGTCCTCGGGGTCGGCACCCGGCCGACCATCCCGGCCGGGTTCATCGGACTACCCGAGGACAAGGTGTTCATCGCCGACCACCTCGGTGGGCATCTCGAGGCCATGTGCGCTGACCTGGGCGCCCCGGTCGCCGTGGTGGGCGGCGGCCAGACCGGAGCGGAGGCGGTGTTGCGGCTGCTGCGGGCCGGTTTCACCGACATCAGCTGGCTGGGCCGGCGGCAGTGGTTCCAGACCATCGACGACACCCCCGCGGCCAACGAGTTCTACCGCCCCGCGCATCAGCAGTTCCTGCAGGGACTGACCAGGCCCACCCGTCGCCGCCTGATCGCCGAGCAGGTGCGCACGGGCGATGCCATGACGCCCGGTGCGCTCAAGACCCTCTACCAGGCTAACTACGACGGCATGCTGGAGCTGGGCCGCTTCCCCATCACGATGATGCCCGGCCGTGACGTCACCGAGGCAGAGGTTGCCGGCGAGCAGGTGCTGCTGCGGGCGACCACTGCCGAGACGGTCGAGGAACACCTCGTGAACTACGCGGTGATCGCGGTCGGTCGGCAGCTGGCGCCGACGCCCTTCTCGGCCGAGCTGCGCGAACGGATCGACCTTGACGAGGACGGCGACATGATCGTCGATTCGGACTACTCCGTCCGTTGGAAGGGCATGAACGGCCACCGGATCTACGCGCTCAACCGGTCCCGGTTCAGCCACGGCATTCCCGACGCCAACCTGAGCTTGCTGCCGATCCGCGCCGCGCTGGTGCTGAATTCGATGCTCGGCCGTGAGGTGTTCCAGATCAAGGACGAGCTGTGCCCGGTGCGGTGGAGCTGACGTGGACCACCAACCCGCCAGCGGCACCTTCCACTATGACGGCGTGTTCTTCGGCTCGCCGGACAGCCCGGCCGAACACGCGATCGGCCACTACCACCAGGACGGCGACCTGGTGACCGTCGAGATCTCCGGGGGTGGCGTGCGTGCCGGGCGGCTGGTCGGCTCCGTCGATGCCGCCGGGGTGATCGAGGCCGGGTACGTGCAGGCCATGCAGGACGGCGTGGTGGTGGCCGGCCGGGTCAGCAGTTCGCCGAGCCGGCTGCCCGACGGGCGGATCCTGCTCACCGAGCGGTGGACCCGGATGGACGGCTCGTCAGGCGTGTCCACCATCGTCTCGCTGGCCCAACCGCACGCCCCCTCCGGTGCGGATTCCCCCGAGATCGAAATGAGGAACTCGATCATGCCCACCGATGCCGCCGATCGACCGCACCTGCTGCTGATCTCCACCGGCGACCGGCTCTTCCGCGAGTACCTGCTGGCACCCATCGCCGAGCACTACCGCATCCATCTCTTCCTGGCCGCGGAGCCGACCTGGGAGAGCCAGTACCTGGACGGCGTCACGGTGCTGCCGGACACCATGGACGCCGCCGCGATGATCGCCGCTGCGGCGGAACTGGACGCCCGCGACCACCTGGACGGCGTGCTGTGCTGGGACGAGGCGCGGATCGTGGCCGCCGCTGCCGTCGCACAGTCACTCGGGCTGCCCGGCGGCGATCCCGAGATGGTGCTGCGCTGCCGGGACAAGCACCTGACCCGCGAGCTGGCCGAAGCTGCCGGGGTGCCGCAGCCTCGCTCGGTACTGGTGGGAAGTGCCGACGAGGCAGCGCAGGTCGCGGCTGGAATCGGCTACCCGGTGGTGCTCAAGCCCCGAGGGGTCGCGGCCAGCCTGGGCGTGGTGCTGGTGCGCACCGAGCAGGAGCTGCGCGATCGGTTCGCCTTCGCCCGGGACACCACCGCGCCCGGCGCGATCACCGGTGAGCAGATCGTGCTGGTCGAGGAGTACGCCGACGGCCCGGAGATCAGCGTGGACTGCGCGGTCCATCACGGCGAGGTGATGCCGATCTGCCTCGCCCACAAGCAGGTCGGCTACGAGCCGTACTTCGAGGAGGTGGGGCATCTGGTGGACGGCGCGGAGCCGATGCTGTCCGACCCGGCCTTCCTCGATGTGCTGCACCGGACCCACCGAGCGCTCGGCTTCACCGACGGCATCACCCACAGCGAGTTCAGGCTGACGGCCACCGGCCCGAAGCTGATCGAGGTGAACGCCCGCCTGGGCGGCGACCTGATTCCCTATCTCGGCCTGCGGGCCACCGGGATCGACCCCGGGCTCGCCGCGGCCGCGGTGGCGGTAGGACGGCGGCCGGAGCTGACACCGGACCGCAAGGCGGTCGGAGCGGTGCGCTTCTGCTACGTGCCGCACGAGCTGACCGTCGCAACCATCGGCTTCGAGGGCAGCCGGATGCCAGCCGGGGTGGATCTGGCCGTGGTGCGGGCGCAGCCGGGAAGCCGGCAGTTCCCGCCGCCGAAGGGTTCCACCTTCGGCCGGATCGCCTACATCACCGCGCTCGCCGACACCGAGGCGGAGGTCCGGGCCATCATCACGGCGGCCGAGTCCGCGCTGGTGGTCACCGAGGCCACCGCGGTCGACGCTGCGCTGTCCGGCGAGCCGCTGTCGTGACCGAGCAGGCCGGTGCCGCCGCCGGCGACGGGATCTGGGCTACCTGGAAGGCCGCGCCGGTGCCGGCCCGCGCACTGCTGCTCGGGGTGTTCATCAACCGGCTCGGCGGGTTCTTCCAGACCTTCCTGGTGCTGTTCCTCAGCCATCGCGGCTTCAGCAAGTGGGAGGCGGGCTTCGCGCTCACCGTCTACGGCGTCGGCTCGCTGGCGGGCGTGCTGGCCGGCGGGGCGCTGTCGGACCGCCTCGGCCCGCGGCTGGCAACCATCGTGTCGATGCTGGGCACCGCGGTGCTGCTGCTGGTCATCCTCTACGTCGGCCCGTACTGGGCGGTGCTCGTCGCGGTCGCCCTGTGCGGCCTGGTGAACCAGCTGTGCCGTCCGGCGGCGGCCACCCTGCTGTCCGAGCTCACCACGCCCGAGCGCCAGGTGATGATGTTCGCGCTCTACCGGTGGGCGTTGAACCTCGGCACCACCGCAGCGCCGTTGCTTGCCTACCTGTTCATCTCCATCTCCTACAGCGTGTTGTTCTGGGCCGAGGCAGTGGCCGCCGTGCTGTACGCCGGCATCGCCGCGGTGTGGCTGCCGCGCCGCGAGCCACCGGAGCCGGCGGCCGCGGCGGCGGCAGGTGACCGGCCGGCTTCCGGTTACGCAGCGATGCTGCGCGATCGCCGTTACCTGCTGTATCTGCTGGCGATGCTGGTGAACTCGACCGTCTACATCCAGTACATCTCGACCCTGCCGCTGACCATGAAGGACGCGGGCCTGGCCACCATCTGGTACTCCGGCGTGGTCGCGCTCAACGGCTTTCTGGTCATCACCTGCGAGTTGCTGGTCACCAAGGTGATCCAGCGCTGGCCGATCAAGGTCACCATGGCCACCGGCTTCGCGCTGCTCGGCGGCGGCCTGTCGCTGTACGCGCTGCCGTGGGGGGTGGCCATCTTCTTCATCGGCTGCCTGATCTGGACGATGGCCGAGATGGTCGGCGGGCCCACCATGTTCGCCTATCCGGGCATCGCCGCGCCGGAACCGCTGCGCGGGCGCTACATCGCCTCGATGCAGTTGATGTTCAACCTGGGCGGAGCGGTAGGCCCCGGCCTCGGGGTGTTCCTGTACGACGCGATCGGGCTGAACGTCTGGTGGTGCTGCGGGCTGGCCAGCTTGGTGGCGCTGGTGCTGGCGGTCAGCAGCATGGTCACACCGGCTGCCGTCACCGCCGACGCGGCCGCCACCGACGCCGGTGCCGACGCCGCGCTGCTCCAGGCGGCCGCGACGGCGGAGCTGGCCGTGTCCGACGAGGCGGTCCAGCCGATCGCCGCACCGCTCTCCACCCGCGGTGAACACATCGCCGCGCCCGAATCAGCTATCAGCGCCGAGGATTCCCTGCTCGGCAGCACGGAAGGTAGGTAAGCCATGGCCCGCTACGCGATCGTCGTCGACCCGCTGTCCACCGGCCAGGAGTACGCCCAGGCGTTCCGGGAGGAGGGAGTGCTGCCGGTGGCGGTGCTGTCGGCCGCCAAGCCGGTGAAGGTGCTGGTGGACAGCTGGCACCCGGAGAAATTCGAGCACGTGCACTACTACACCGCCGAGTACGACGAGGCGAGCATCGACGAGCTGGCCGCCACGCTGCGTGGCTACGACCCGCTGTGCATCATCGTCGGCGCCGAGACCGGCGTCCGGCTGTACGAGCGGCTCGTGGTGAAGCTGCTGCCCGGGACCGGCAACGTCCCCGAGCTGTCCGAGGCCCGCCGTGACAAGTGGGAGATGGCGCGCGCCGCGGCCGCCGCCGGGGTGCCCGTCATCCGGCAGCTGTTCTCGGCCGATCCGGACGAGATTGCCGAGTGGATCGAAGACAATCAGCTGCAGAGCACCGATCTGGTGGTGAAGCCGCCGAACAGCGGCGGCACTGACGACGTGCACCTGGTGCCGGCCGGCACCGACGGCTGGCGGCCTCTGCTGGCGCGGATGGCCACCGACGTCAACCACCTGGGGCTGGTCAACGGCGGCATCCTGATCCAGGAGTTCGCGGCGGGGGACGAGTTCCTGGTCGACTCCTACTCCGTCGACGGCCGACACGGCCTGGTCGACGTCTGCCGCTACACCAAGCTGCGCAAGGGCGACCGGATCGGCATCTACGACCGTGTCGACTTCCTGCCGCCGGACCACCCGCAGACCACGCTGGTGTGGGACTACGCCCGGCGGATCCTCGACGCGCTCGGCTTCCGCAACGGCTGCGGGCACGCCGAGATCATGCTGACGCCCGACGGCCCCAGGCTGATCGAGATCGCCGAGCGGCCGGCCGGCGGCGGTCACCAGAACATCAGCCGGATCGCCACCGGTTCCAACCACATCCTGCGCACGGTCCGGCATCGGGTGCACGGCGAGTTCCGGCCCAGCTACCAGCTGCTGCAGCACCTGTGCGGGGTGTTCATCTCCGCGCCCTACGCCGGCATCTGGCGCAACGCCGAGATCTTCGACGAGCTGGACTCGCTGCCCACGTTCTGGGACAAGAACTTCCCCAAGGGCACCGGGGACTGGGTCGAGTCGACCGACGATCTGTCCAGCTTCCTGGCCTGGGTCACGCTGGTCGCCCCGGACGAGGAATCGATCAACCTCGACTACCGCCGGGTCAAGGAGCTGGAGAAGCAGATCGTCATCGATGCATGTGACGAACCGACCGCGGCAGGAGTTACGGCATGAATCTCATTCCCGGCACGACCCACAGTGAACTGACCCAGCGCTACCTCGACGCCTGGGCCGCGCAGAACGAGCTGACGGTGGCCAAGCTGCGCGACGACGTCCAGCCCCACATCGCCGACACCATCTTCCAGGGACGGACGATGAGCCGGCCGGGATTCCTGGAACGGGCCGAGGTCGACCAGCTCGCCGTCGACCTGGAGACCCTGTACGGCCTGGTGACGAGCCTGCCGAACAAGCTCTACGGCGGGGACCTCGGCGCCTTCGCCGCCTCCACCGGCATCACCCCGGCCCAGGTGCAGGCGGTGCTGCGTGGCCGTGGCAGCGCACCCAGCCGGCTGGCCCGCGCCGACATCTACCGCGACGCCAAGGGTTTCCGGGTGATGGAGCTGAACATGTCCTCCGCCCTGGGTGGGGTGGACAACATGGCGCTGAACCGGGCCATGCTGACCGAGCCGTTCATCGCCGACTTCGTGGCCAGCAACAACCTCGGCTACACCGACACCATGGTCGAGGTGGTCGAAACCATCTTCGCCGAGTGCAAGGTGCCCAGCGGCACCCGGCCGACGATGGCCGTGGTGGACTGGCCGGCCAGCTTCGAGACGCTGGAGGGCCAGCTGCGCAAGAACGCCGAGGTGTTCGACCGGCTCGGCATCGACGCGCTGCCCTGCCACATCGGGCAGCTGCGGTTGGCCGACGACTCCATCTGGCTGGGCGATCGCCAGATCGACGTCATCTACCGGGTGTTTCTGATGGAGGACCTGCTCGACCCGGAGGGACCCGCGCTGATCGAGCCGGTGCTGCGGGCGGCCGAGCGCGGCAACGTGGCCATCTTCTCGCCGATGGACGCAGAGCTCTACAGCGGCAAGGGGGCGCTGGCGCTGCTGTCGGACGAGGCGAACCGGCACCTGTTCACCGAGGAGGAACTGGTCAGCATCGACCGGTGCCTGCCGTGGACCCGGATGGTGCGGCCCGGACCGGTGACCACCGAGGGCGGTGGCCAGGCCATGCTGGAGGATTACGCCCTCACCGAGCAGCAGGAATTGATCTTGAAGCCGGTGCTGCTGCACGGCGGCTCCGGCGTCATCCCCGGCTGGCAGACCGAGCCTGCGGAATGGCAGTCGATGGTCGACGAGGCGATGGGCCGCGACTTCGTCCTGCAGCGGCGGCTGCACCCGTTCACCGAGCCGTACCCCAAGGCCGACGGGCCGGGCTTCGAGGACTGGGTGGTCTTGTGGGGTGCCTTCCTCGGTGCCCGGGGCTACGCCGGCATGCTGGTGCGCGGCACCGAGAAGGCCGACGCGGGCGTGCTGAACATGGCGACCGGAGCGATGGGGGGCTGCTGCTTCCACGAACTCGGCTAGCAGCTGACATCGGATACGCCGATCGCACCTGCAACGGCGGGTGCCGGTGCGCTGGCAGGGCAGGGCAGACTGGTGTCATGACCTCGACGAGTAGCGAAGCGACCGCAGACATCGGCGTGACCGGGCTGGCCGTGATGGGCCGCAACCTGGCGCGCAACCTGGCTCGCAACGGGTTCACCGTCGCGTTGCACAACCGGACCCACGCGCGCACCGAGGCGCTGATGGCAGAGCACGGTGACGAGGGGAACTTCGTGCCGAACGAGCAGCTGGCCGACTTCGTGGCCTCGCTCAAGCAGCCGCGCGCGGTGATCATCATGGTCAAGGCGGGCGAGGCTACCGACGCGGTGATCGACGAGCTCGCGCCCCTGCTCGACGAGGGCGACATCATCATCGATTGCGGCAACGCCCACTTCGCCGACACCCGCCGCCGGGAGCAGCAGCTCGCCGAGCGCAACCTGCACTTCGTGGGTGCCGGCGTCTCCGGCGGCGAAGAGGGCGCGCTGAACGGGCCCTCGATCATGCCTGGCGGCTCGAAGCAGTCCTACCAGCGCCTCGGTCCGATGTTCGAGAAGATCGCCGCGCAGGTGGACGGCGTGCCCTGCTGCGTGCACGTCGGGCCGGACGGCGCGGGTCACTTCGTGAAGATGGTGCACAACGGCATCGAGTACGCCGACATGCAGCTGATCGCCGAGGCCTACGACCTGCTGCGCAGCGGCCTGAACGCCGAGCCGGCGGAACTCGCCGAGATCTTCCGGCAGTGGAATGAGGGCGACCTCGAGTCGTTCCTGATCGAGATCACCGCCGACGTGCTGGCACACACCGACGACGACACCGGCGGCCCGTTCATCGATGTCGTGTCCGACCAGGCCGAGCAGAAGGGCACCGGCCGCTGGACGGTGCAGAGCGCGCTGGACCTGGGCGTGCCGATCACCGGTATTGCCGAGGCGACCTTCGCCCGGTCCCTGTCCGGGCACGGCGAGCAGCGCCGGCCCGCGCAGCAGACCTACTCCGACGACAAGCTGGGACTGACCGGGACCACCGGCTTCGCCGACAGCTACCCGGGCGGCCGGGACGGGTTCATCGACGCCGTGCGCAAGGCGCTGTACGCCTCGAAGGTGGTGGCCTACGCGCAGGGCTTCGACCAGATCGCGGCGGGTAGCGCCGAGTACGACTGGCAGATCGACCGGGCCGCGATGGCGATGATCTGGCGCGGTGGCTGCATCATCCGGGCCCGATGCTTGAACCGGATCACCGAGGCATACCAGCAGGATCCGCAGCTGCCCAGCCTGCTACTGGATCCCTACTTCGTCGACGCGGTCACCGACGGCGTGCCCGCCTGGCGGCAGGTGGTCTCGGTCGCGGCCGCGGCCGGCATCCCCACCCCGGCGTTCTCATCCTCGCTGGCCTACTTCGACGGCCTGCGCCGCCGGCGGCTGCCCGCCTCGCTGATCCAGGGACTGCGCGACAACTTCGGGGCACACACCTATCGCCGCACCGACCGGGACGGCAGCTTCCACACCCTGTGGGCCGGCGACAAGTCCGAGGTGCAGGCCTGATTCGCGGGAGGCCCGGCAGCGGCGAGGCGGCCGGTCAGCCCTCGCGGGCCTCGCGGTTCTGCTCCAGCCGGGCCAGCTCCGAGCGCAGGTAGTCGCGGGTCACCACGTCGCCGAGTGCGATCCGGATCGAGGCGATCTCGCGAGCCAGGTACTCCGCGTCAGCGATGGCGCGCTCGTCGCGGCTGCGGTCCTCCTCGGCCTGGATCCGGTCCCGGTCGGCCTGCCGGTTCTGGGCCAGCAGGATGAGTGGCGCGGCGTAGGCGGCCTGGGTGGAGAAGGCAAGGTTGAGCAGGATGAACGGGTACGGGTCGAACGGCTTGCTGCCGTGCTTGTGGTGGGAGTAGTTCACGCCCCACACCGCGTTAATGCCGATCCATACCGCGACGATCAGCGTCTGCAGCAGCAGATAGCGCGCGGTGCCGAAGAACCGCGCGATCGTCTCGGCAGCGGACCCGACCGCCTCCTGCGAGATCCGGGGCGCCCGAAATCCCCGCGGCGCCTTCGGTTGATCCAGCCGGCGCCGCGGTTCGGTCATGAGTTCACCCCTTCACAAGCGGCACGGTCAGCAATGTCATCACGTCGGGTTGATGTCGGCGTCCACCGGATCATTCGGCACGCCGTCTGGTCAGGGCGGCGTCCGCGGGTTCCTCGTCGCGATCTCGCCAGTCCTCGGGCAGCAGGTGGTCGATGACGTCGTCCACGCTGACCGCGCCCAGCAACCGGTCGTTGTCGTCGACCACCGGAACCGCGACCAGGTTGTACGTGGCCAGGTGGCGGGTCACCTGTTGCAGCGTCGACTCGGCGGTCAGCGGGTTGATGTCGGCGTCCATGACTCCGGACACCAGCGAGGACGGTGGCTCGCGCAACAACCGCTGGAAGTGCGCCACGCCGAGGAAGCGGCCGGTCGGGGTGGCCTGCGGCGGCCGGACCACGTACACCTGCGCGGCCAGCGCCGGGGTCAGGTCGGGGTTGCGCAGCCGGGCCAGCGCCTCGGCGACCGTCGCGTCAGGCAGCAGGATCACCGGCTCCGAGGTCATCATGCCGCCCGCGGTGTACTCGCCGTAGGTCATAAGACGCCGGACCGGAGCCGCCTCTTCCGGCTCCATGATCTCCAGCAGCCGCTCCTGCTCGTCGGCGGGCAGCTCGCGCAGCAGGTCGGCCGCGTCGTCGTCGTTCATCCGTTCCAGCACGTCGGCCGCGCGCTCGTCGGCCAGGCCGGTGATGATGTTGATCTGATCCTCTTCGGGCAGCTCCTCCATCACGTCGGCCAGCCGCTCGTCGTCCAGCGCCTCGGCCACCTCCTGCTGCCGCTTCTCCGGCATGTCCTGCAACTGCGCGGCGACATCGGCCGGGCGCATGCCGGCCAGCACCGCCAGCAGCGAGTCTGCGCCCTGCGCGGTCTCGGATGCCGAGAGCCCGTCCACCTCGTTCCAGTCGACCTGATGCAACACGCCGCGCCGCCGGCCGATCCGGGCCGCGGTGCGCACCGCCAGCTTGGTGATCACCCAGTCGCGGGTGCGGTTCTGCTCCATCGCGGCGTCCACGACCACCAGCCGGGCCCCGTCCTCGACGCTGACAACCGTGCGATCGAGCACCTCGCCGATCACCAGCAGCTCGTTCGGACGCTGCTCGAACCGCCGGATGTTGATCATGCCGGTGGTCAGCACCACCGCCTCGGATTCGATCCGGGTGACGCGACCCATCGGGACGAAGATGCGCCTGCGGTGCTGCACCTCGACCACGAGCCCGAGGATGCGAGGTGGCTGCCGGCCGACCCGAAGGGTGGCCACCGCGTCGCGAACCCGCCCGAGCTGGTCACCGTTGGGGTCGAAGACCGCGATGCCGGCCAGGCGGGCCAGAAAGACGCGGGAAGTGGTCACGACGGAATCCTAGTGGCCGAAAGCGGCCGACGGCCGCAGGACGCCAGCGGCCGACGGCCACAGGCCACCGGTGCCCGCGAGACGGTCACGCCTGCACGCGGTTGCCGGGACCGGGCCGTGCGGGCGGTCACTGCCTGCCTGACAGACTGCCCCGGTGTCCACGGTGCGTTCGAGCAGCCGGCAGGAGTCGATGACCCTGCCGCCACCGCAGGATGCCGGGCTGCTCCTGATCGCCCTGGCCGGCATCTCGGCCAGCGGTCCGCTGATGGCCGCGACCGCCGCACCGGCCCTCGCGATCGCCTTCTGGCGCAACGCTTTCGGGGCCGGCTTCACCGCCGCGCTCACCGTGGTGCGAAGCCGGCGTGAGTGGGCCCAGGTCGGCCGGCGGGGCTGGTTGCTGGCGGTGCTGGCCGGCATCTTCCTGGCACTGCATTTCGGCACCTGGGTGCCGTCGGTGAAGTTCACCTCGGTCGCCTCGGCCACCGGGCTGGTGGCCACCCAGTCCATCTTCACCGGCCTGATCGCGGCCGCCAGCGGGCGGCGGTTGCCTCGGGCGGCCTGGTTCGGCATCGCGCTGGCATTCCTGGGCACGCTGTTCATCGCCGGCGCTGACCTGCACGTCTCGGTCCGGGCGGTCACCGGTGACGGGCTGGCCACGCTGGGCGGGCTGTTCGCGGCCAGTTACGTGACCGTCGGTGGCCACGCCCGGCGGGTGCTGTCGACCGCGATCTACACCATCATCTGCTACTCGGTGTGCGCGCTGGCGCTGCTGGTCGCCTGCCTGGCCGGTGGCCAACCGCTGGGCGGGTATCCGGCCAGGGCCTGGCTGTACCTGGCGCTGGTGACGGTGGCGGCCCAGCTGCTGGGGCACAGCCTGATCAACGTGGTGCTGCGCTCGGCCAGCGCCACCTTCGTCAGCCTGGCGGTGCTGCTGGAGGTGCCGGGCGCGGCGATCATTGCCTACTTCTGGCTGCACCAGCACCCACCTGTGTGGGCCTATCCGGGCCTGGGCCTGCTCGCGGTGGGCCTGGTGATGGTGGTGCGGGCCGGTGCCCGCGCCGCCGACATCGACTGATCCTCGCCGCCGGTGACGTGGCGTGGCGCACCGTGTGACAACCGAAACACCCGGGTGTACGCGCCGGTAACCAATGGCATTCTCAGGTGGCATGAGCACCCACCTGCGTCCCCGTCGCTCCTGCCTGGCCGTGCCCGGATCGAATCCCCGCTTTCTGGAAAAGGCGAAAGGGCTTCCGGCAGACCAGGTGTTCCTGGACCTGGAGGATGCGTGTGCGCCGCTGGCCAAGCCCGGTGCGCGCAAGAACATCGTGGCCGCGCTCAACGAGGGTGGCTGGGGCGAGAAGATCCGGGTGGTGCGGGTCAACGACCTGACCACCGAGTGGACCTACCGCGATGTGATCGAGGTGGTCGAGGGGGCCGGTGCGAACCTGGACGCGATCATGCTGCCCAAGGTGCAGAACGCCGGGCAGGTGCAGTGGCTGGACCTGACGCTGACCCAGATCGAGAAGACGATGGGCCTGCCGGTCGGCAAGATCGGCATCGAGGCGCAGCTGGAGAATGCCCAGGGGCTACTGAACATCACTGCGATCGCGACCGCCTCGAGCCGGATCGAGACGCTGATCTTCGGGCCGGCCGACTTCATGGCCTCGATCAACATGAAGTCACTCGTGGTGGGGGAGCAGCCGCCCGGTTACGACGTGGGCGACGCCTACCACCACATCCTGATGTCGATCCTGATGGCCGCCCGGGCCAACGACCTGCAGGCGATCGACGGGCCGTACCTGCAGATCCGGGACGTGGACGGCTTCCGCCGGGTCGCCTCGCGCTCGGCTGCGCTCGGTTTCGACGGCAAGTGGGTGCTGCACCCCGGCCAGATCGACGCCGCGAACGAGGTTTTCGCTCCCTCGCAAGAGGATTACGACCACGCCGAGCTGATCCTGGACGCCTATGACTGGTGCACCTCGGAGGCCGGCGGCAAGAAGGGCTCGGCGATGCTGGGCGACGAGATGATCGATGAGGCCTCGCGCAAGATGGCGCTGGTGATCGCAGCCAAGGGCCGCGCGGCCGGCTTCACCCGCACCAGCACGTTCGAACCGCCGCAGGACTGAGCAGGGCCGAGCAGTACCGAGCAGGACCGACCGGGAGAGCAGGGAGCAGACGATGGCACGCTTGGCGCAGACCGCGGGGTTGACCGAGATCCAGACCGAGATCCTGGCGACCGTCCGCGACTTCGTGGACAACGAGATCATCCCGAACGCCACGGAACTCGAACACGCCGACGCCTACCCGGAGGCGATCGTCAAGGGCATGGCCGACATGGGGCTGTTCGGCCTCACCATTCCCGAGGAGTACGGCGGCCTCGGCGAGTCCCTGCTCACCTACGCGCTGGTGGTGGAGCAGATCGCGCGCGGCTGGATGAGCGTGTCCGGCGTGATCAACACCCATTTCATCGTGGCTTATCTGGTGATGCAGCACGGCAGTGACGAGCAGAAGCAGCGGCTGCTGCCCCGGATGGCCACCGGCGAGGTGCGCGGGGCGTTCTCGATGTCGGAGCCGGACGTCGGCTCCGACGTGGCCGGCATCAAGAGCAAGGCCACCCCTGCCGGTGACGGTTTCCGGCTGGACGGGCAGAAGATGTGGCTGACCAACGGGGCGCAGTCCCGGGTGGTGGCCACCCTGGTCAAGGACGAGCTGGGCGCGGAGTCGGTGTACCGCAACATGACCACGTTCCTGGTGGAGAAGGAGGCCGGCTTCGGCCAGACCCGGCCCGGCCTGACCATCCCCGGCAAGCTGGAGAAGATGGGCTACAAGGGCGTCGAGACCACCGAGATGATCCTGGACGGCGTGCAGGTCGACGCTGCCGACGTGCTGGGTGGCCAGGCGCAGCGTGGCCGCGGTTTCTACCAGATGATGGACGGGGTCGAGGTCGGCCGGGTGAACGTCGCTGCCCGGGCCTGCGGCATCTCCATCCGCGCTTTCGAGCTGGCCGCGGCGTATGCCCAGCAGCGCAAGACCTTCGGCAAGCCGATCGCCGAGCACCAGGCGATCGCGTTCAAGCTTGCCGAGATGGCCACCAAGGTGGAGGCCGCACACCTGATGATGGTGAACGCGGCCCGGCTCAAGGACGCCGGTCAGCGCAACGACGTCGAGGCCGGCATGGCAAAGCTGCTCGCGTCCGAGTACTGCGCCGAGGTGACCCAGGAGGCGTTCCGGATCCACGGTGGCTACGGCTACTCCAAGGAGTACGAGATCGAGCGGCTGATGCGGGAGGCGCCGTTCCTGCTGATCGGTGAGGGGACCTCGGAGATCCAGAAGACGATCATCAGCCGCGGCCTGCTGAAGGAATATCGCGCCTGAGCCGGCCCCGGCTCACGCCACCGGGACGGCGGGCGGTGCGGGCCTGGCCATGACGCGCGAGGTCATCAGCACCGCGATCACACCGAGCACGCCGGCCAACCCGGCGAACAGGGGCAGTAGCCAGATCGCGGCGTAGATGCCGGTGGCGTTGGCAAGCTGGCCGATCAGGGCGGGGCCGAGCAGAAATCCCGCATAGCTGAAGCTGGACACCACGGCCAGCTTGGGCCCGGCCGCGCCCGGCCCGTCCGCGGCGGTGGAGAAGAACACCGGCACCATGACGGACAGGCCCAGGCCGAGGGCGGCGAAACCGAGCAGTGCGGTGACGGTGGTGTGCGCGCTCAGCCCGAGCGCCAGCCCGGCCGCGCCCACCGCGGCCAGCAGCCCGATGCTGCGCATCCGGCCGAGCCGGTGCACCACCCGGTCGCCGAGCAGCCGCCCGATCGTCATGGTCACGGTGAACGTCTGGTAGGCCAGGCCCGCGTGGCCGGTCGAGACGTGCAGGTTGTCGTGCAGGTAGATGGGTGACCAGTCGCCGGCACTGCCCTCGGCCAGCAGCGCGCAGACGCCGGCCAGCCCGAGCAGCAGCAGCCGGAACTCGAACACCCGGCCGCCCTCGACGTACTCCTGGGCCGGGTGGTCGGGGATGAACTGGCGCACCGACCAGATGGTGACCAGCGCCGCGATCACCGCGATACCGGCCTGCTGCCGGGCCAGCGACAGCCCGGCCGTCGCGCCGAGGATGCCGACCCCGGTGCCGGCGACGGTGCCGATGCTCCACCAGGCGTGAAAGCTCGACATGATGGGCCGGCCGTAGGCCTTCTCCACCTCGACCGCTTGGGCGTTCATCGAGACGTCCAGGCAGCCGGTGGCAACTCCCCACAGCACCAGCGCGCCGAACAGCGTGCCGAGATTGCCGGCCAGCCCGGGCCCGGCCAGCACCAGATAGGTGGCGAAGGCCATCACCGACGTGACCACGGCACTGTTCCAGCGGGCCAGCGCCTTGCCGACCAGGGGCATGGTGAGGATCGAACCGATACCGGGACCGAGCAGCGCCAGCCCGAGCGCCCCGTCGGACAGGTGCAGGCTGGCCTTGATCTCCGGGATGTGCGGCACCCAGGCTGCCCAGATGAAGCCGTTGAAGGCGAAGGTGAGGGCGGTGGCGACCCGCGCGCGCTGCAGGCCGGCGGCCGCGGCCGGCCGCGTGGCGATCTTCATGCGGTACGACTTTCGGAATCGATTCAGAGGCGTGGTTGCCACTAGCGTAGCTCTCACCGAGCCGGAACAGGAGCCCATTTCATGTCGCACGATCGCGCCACCACCACCGACGTCTCGCTGACCGAACTGGCCCAGGACGCCGGGCGCACCTACGCCGATGACCGCAGCTACGTCTTCCACTCCTGGAGTGCGCAGGACACGCTCACCCCGATGGTGATCACCGAGGCGCGCGGCAGCTACGTCACCGACGGGGACGGTCGCCGGTTGCTGGACCTGTCCGGCCAGCTCGTCAACATCAACATCGGCCACCAGCACCCCACAGTGGTGGCCGCGATCCGCGAGCAGGCCGACTTCCTCACCACGGTCGCGCCGCAGCACGCCAATGCCGCGCGCAGCGAGGCCGCCCGGCTGATCGTGAACCGGGCGCCGGAGAACATGCGCAAGGTGTTCTTCACCAACGGCGGCGCCGAAGCGGTCGAGTACGCCATCCGGATGGCCCGGCAGCACACCGGGCGCAACAAGGTGCTCTCGACCTACCGCAGCTACCACGGCGGCACGCACACCGCGATCCACGCCACCGGTGACACCCGCCGCTGGGCCAACGACCTCGGCACCTCCGGCACGGTGCACTTCTTCGGCCCGTTCCAGTACCGTTCTCCGTTCTATTCGACCAGCGAGGAGCAGGAGTGCGAGCGGGCGCTGCAGCACCTGCGCCAGGTGATCGAGTTCGAGGGCCCGGGCACCATCGCCGCCCTCATCCTGGAAACCATCCCGGGCACGGCCGGCATCATGCCGCCACCGCCGGGCTACCTGGCCGGCGTGCGGCAACTGTGCGACGAGCACGGCATCGTCTACATCGCCGACGAGGTGATGTGCGGTTTCGGGCGCACCGGCAGCTGGTTCGCCGTCGACCTCTACGACGTCACCCCGGACCTGATCACCTTCGCCAAGGGGGTCAACTCCGGTTATGTCCCGCTGGGCGGGGTGATCGTCAGCGAGAAGGTGCTGGCCAGCTTCGCCCGCACGCCGTTCCCGGGCGGGTTGACCTACTCCGGCCACCCGCTGGCGTGCGCGGCAGCGGTGGCCAGCATCAACGCGATGACGGATGAGGGCATCATCGACAACGCCGCCAGGATCGGCCGCGAGGTGCTCGGTCCGGGCTTGCGGGAGCTGAGCGGCCGGCACCAGGTGATCGGCGACGTCCGGGGCGTCGGCGTGTTCTGGGCGCTGGAGCTGGTCACCGATCGGGCCACCAAGCAGCCGCTGGCGCCCTACGGCGGCACGTCGCCGGCGATGGCCGAGCTGGTGGCCGCCTGCAAGGCCAACGGGGTGCTGCCGTTCACCAACTACCACCGGCTGCACGTGGTGCCGCCGTGCACCATCACCGAGGCCGAAGCACACGAAGGGCTGGCAGCACTGGACAAGGCGCTGTCGGCCATCGACTCCTACTACCAGGGCTGAGCCGCCGCTGCGCGCGAGATCGCCGCGGTTCAGCCGCCGCCGGGCAGGATGTTCACCGCGCGCGCGGCGATCAGCGCCACGCTGGCCAGCGACACCGCCGACTGGATGAGGAACAGCAACTTCATCCAGCGCGACATCGGCATGGTGTCGGTGGGGGAGAAGGCGGTGGCGTTGGTGTAGCTGACGAACAGGTAGTCGAAGAACTCCGGCTCCCACTCGGCGGCGTAGCGCGGGTCGCTCAGCTGCGGGAACAGCAGGTCGGGCAGCCGGTGGCCGCCGCGAGCCCGAGCCCCGGGTCCACCGCGATCGGTCTCCCAGTACCAGAGCGCGAACGCCAGCACGTTGACGAACCAGATCTCGCCGCCGCCGATGAGCAGCTGCCGGGCGGGGATGTGGCTGCCGTCGGTGATCTGGCGAACCAGCAGCACCAGCGAGACGAAGTTGACCGCCGCCACCAGGCCGGTGAATGCCATGCCGAGGTAGCGCACCCGGGGCGGCCGCTGGCCCATCCGCTCGGGGTGGCTGAGCACGATCGCGGCCAGGGCGACCAGCTCGACTGCCGGCAGCAGGTACTGCGGGTGAATGGCGAAGCGGTCGGGCAGCATCGTCTGCAGCGCGATCGCAACCAGCGAGCCGGCCGCCACCCACCAGCGCCGCTCGCCCTGGGTGGCCCGGCGCCAGGCAGGCTCGTGCGCGGCCGGGCCGTGCCCGGCTGCGGGCGGTTCCACACTGCTCATGCTGGGATTCTGACCGCTCTGGCGTCGGTTCCGGCGTACCCGCTAGCTTGGGAGCGTCGATGGCGCCCGCCACCGGCGGTCTCATGCGGTGCTGGGGGGATCGACATGACCTTCGTACGGCTGCTGGCCAGGCTGATCATCCTGGCCGCCATCATCGGCGTGGTGGCCCGGATCGTGCCCGGCATCCACGTGCACGGCGGCTTCTGGGCGCTGCTGTGGATCGCGGTGATCTTCTCGCTGGTCAACACCATCCTGGGCCCGGTGTTCAAGTTGCTCAGCCTGCCGCTGATCGTGCTGACGCTGGGGATCTTCCTGCTGGTGGTCAACGCGGCGCTGCTCGGCATCACCGCGGGCCTGTCCAGCCACCTGGACATCGACAGCTTCGGCTCAGCGGTGCTCGGCGGCCTGCTCATCGCCATCTTCAGCTGGCTGGCAGAGATGGTCTTCCCGACCAAGCGGGACGCCTTCGAGCGCAAGTGGGCCACCGGCCAGCGGCGCCCGCCCGCCGCGTACTGATCCGCCGCTGAGCCGCGGCCGGCGCGCTGAGCACGCCGGCCGCGAGCAGGCCTACAGCTGCAGCGGTAGCTTGTCGCGCACGCTGTCGGTGACCTCGTGCAGGGCCAGCTCGGCGTCGCGGCGCAGGTCGCCGGCGGCGTGGCTGAGCAGGTGCGGGGCGCGCTGAGCGCGCCAGGCCAGCGACGGCTTGCCCGCGGTGTCGACGGCGGCCAGCAGCAGGCCGCCGACGATCGAGGTGTTCTTGAGGAAGTGCACCAGCTGCTGGCGGCGCTCGGCCGGGTCCTTCTTCTCCCAGAACGGGTGCCCGGAGTAGGTGGTGGGGATCAGGCTTGCCACCAGGGCCGCCGAGGACAGCCGGGGGAACTTGCCGAGTGCCAGCGTGGTGCCGGCCACCACCTTCACGGCGGCGTCGAGCTTGACGACCTGCTCGGTGCTGGACAGTTGCGGGACCGCGTTCACCAGGGGGCCCACGGTGTTCTCGGCCAGCTGTGCCTTCGGTCCGGGGTTGCGCAGGGTGTCGAGTCCGCCGTAGATGAAGGTGGCGGCGAGCATCGGGCGGGCGAGTCTGCGGATGAGAGCCATGCCCCCATCATGCCAACTTCCCGGCCCGCGCACCGGGTGCAGGCGCCGCGCGCGCGGAGGGCCCGGGCGCCCGGGCACCTCGACCGCCGTGACTCAGCTTCGCGCCGTACCGTTTCTGTCATGGCCCGGACGGTGACGAGCGTGCTGCACCCCAAGTGGTGGCTGCTGCACCTGTTCACCGTCGCGGTGTGCATCACGATGGTGCTGCTGGGGCACTGGCAGTGGCAGGTCGCGCACCGGCACAACGGGGATATCCGTTACTACGCCTACGCATTCCAGTGGTGGGCATTCACCATCTTCGCGCTGGTGATGTGGTACCGAATCGTCAGCGACTACCTGCGCGCCGACCAGCCCGCCGGGCCGGCAGCGGCGCAGGCTGAGCAGCGTTACCGGCCGGCCGGCGAGGTCGGTTACCGTGCCTACGTTCCGCCCGCGCCGGAACCGGAACACGACACCGAGCGGTCGCGGTTCAACGCCTACCTGCGCGCGCTCGACATCGAACGGGAAGGACGCGAGTGAACCTGTCTGGGGCATTTCTGCGCTATCGGATCATGGCTTTCGTCACCGGTGTGCTGCTGGTGCTGCTGGTGTTCGTGGCGATCCCGATCCAGCTCTGGGGCCACAACAAGACCCCGGAATCGATCATCGGCACCGCGCACGGGTTCCTGTTCATGGTGTACCTGCTGACCGCGCTGGACATCGGCATCCGGCTGCGCTGGCCGTGGCTGAAGCTGGGGCTGGTGATGCTGGCCGGCACGGTGCCCTTCTGCTCGTTCATCGCCGAGCACATCGCGCATCGCGACTACCAGCGGCGGGTCAGCCCGACTGCTCCCGGCGCGAGTGCCCCAGTGCGCTGACCAGCGCCTCGCGCGCCCGCGACACCCGTGAGCGGATGGTGCCGACCGGACAGCCGGCCACGTCGGCGGCCTCCGGGTAGGACAAGCCGAGGATCTGGGTGAGCACGAACGCTTCCCGGAACTGCGGGTCGATCCCGTCCAGCACCAGCCGCAGGGCGACCGTGTCGGCAGGGTCAGTGCTGCGCCCGGCCGGCTCCACGTCGGCCAGCGGCTGCACCGGCCGCCGGCCCCGGATGGCGTCGGCACACACCCGGCGGGCGATCGAGAGCAGCCAGGTGCGGGCGCTGGACCGGCCGGCGAAGCGGTGCAGCGAGCCGAACGCGCGGGCGAAGGTCTCCTGGGTCAGGTCGTCGGCGTCGCGCGGGCTGCCCAGGTGGGCGCACAGCCGCCAGACGTCGCCCTGGGACCGGCGGACGAACTCCGCGGCGGCCTCGCGGTCTCCGGCGCGGGCCTGCAGCGCGGCAAGGGTCAGCGGATCGAAGCTCTCCTCCACCGCACCTCCCTGACTCGTCCCGATCCGGCGTGCCCGCTGTGCAGGCATCCGTAGGTAGCTGGCGTGATACAGGCCACGTGGCTGGAACCATCGGCCGGTGAGAATCGACTGAGATGGCTATGCGTTGTGCCCGGTATCGCGAGGCGGCGTCGGCCCGATTGGACGGCGAACCGCTGGGCGTGTCTCCGACCGCGCTGCAACACCACCTGGCGACCTGCTCTGATTGTGCCGGATGGCTGGCGGTGGCCGAGCGGGCCGGTCGGTCGCTGCGTATCTCGGCCACGGTGCCGCCTGATCTTTCCGACCGGATCATGGCCGGCGTCGTGCTGCCGCACCGGCGGCTCGCCCGTCGCCAGCGGCTGGTCCGGCTGGGGCTGATGCTGCTCGGCTTCGTGCAGTGGGCGCTGGCGGTGCCGGCGCTGTTCGGGCAGAACCTGGCCGAGCACGCGATGGCGATGGGCACGCATGCCGCGCACGAGAGTGCCGCCTGGAACCTGGCCATGGGCGCCTCGTTCCTTGCGGTGGCGGTGAAGCCTGCCCGGGCGGTCGGCACGCTGCCGATCCTGGCTACCTTCGTTGCTGTGCTGTCGGTGTTGAGCGTGCCTGACCTGGTGGCCGGCGCGGTGGAACCGGCGCGGCTGGCCAGCCACCTCGGGGTGCTGGCCGGTCTGGTGCTGGTGGCGCTGCTCTCGCGGGCCGAGCAGCTGCCCGGGCCGGCCGCGGCCGAGTTGCTGCCGGTGCACCCGCGGTCGCGGAGGCGGGGAGCGGCGTGAGGCTGGTCAAGCTCGCCTTGGCCGTGCTGGTGGCCGGGGTCGCGACGCTGCTGCTGGCCCAGCCGGCCTCCGCACATGCCGTGGTGGTCGGCTCGACGCCGACGGACGGCAGTCGGCTGAAGGCCTCGCCTTCCAGCGTGACGGTGCGCTTCGACGAGCCGGTGGGGCTGCAGCTGGGGTACCTGCGGGTGGTGGACGCCGTCGGCCGCCGGGTCGACACCGGCACACCGAGCCATCCGGGCGGCGACGGTAGCCAGATCAGTGTCGGGTTGAAATCCGGGCTGGGGGATGGCACGTACCTGGCCAGCTTCCGGATCATCTCCGCCGACTCACACCCGGTGGCGGGCTCCATCCGGTGGGTGGTCGGCAACGGGGCGCTCGGTGCCGGCGGCGGTCCGTCGGACTCCGCGCCGGACAACCAGGCGGTGTCCTCGACGCTGGCCGCGAGCCACTGGCTCAGTTTCGCCGGGGTCGGCGTGGTCGGGGGCAGCTGGCTGATCTTCTCGCTGTGGCCGGCCGGCCGGCGTCGCCCGGTGATCCGCCGGCTGGTGTGGAGCGGCTGGTCGCTGGCGGTGCTCGGAGCGGTGGGCGAGTTCGTGCTGCAGGGCCCGTACGCGGCCGGCAGCGGGCTCGGTACCGCACTGCGCGGGCAGCTGCTGGATGCGACGCTGCACGTCAACTCCGGGCAGCTGCTGTCGGTGCGGCTGGTGCTGCTCGGGGTGCTCGGCTTCGTGCTGAGCGCCCTGTTCGCCGAGCGTGCGGTGGGACGGCGGATGAGCTGGGCGCCGGAGGCCGCGGCGATGCTCGGGGTCGGCGTGGTCGTCACCTTCGCCGCGTCCGGGCATTCCCAGTCGGCCAACCCGCGCTGGTTGGCGGTGCTGATCGATGCGCTGCACCTGACCGCGATGGTCGTCTGGCTGGGCGGCCTGGTGTTCCTGCTGGTCGCGGCCTGGCCGCGGCGGGCGGCCGCTGAGCTCACCGATCAGGAGTCCGAGGCCCGGGATGCCGAGGAGGTCGAGGAGGCCGAGGCGGAACAGTCGGAGGACCTGGCTGAGCTGGCAGCCGGGTTGCCGGTGTTCAGCCGGATCGCGATGGCGTGCGTGGCGGTGCTGGCGGTGACCGGCACGATCCAGGCGTGGCGGGAGATCGGCGCGCTGGATGCCGTCACCAGCACCCGGTACGGGCAGCTGGTGCTGGTGAAGGTGGTGCTGTTCGCCGCGCTCATCGGGCTGGGCTACCTGGCGCGGCGGGTGGTGCGCTCGCCGGCGCGCGCGCTGGCCCGGCTCCGGCGTGGCCTGCTGACCGAGGTGGTGGTCGGGGCTGTGGTGCTGGCGGTCACCGGGGTGCTCATCGCGCAACCGCCGGGCAAGGTGGCGCTGGCGGCCGACCGGGCCAAACCCCGCAGCACCACGGTCGCGGTCACCCAGGCCGCGAGCGCGGTGGTCGAGGTGGATCCGGGCGTGCACGGGCCGGTGCAGTTCACCATCCAGCTGACCGGGCCGATCAAGCCGACCGTGGTGTCGGCCAGCGCCAGCCTGCCGGCGAAGCAGCTGGGCCCGATCGAGCTGAAGCTGCAGGCCAGCGGGCCCAACACCTTCTCGGCGTCGGGCGTGGTGCTGCCTTCGGCGGGGCAGTGGCAGGTGCAGGTGACGGTGCAGACGTCGCAGTTCGATTCGACCACCGCGGTGGCCACCGTGCGGGTGTACTAGCGGTGGCGGGAGGGGTGCGCTGTGGTGCGTCACACACAGCTGCGATACATGACCGGACGGGAGGATCGAAGCCGTGAGTCGTCCTTCGGTGTCCTACTTCGCGGCGGCCGCGGTGGTCATCGCCGGGCTGGCCGGCCTGGTGCGAGGCGCCGTGCCGCAGCAGTCGGCGGCACCGGCGCCCGCGTCGTCCGGACCCGGCATCGTGATCGGCTCGGCGTACGTGCGGCAGCCGGCGAACCTGATCAACGCGGCCGCGTACTTCACCGTCTACAACACCACCGACCAGCCGGACACCCTGACCACGGTGGATTCCGGCGCGGGCGCGCAGACCACGCTGCATGTGGAGGATGCCTCGGGTGCGATGAGCGCGAACGCTGCCGGGCTGACCGTTCCGGCGCACGGCAGCGCCTCGCTGGTGCCCGGCAAGGGGCACGTGATGATCGAGAAGCTGTACGGGCGGCTGCTGGCCGGGCAGACCGTGAACTTGAGCCTGACCTTTGCACACGCCGGCCAGATCCTGGTCACCGTCCCGGTGATCGGCGTGACGGCACCGGCACCCACCCCCGGAGGAACACCGAAGTGAAGAAAGCGATGATCGGCCTGGCTGCGGGCGCGCTGCTGCTGACCGCCTGCTCGTCCGGCAGCGCCAAGGCGGGTGACACGGGGTCAGGGCAGCCGACGGCGTCGGCGTCGGCGTCGGAGCTGAACGACCACACCGACCCGACCTACTCGGGGGTGGGGCTGACGCCGCCGCAGCCACGGCCGCAGTTCACGCTGACCGACCAGGCCGGCAAGACGTACAAGTTCGGGTCGGAGACGGCCGGCAAGCCGACCCTGCTGTACTTCGGCTACACCCACTGCCCGGACGTCTGCCCGACGACGCTGGCCGACATCGCGCAGGCGCTGCAAGCGGTGCCTGCCGCGGTGCGCGACAAGACGCAGGTGGTGTTCGTGACCACCGACGTCAAGCGGGACACCCCGGCGGTGCTGAAGTCCTACCTGTCGCAGTTCGACGCGGGGTTGCCGAACCCGTTCATCGGGCTGACCGGCAGCCAGACCCAGATCGACGCGGCTCAGGTCGCGGCGCACGTCGCGCTGGCCGAGGATGACGGCCAGACGCACGCGGCCCAGGTGTTGCTCTATGGACCGGACGACTACGCTCGCGTCTCGTTCTTGCAAAGTACTGACGAAACGGCACAGATAACGCATGACCTGCCGAAGATCGCTGGAGGTAAGTGACCGATGAGCAGGAGCGCGCTCGCGGACAAGGAGAAGTCCGACCAGGTGCGGTTCGCACGCTTCGAGGCGGTGAGGAGGTACCGGGAGCCGCTGGGCTGGGCCGGGTTGGTGGTCCGGGTGTTCCTGGCTGCCGTGTGGGCCTGGGCGTCCCTGTCCAAGATCGGGGACCCGCGGACGTTCGTGCGGGCGGTGCGGGCCTATGACGCGACCCCGGAGTGGCTGTCGCAGGCGATCGGCTACGGCCTGCCGATGCTCGAGCTGGTGCTGGCCATCCTGCTGCTGGTCGGTTTGATCACCCGGTATGCCGCGGTCGTGTCGTCGCTGCTGTTCGTGGTGTTCATCGTCGGCATCCTGCAGGCGAGCGCGCGCGGCATCAAGCTGGAGTGTGGCTGCTTCGGTGGCGGTGGCACGTCGACCAGCACGCACTACACCCTCGATGTGCTGCGCGATCTCGGGTTGCTGGTGCTGGCGCTGTTCCTGGTCGTGGTGTCGGTGACGAAGCTGTCGATCGACGAGTGGATCATCCGGTCCGAGCAGGTGCCCGGGCTGACCAGCAAGCAGGCCAAGAACGAGAAGAACGTGCGCCGGTACCGGGCCGCGGTGGCCGCGGCCGAGGTGGAGCTGAAGCACAAGCAGCGCTACATCGGGGCCGGCACGGCGGTGGTGGTGGTGCTGATCGGGCTGATCTCGATCGGCGTGCAGTCCGGCCGGGCCAAGGTGTCGCCGACCGCGGATGCGGCGAACGCGACCACCAAGCTGGGCGTGACGGTGGGCAATCCCAAGGCGCCGGTGACGGTGGATGTGTATGAGGACATGCAGTGCCCGATCTGCAACAACCTGGAGCAGAGCGGGCTGACGAAGGATTTCGACGCCAAGATCAAGGCGACCACGATCAAGGTCAACTATCACGTGATGTCGTTCCTGGATGCCTCGTCCAACGGCAACAAGTACAGCTCCCGGGCGGCCAACGCGGCGTACTGCGCCTCGGACCAGAGTCCGGAGGACTTCCAGAAGTTCCACGACATCGCCTACGGGCAGACGAACGGCAAGAACAATCAGCCGGCCGAGGGGTCGAACGGCGTGCCTGATTCGACGCTGATCGACTGGGGCAAGCAGGCGGGTATCACCTCGGCGGACTTCTCGACCTGTGTCACCTCGGATCAGCACAAGGATCTGGTGGCGGGGGTGACCGATCAGGCGTCGAAGAACGGTGTGAACGGCACGCCGACGGTGTTCGTGCAGGGCAAGCGGGTCGGAGCCGCGAACAGCGTGGTGACGGTGGCCCAGATCGATGCCGCGATCTCCAAGGCGCTGGCTTCGGCCAAGTCGACGGCGGCGCCGTCCTCCTCGGCTCCGGCGTCCGCGCCGGCCTCGTCGGCCGGTCGGCTGTCGAGCTCGCCGTCAGCGAGCGCGTCGACGACGAAGTAACTCCTAGCGGTAACGCAGACGGCCCCGGTACCTCAGCGGTACCGGGGCCGTGCTGCGTCTGCTGCTCTGCTTTCGTGCTGTGCCTTGGTGCTGTGTTTTGGTGCTGTGCCCGGCTGGGCGGTCTTGCTTGGGGATGGTCTTACTTGTTGGCGGCGTCCTTCAGGGCGCTGCCGGCGGTGAACTTCACCGTGTTGGCGGCGGCGATCTGGATGGTCTCGCCGGTGGCGGGGTTGCGACCCTCGCGGGCGGCGCGCTTGCCGACCGAGACGGAGAAGAAGCCCGGGACGCTGACCTTGTCGCCGGCGGCGACGGCGGTCTCCAGCGTGGCCTGCAGGCTGCGCAGCACGGCGTCGACGGTCTTCTGCTCCAGGTCGGCGTGCTCGGCGACCGCGGTCACCAGTTCCTTGCGGTTCACGAATGTCTCCCTCAATGAGTTGTCCTCACCGCGCGCACTGACGAGTGCCTGCGGCAGCGGCTGGCCGTACGGCTCGCAGCCAGTATGTCTCAGACCGCTGCGGGCCAGCGAATCCGGGGGGTCTCGGCGTGGCGTGTCGCGCGTGCGGAGTGGTCGGCGGGGGAGCTTCGCGGTGGCCGGGGGTGCGGTCGTGAGCTGGTACTGGGTGGTGGTGGTCGTCGGGTTTGCCGGCAGCTGCCGGATGGTGCTGGGGTGGTCCTGGGGTGGTCGTCCTCGGGTGTTGCGGGCCGTTGCTGCGTCGGTCGGCGAGGGTGCCGGGGGTGGTTCGAGGGAGGCGGGCTGGGTGTGTAAACTTCACTCTCGGCTCGCCTGCTGTTGGCGTGCGGGCCGCACCAGGTAGTTGCAAGGGGCTGTGGCGCAGCTGGTAGCGCACCACACTGGCAGTGTGGGGGTCAGGGGTTCGAGTCCCCTCAGCTCCACCCATCTTGACCACAACATCTGGTGTTCCTGGTCGCAGTTGGGTCCATAATGCTGGGCTCACCAGCTGCGCGCCTTGCGGCCGTGCCGGCCGGCTGGAGCGAAACTGGAGGATTGAATCTCCGGCCTCCAAATGGGGTCAGGAATCGCTCCACAAATCGGTGTGAGGTAGGCGCCCCGGCTACTTCGTCGAGGCGCTGCTGATGTGGATCAGGCAGGTGGCGGCGCGTTATAGCTCGCGATCAAGGACGGGTCCTGCGGAGGGAGCACGTCCCGTTAACGGTCACAACCGCCCGTCGGGCGATCAGTGGAGTCGCGCGAGAACGACGAATAGGGCGCGTCTTGACTCGGGTGGTTGCGGCACGGTGCCAGGTGTTATGCGCGCAGACGGCCAGGGTGTGCGCTCGCGCCTGTGCTCTCGGCGTGTACCGGTTCGAAGGTTCGATTCCCGTCAGGTGGACGCAGCAGGACAGCTGTCGACCCCCGTAGGCCCGTTCTCGGATGCTGCGGCGTCAGCGGGCTCAGGTCTCACCCTCTTACGCACGCGTCGAGGCCACGTGCGGCAGCCAGCGGCAGGAAGGTCCATCGGGCTCGAGCAGGTTGGGTTGGTCGCCCGTCACCAGGCCGGCGTCTACAAGAAAGAGCTCGCCCGGATCTATGACGTCCATCTCGAGATGGTGCGCGCGATCATCGTGCGGCGCGGCCCCGATCGCGATTCATCGATGACGACCACAACGCCAAATCGCGCGGCCGCGGCTAGAAGTCGAGCGCTTGGTCTAGCAGGTCTCGACCGATGAGGTGCCCCACGAACACTTCAAGATGCGCAGCGGCAAGGTCGACGTCGTTGCGCGACGGCAGGGGATCCGCACCGTGCACCAAGTCGCCACGCAAGTCGTAGCAGTAGGTGAAGAAGTCGATCTGGTCCATGTTCATGTACGTCCGATGTCCGAGCGCAGCTGCTAGTCGCCGGCCGGCGCTGCCGATGGACTCCGTTCGGAGGTTCTCTAGGCCGCGGATGAGCGGATTCTTCTGCGATGGGACTAGTTCGGAGTTCGCCGTTTGCTCGATCAACTTCTCGAGGTGCTCAAGTGTTTCCGGATCACGCAGCTCAGGCACGATCAAGGTTTCGAGGGCCATCATCAGCAGCATGAAGCGGGCATCGGTGTCGTCCTGGAAGAAGGAAGCCGCGTAGAGGTTGAACGCGACGCTCTCCTGATCGGACAGCCCGAGGTCCTTGAGGTCAGCCTCCCTGATAGCTCGCATGAATCGATCGACCGGCTTGCCGACCTGGCCGCGGGCCGCAACCGAAACAAATCTCGGAGGCGGGTTCGGCTCGAAGACGAGCACTCCTGGCTCGTCGTTGATCAATTGAATGCCAGCTGCGGCGGCCTGCTGCCGCAGGTAGTCACTGGCACCGCCGCCAGGGCGACGCTCCCCGAAATCTGCACCGATACCAAGCCGTGCCAGGGCTAGCTGCGTGCGTCGCGTCCACCTCTCCCCAGCCTCGTTCGCCGCCGCTTGAGTCGGGTAGCCCTCACCCCAGATAGCCAGCATGTCTGCGTCCTTGATCACGCCGTCTCCCACGACTCGAATCTGGATGTCCTCGCCATCGGCAAAAGCGTCGGCAAGAAAAATCACTGCGTCATCGGACTGGATTCGGCTCGACCCCACCCGAAACCGCACCCGGAAGGTGTACGACACGGCCTCTCCTTCCAAACACGGCAACCCGCTCAGCGTCCTGCAACGCCCCCGACACTGCCATGATCGGATGTCTAGTACGGACCTGCCGCGCATCGCTAACCGTTCACGGGATCGGCGCTGTCGACAAGGGCGGCAACACAGCCCTCGGTCCTACATTCCAGTTCTAGAACGTGAACCCCACCTCCGATCTTGACTGCCTGGGCGCCGTTCCGGGCACGATCGGCGTGGGACGGAGCTCCACTTTGTCGCCTAGGTGGGCGAGTACCAAGGCGAAAACACCTGCATCTTCCAGCTCACACCGATTCCCACGAAGGTCAGATAGCACCGGCACTACACGTGGCATGACCCCACCTGGTTGATCCGGGTCTGTCAGATTTTCTGTGTAAGGGCCATCGGCTAGTTGATTCCTAGGCGGTCGCCGTAGGTCATCGCGAGGGTGTTCAGGATCTGCTTCCAGCCGTGGATCTGCCCGGTGGGGTTGGACCTGTTCGGTCGTCGTTCC
>DATAKO010000180.1:0-16407 GCA_036261575.1 Jatrophihabitans sp.
GGGACCAGTTCTTGCGCGGCCCCTCGACGAAGCGCACCCGGTGCCTGACGTCGGCGACCACGCCGTCGATGTCGAAGACCGCGATACTCATCGAGATGTAGCCTACCGGCGCGACCCGGTCGGCTGCCGGTGGTGCGATCCTCGGATCGCGGAGCGGGTGCGCCAGGTGGGCCGGCCAGTAGACTGCCGCAAACGTGGAGTTCCTCAACGGCCAGCAGCCGACCTTCGACCTGACCTACGACGACGTCTTCATGGTGCCGCGCGGCTCCGATGTCGCGTCCCGGTTCGACGTCGACCTGCGCACAGGCGACGGCAGCGGCGCCACTATCCCGCTGATCGTCGCCAACATGACCGCCGTGTCCGGCCGGCGGATGGCCGAGACGGTGGCGCGGCGCGGCGGCCTGACCGTGCTGCCGCAAGACATCCCGGCCGAGGTCGTCGCCGAGGTGGTCAGCTGGGTCAAACAGCGGCACCTGGTCTATGAAACGGCGATCACGCTGTCCCCGTCCAGCACCGTCTCCGAGGCGCTGTCGCTGCTGCCGAAACGGGCCTACGGCGCCGTGGTGGTGGTCGAGGGAGAGCGGCCGGTAGGCATCGTCACCGAACGCGACTGCGCCTCGGCGGACCGGTTCGCGCCGCTGTCTTCGGTGATGTCCACCCGCCTGGTGACGCTGCCCGACGCGGTCAGCGCGCGGGAAGCCTTCGACCGGCTGGCCGCCGGGCATCACCGGCTGGCGCCCGTCGTCGCCGAGGACGGCCGGTTGGCGGGTCTGCTGACCCGGACCGCGGCACTGCGCGCCACCCTCTACGAGCCGGCCGTCGACGCCGCCGGCCGGTTGCGGATAGCTGCGGCGCTGGGGGTGAACGGCGATGTCAAGGCGAAGGCGCAGCTGCTGCTGGAGGCAGGCGTCGACCTGCTCGTGGTCGACACCGCGCACGGTCACCAGCACCGGATGATCGAGGCGTTGCAGGCGATCCGTTCACTCGACCCGCAGGTCCCGGTGTGCGCCGGCAACGTCGTCTCAGCCGACGGGGTGCGGGAGCTGATCGGTGCCGGTGCCGACATCATCAAGGTGGGCGTCGGTCCGGGCGCGATGTGCACCACCCGGATGATGACCGGCGTCGGCCGACCGCAGTTCTCGGCCGTGCTGGAATGCGCCAGGGCCGCCGCGGAACTGGGCAAGCACGTCTGGGCCGACGGCGGTGTGCGCCATCCCCGCGACGTCGCGCTGGCGCTGGCCGCCGGTGCCTCGGCGGTGATGATCGGCTCCTGGTTCGCCGGCACCTACGAGTCGCCGGGTGACCTGCGCACGGCCGCCGACGGCCGCCAGTACAAGGACAGCTTCGGCATGGCCTCGGCACGCGCGGTTGCCAACCGGACGGCGACGGAGTCGGCCTTCGAACGCGCCCGCAAGGCGTTGTTCGAGGAGGGCATCTCCACCGGCCGGATGTTCCTGGACCCGGACCGCCCTGGGGTCGAGGATCTGATCGATGCCATCGTCGCCGGGGTGCGCTCGTCCTTCACCTACGCCGGCGCCCGCAGCATCCGTCAGTTCCACGAGCGTGCCGTCGTCGGCATCCAGAGCGCGGCCGGCTACGCCGAGGGCCGGCCGCTGCACCTCGGCTGGTAGCGGGCCGGTCGCAGGCGGATTCGTCGCAGGCGGGTCGGCGGCGCGCTAGTCGGCGACGGGGTCGGGCAGCGCACCAGACACCTCAGCCACCACGTCGACGGTGTCGCCGGCTGCGTTGCCGGCCAGGTAGGACTGCCAGAGCCTGGCATACACGCCGTCCCGCTCGAGGAGGTCCCGGTGGCTGCCGTCCTCGATCACCCGGCCGCCGGCGAGCACCAGAATGCGGTCGGCGCGGGCCGCTGTGGTGAGCCGGTGCGCCACGGTCACCGTCGTGCGGTGCCGGGTGAGCCGCCGGGTGGCCTCGGTGACGGCAGCCTCGCTGGCCAGATCGAGCGCCGCGGTGGCCTCGTCCAGCAGCAGCAGGTCGGGTTCCACCAGCTCGGCGCGGGCCAGGGCGATGAGCTGGCGCTGGCCGGCGGAGAGGTTGCGACCGCGCTCGCCGACCTGGTGGTAGTAGCCGCCGGGCAGCGTGGCGATCATGTCGTGCGCGCCGACGTTGCGTGCCGCGCGCTCCACCTCGGCGTCGCCGGCCTCCGGCCGGCCGTAGGCGATCGCGTCCCGGACCGAGCCCTCGGACAGGTACGCCTCCTGCGGCACGAAGCCGAGCAGCTGCCGGTACCGGGTCAGCTCCAGCTCACGCAGGTCGTTGCCATCCGCGAGCACGGCACCGGATGTCGGATCGTAGAAGCGGGCGATGAGCTTGACCAGGGTGGACTTGCCGGCCCCGGTCTGGCCCACCAGCGCCACCGACTGGCCAGGCGGGATGTGCAGGTCGATTCCGCTCACGGCCGGCTTGTCCGCGCCGGCGTAGGCGAAGTCGACCCGATCGAAGCGGATGTCCCCGCTCAGCCCCGGCAGCTGCCGCGGCTGCGCGGCCGGCGGCGTCGAGGTCGGGGTGCGCAGCAGTTCGCGCAGCCGGCTCAGGCCGACGGAGGCTTGCTGATAACCGTCGAACACCTGCGACAGCTGCTGCACCGGCCCGAAGAATGCGTCGAGGTACAGGAAGAACGCGATCAGCGAGCCTGCCGACAGGCTGCCGTGCGCCAGCCGCTGCGCGCCGAACAGCAGCACCAGGGCACCGCCCAGGTCGGCCAGGAACTGCACGAACGGGAAGTACGCGGCGATGTAGGTCTGCGCCCGCAGCCTCGAGTCCCGGTAACGCCTCGACAGGCCCAGGAAGTTGGCGGTGTTGCGGTCCTCGCGCCGGAACGCCTGCGCCACCCGGACGCCGGCGACATCCTCCTGGAACTGGGCGTTGACCGCGCTCACCCGTTCGCGCGCTTCCACGTAGGCCGGTACCGCGAGTCGCCGGAACAGGTAGGTGGCCAGGAACAGGATCGGCAGCATAGCGATCAGTACCAGCGACAGCTGGGCGTCCAGCAGCACGAGCGCGACCAGCACGCCGACGAGCGTCAACACGCTGATCAGGGCCGTCGCCAGGCCGGTCTGCAGGAAGTTCGACAGCGCGTCGACGTCCGTGGTCATCCGGGTCATGATCCGGCCGCCGAGCTCGCGCTCGTAGTAGTCCAGCCCGAGCCGTTGCAGCTGGGCGAAGGTCTTCACCCGCAGGGTGTAAAGCAGGCGCTCACCCGTGCGGCCGGTGACCCGCTGGCCGGCGATCGCCACCAGCCAGTCCACCAGCAGCACGACCAGCGCGACGAGGAAGACGGTGACCAGGACTGACACCTGCTTGTGAGTTACGCCGCGGTCGATGCCGGTCCGGATCAGCGACGGCAGCACCAGCTGCAGCACCGTGTCCAACCCGATCAGCAGGATGCCGGCCAGGAAGATCCAGCGCAGCGGATGCAACAGCCGCCGCAGCCCGAAGTGGGGGTCCGGCGAGCGCGCCTCGCCCTCGTCCACCGCCGGCTCGTCGGTCGCCGGGGGCAGCGCCGCAACCCGCTGCAACAGCTCCGGCGTGGGCGGCACGGCGTCCAGGCCCATGCCGCCACCGCCGCGGTGGCCAGGGCGAGTGCCCAGCCGGCCGATGCCCGCTCCGGCCAGCCCGGTCGGCTGGCTGGCAGCCGAGCCGACCGGCGTGCTGCCGTGCTCCGGGCGCTGCCAGAGCGACGGGGTGATGCCGTCCACCTGCTCGGCCGGCGGCCCCGCCGGCAAGCACAGCTCGCCGGCATCGATGCCCTCGGCGTCATCGCCGGGCCCGCCCAGCAGCAGCCGGAACAGCGCCGAGCGATGCATCAGCTCCTCGAAGGTGCCGATGTCGGCGACGCGGCCCTCGGCCAGCACGGCGATCCGGTCCGCCAGTGCCAGCGTCGAGCGCCGGTGCGCGATCAGCAGCGTGGTTCGTCCCTGGATCAACCGACGCAGGGTCGCCAGGATCTCGGCCTCCACCCGCGGGTCGACCGCGCTGGTGGCGTCGTCGAGCAGCAGGATCCGCGGGTCGGTCAGCAGCGCGCGGGCCAATGCGATGCGCTGCCGCTGCCCGCCGGAGAGGGTCAGGCCACGCTCGCCGACCAAGGTCTGGTAACCGTCGGGCAGCGCGCTGATGAACTCGTCCGCCTCGGCAGCTCGGGCCGCGGCCACGACCTGCTCGGCGCTGGCATCCGGGCGGCCGTAGGCGATGTTGGCAGCGACCGTGTCGGAGAACAGGAAGCTGTCTTCGAACACCATGCCGATGGCTGCCCGCAGCCCGGCCAGCTGGAGCTGCCGCACATCCGTGCCGCCGACACGTACCGTGCCGCCGTGCACGTCGTAGAAGCGAGGCACCAGCATCGCCAAGGTTGACTTGCCCGACCCGGCTCCGCCCACCAGGGCTACCGTCTCGCCCGGTCGCACGCTCAGCTGTAGCTCTCGCAGCACCGGTGCCGACCGGGTGTAGCCGAAGCGGACCTGCTCGAAGTCCAGTCCCAGCGGTCCGTCCGGCAGCGGGCGCGCGTCGCTGGCGTCGAGCACCGCGGGGGAGGAATCGATCACCTCGAGCACCCGCTCCACGCCCGCCCGCGCCTGCTGACCGATGGTGAGCAGCGCAGACAGCTGCCGGACCGGGCTGACCAGCTGGCCGAGGTAGGTGGAGAAGGCGAGGAAGGTGCCGATGGTGATGTGCCCGTGCAGGGCCAGCCAGCCGCCCAGCAGCAGCACGCCCAGCTGGCCGAGCGCGGGGATCGCGGTCAACGCGGAGGAGTACTTGGCCTGCAACCGGACGACCCGCAGGCGCAGCGCGAACAGCACCCTGGCCAGCCGGCTCAGCTGCTCGACCTCGCGCCTCTCCTGGCCGAAGCCCTTCACCACCCGGACCCCGGTGACCGCCGCCTCGACGTGGCCGACCAGCTCACCGGCCTGCTGCTGTGCCGCCCAGTTGGCCGGGAACAGGTCGCGGCGCGAGGCCCGGGCCACCAGGTAGAGCGCGGGCGCGATCGCCAGCGCGATCAGGGTCAGCACCGGTGACAGCCAGACCATCGCGACCATGGAGATCACGAAGAGCAGGAAGTTGCCGGTCAGCGCCGGGACGAAGGCCAGCAAGCCCTGTACCAGGCCGACGTCGCTGATCGAGCGGCTGACCACCTGCCCGGTCTGCAGCTCGTCCTGGGCGGCCCCGTCGAGCCGCTGCAGCGCAGTGAAGATGTCACCGCGCAGGTCGTACTGAACGTCCAGGGACAAGCGGCCGGCGGTGTAGCGGCGCACGAAGGTCAGCGCGTACTGCACCAACGCCAGCGCGATCAGCACTCCCACCCACGGATCGATCGACTGGTGCCGGCTCGCCGGCGCGGTCACGATGTCGACCACGTGCTTGATGACCAGCGGCACTGTCACCGAGACGAGCGCGCCCAGCAGCGCCGCGCCGAACGCCGCGGCCAGATCCATCGGGTGCTTGGCGCAGTAGCCGATAAGGCGACGCAGCCAGGACGGCGCGGCAGCGGCAGCAGGATCGGTAGGGCTCGACTCGGCAGTGGATCTCGATGGCACGTAGGGAAATTCTACCGACGCCGCGCAGCCGGCACTGGGGCTGCGAGTTCCGGTCAGGTCGGGATCGCAGGCCCCGGCTGCAGGACACCGGCGGCCAGGTCACCGTCGGCCGCCACACGCTGTAGTACCTCGTCGATGTGCAGTTGTCGCAATCCCGCCGCGCCGATCTCCGCCCAGGTGCGCGGTGCCGCCACCCACGGTTGCGCCCGGCCGCGCATCGAGTACGGGCAGATCGTCGTCTTGGCAGGGTTGTTCTGGCTCCAGTCCAGCAGCACCTTGCCGCCGCGCAGGTTCTTCAGCATCTTGGCCACCAGCAGCGACGGGTGCGCCGCGGCCAGCTCCTCGGCGAGCGCCTTGGCGTAGGCGTGCACCACCGCCGCGGCCTGGCTGCCCGCCAGCGGCGCGTACAGCTGCAGACCCTTGCTGCCGCTGGTCACCGGGAAGGACTGCAGCCCGTCCTGCCGGAGCCGCTCGGCGATGAGCTGGGCAGCCTCGGCGCATTCGGCCAATCCGGCCGGCGGTCCCGGGTCGAGATCGATGACCAGCCGGGTCGGGTTGCGGACGCCTCCGCGCGGTCCGACCACCCACTGCGGCACATGGAACTCGAGGGAGGCGATGTTGACCGTCCAGATCAGGCCGGCGGTGTCCTCGATGATCGGGTACGTGAGCGTCTCGCGGTCCCGGGAGGAGCCCGGGCTGGGCAGTACCACCGTGCGCAGCCAGTCCGGCGCGTGACCGGGGACGTTCTTCTCGAAGAACTGCCCGGAACCCACCCCGTCCGGCCAGCGGATGCGCGTCACCGGCCGGCCGGCCAGGTGCGGCAGCATGGTGGCCGCGATGCGGGCATAGTAGTCGAGCACCTCGCCCTTGGTGGTGCCGGTCTCGGGGTAGAGAACCTTGTCCAGACGCTTGAGGGTGAGCTGATGGCCGTCCACCTCCACCAGCTGGCCTGCGCTTTCGGGACTCACGAGCACTCCCTTCGGTGCCGGACGGTTCCGACGGAGCGGGTAACCGGCTGCTGCGGTGAGCGCGGCGAGGCGGCACTAGTTCCTTCGCGCAGCCGCCCCGGTCGCATAGGCTAATGGTGCCTGAACGTGTACCCGAGGGTGAGGAGTCCTGGCGATGCGGGCGATCTGGAAGGGGGCGGTGTCCTTCGGGCTGGTCAACGTGCCGGTCCGGCTGTTTGCAGCCACCCAGGAGAACGACATTCGCTTTCACCAGGTGCACCGCGAGGACGGTGGGCGAATCAAGTACAAGCGCACATGCAGCGTCTGCGGCGAGGAAGTCGCCTACGACGAGATCGCCAAGGGTTACGAGACCAGCGACGGCCAGCTGGTCATCCTCACCGACGAGGACCTGGACACGTTGCCGGTGGCCAGCAGCCACGAGATCGACGTGGTCGAGTTCGTACCGACCGCGCAGGTGGATCCGATCCTGTTCAACAAGAGCTACTACCTGGAGCCCGACTCACGTGCGGCCAAGCCGTACGCCCTGCTACGAGAAGCGCTGCTGGAAACCGACCGGATCGCCATTGTCAAGGTCGCTCTGCGGCAGAAGGAAACGCTGGCGGTGCTGCGGGTCCGGGACAAGGTGATCCTGCTGCAGACCATGCTGTGGCCCGACGAGGTACGCGAGGCGGACTTCAGCATCCTGGACGACGAGGTCGAGCTCCGCCCGCAGGAGTTGAAGATGGCGGCCTCGCTGGTGGAGAGCATGGCGGCCGATTTCGAGCCGGACGAGTTCTCAGACGGGTACCGGCAGGCGGTCGTGGAGCTCATCGATGCCAAGCTGGAGCAAGGTGAATCTGCTCGCCTGCCGAAGGCGGAGGAGGCTGCACCGGCTGGAAAGCGCGGCGAGGTCATCGACCTGCTGACCGCGCTGCAGCGCAGCGTGAACCGAGCCCGCGGCACCGTCGAGGACGATACCAACGCCGCCCGGCCCAAAACCCCGCAGCCCGAGCGGACGAGCGCGACGAAGAAGGCTCCGGCGAAGAAGGCGGCCGCCCGCAAGGCGCCGGCGAAGAAGGCCGGGGCCACGAAGGTGGCTCCCGCGAAGAGTGCCGCCAAGAGTGCTGGCAAGACGCCTGCCAAGACCCCGGCCAGCAAGGCTGCCGCCAAGAAGGCTGCCAGAAGTGCATGAATGCTGTTAGCGTGTGCCCCGTGCGCATGAACACCGCCAGCTGGTGGCCGTCCGACTAGGACGCCCACCGATTTGCCTTACCCACCAGGGCCGTCCGCCACCGGACGGCCCTGTGCTGTTTCCCGTCCGGCGTGGATTGCCAGTCTTCGATGAGGAAACATGACTGCTCTCACCGCCTCCGCACCACTGGCCGCCGCCGCGGCATCGACCCGCCGGATCCTGACCGGCGACCGGCCTACCGGCCGCCTGCATCTCGGGCACTATTTCGGCAGCCTCGCCAATCGGGTCCGGCTGCAGCGCCAGGGTGCCGAGCTTTTCGTGGTGATCGCCGACTATCAGGTGATCACCGATCGAGACAGGCCGGGCTCGGTCGCCGAACGCAGCATCGGGCTGGTGCTCGACTACCTCAGCTGCGGCATGGATCCGGACCGCAGCGTGATCTTCGCGCACAGCACCGTCCCGGCATTGCACCAGCTGATGTTGCCCTTTCTCTCCCTCGTCAGCACGTCCGAGCTCGACCGCAACCCCACGGTGAAGGATGAGATCCGGCTTTCCGGACGGCAGGCTGTGAGCGGTCTGATGCTCACCTATCCGGTGCACCAGGCGGCGGACATCCTCTTCTGCAAAGCGGATCTCGTGCCGGTTGGTCGTGATCAGCTGCCGCATCTGGAGCTGACGCGCACCATCGCGCGCCGGTTCAACGAGCGCTACGGGCCGGTGTTCCCGCTGCCCGAACCGCTGCTCGGCGAGGCGCCGGTGCTGGCCGGCCTGGATGGGCGCAAGATGTCCAAGAGCCTGAACAACGGCATCGCGCTGACCGACTCTGCCGACACCGTCGCTGCGAGAATCAGGGCGGCCCGTACCGACAGCGAACGGCTGATCACCTTCGAGCCGGAGCGCCGACCCGAGGTTGCGAACCTGCTTACGCTCGCCGGGCTCTGTGCCGGGCGGGACCCGGTCGAGCTGGCTGTCGAGATCGGGGACGGGGGTGCCCGCGCGCTCAAGCAGCTGGCCATCGAGGCGGTCACGCAGTTCCTGCGCCCATTGGCGGAGCGGCGGGCCGGCTTCGACCAGGCTACGGCGATCGAGGTGTTGCGCCGCGGCCGGCGCCTGGCCCGGGAGCGTGCCGAGCAGACCCTGGGCGAAGTCAGCCAGGCGATGGGCATGCGGTACGCGAGCTGAACGAAGGGCCGGCCTTCCCGCGAGCACCCACCGGGTGGCGGACAAAGGGTATGAGCGATGTCCAGAGCGGGCATCCCTAGTGATGCAGGTGCGAAAGGGGAGGAGTCCGCAGATGACCGAGACCAGAGAGCGGCTGACCCCGCAGCAGCGCAACGCCTTCGCCGCTGCCTTCATAGGCTGGGCGATGGACGCCTTCGACTACTTCATCGTGGTGCTGGTCTACGCCGACATCGGCAAGGACTTCGGCGTCAGCCTGGAGCGAATGGCCTTCCTGACCACGGTCACCCTGGTGATGCGGCCGGTCGGGGCAGCCGTCTTCGGGCTCTGGGCCGATCGGGTCGGCCGGCGCGTCCCGCTCCTGGTCAACGTCACGTTCTACGCGATCGTCGGCTTCCTCTGCGCCTTCGCGCCGAACTACACGGTGTTGCTGGTGCTGCGGTTGCTGTACGGCATCGGGATGGGCGGCGAGTGGGGTCTCGGCGCGGCTCTGGCGATGGAGAAGATCCCGGCCAGCCGCCGCGGCTTCTTCTCCGGTCTGCTGCAGCAGGGTTACTCCGTCGGCTATCTGCTGGCGGCGGTGGCCTACCTGGCGATCACCAACTGGACGCACTGGGGCTGGCGCGGGTTGTTCGCCCTGAGCCTGCTGCCGGCGCTGATCTCGCTGTTCCTGCGCAGCCGGCTGTCCGAGTCGGAGGTGTGGGAACGGGTGCAGCTGACCCGGCGAACGCCCGGTCAGGTGTTGCGCCAGCCCGACATCCTGCGCCGGATGCTCTACCTGGTGCTGCTGATGACCGCGTTCAACTGGATGAGCCACGGCACCCAGGACATCTACCCGACTTTCTTGAAGAAGGGCCTGCACTTTTCGAGCAATACCGCGCTGTACGTGGCGATCCTCTACAACGTCGGTGCCATGTTCGGTGGCACCATCCTGGGGACGCTGTCGCAACGGCTGGGCCGTCGCTGGACCATCGTCCTGGCGGCCGCGCTGGGTCTACCGGTGGTGCCGTTGTTCGCGTTGTCGCATGCCCTGGGGCTGGTGTGCCTCGGCTCGTTCCTCATGCAGTTCTTCGTACAGGGCGCCTGGGGTGTGATTCCGGCGCACCTGACGGAGCTGAGTCCGGACGAGATCCGCGGTTTCTACCCGGGAATCACCTATCAGCTCGGCAACTGCCTGGCGGCGTTCAACCTGCCCATCCAGGAACGGTTGGCCGCTGCGCACTCATACGAGTTCGCGCTCCTGGTCACCGTGCTGCCGGTGCTGATTGCAGTGATGGTGTTGACGGCGCTGGGACGGGAGCAGCGTGGCATACGTTTCGGCGAGGTCAGCGAGGCGCAACTGCACGCGGGCGTGGGCTGATCGCCTGCGCCGCACTGAAGCCGTGACAGACCGCGGCTCAGCTGCGGCTCGCGGGCAATTCGTAGGTCACCAGATCGGTCTGACTCGCCAGCCGGTCGTAGGCCGAGCGCGCGACCCGGTTGCTCTCCCTGGTGATCCATCGGACACCGTCCCAACCGTTGCGGCCTGCGATCCGGGCCAGTTCGCCCAGCAGCGCGTCGACCGCGCCCGTGCCGCGGACAGCTGGATCGACGAAGAGGTCGTCCAGGAAGCAGCTGACCGTGCCTCGCAACGGGCGAGGGTATGGCCGATAGTGCGCCAGACCCATGGCCTGCCCGTCCGGCCGGTGCCGGAGCACCACGGCGTTGAGCACGTGAGCTGGATCGGCCAGCCATCCCCACACCCGATCCAGCTTGTCCGGCGGCATCGGGGTCTCGTAGAAGTCTCCGTAGGCGATGTACAGCTCGTCCCAGCGTGCTCGATCCTCCGGTCGCACGGCCGTCGTCATCCACGCGTCGCTCATCGGGTCAGCCTGTCACAGCTCGCTGTCGCCAGGTGCCTGGCCGGCGACCCACAGGCAGAATGGATGACCGGCCGGGTCCAGGCAGACCCGCACGTCATGCTGCGGTTGGTAGTCGGCAAGCCTCGCGCCGCAGTCCACTGCGTGCGCCAGACCGGCCTCCAGCTCCTCGACCCTGATCTCCAGATGCACCATCATCTGCGGCTCCCCGGCCGCGCCCGGCCACACCGGCGCAGTATGGAACTGCTCGTACTGGCAGGCCACTCCAGTGCCACCGGCGGGGTCTCGGATCGCGATCCACTGGACATCATCGGCATCGATGTCGGGTTCCGGCCAACCCAGTAGTCGTGCGTAGAACCGCGCGAGCCGGGGCACGTCGTCGGTGCCGAGGGTGACGGTGGACAGCGCGAACCCGATCTTATGGTCCAGTCTGCCCGCAGCGACGTCATCGAAACCGGCTGCCGCTACCTGGTCAGCCGATGCGGATGTCGTCTACCCGATCGGGGTAGAAGGCAACGTGGTCCTTGATCTCGGCCACGGCCTGATGTGGTTGCTCGTATGTCCAGATGGCGTTCACCGACTTCGCGCCGCCGGCCGGGATGCTGAAGTAGGAGGCGTCACCCTTGTACGGGCAGTAGGTGGTGTGCTCGGTTCGTTCGAGCTGATCCACCGCCACATCCGAGCGGGGGATGTAGTACACGGCGGGGTAGTCGGCTTCCTGCAGCCGCAGCGCGGAGGTGCTGTCGGCGATGCGCTGGCCCGCCACCGTCACCACGATGTGTTCTGCGGCCGGCGTGACGCTGATGGGATGGTCGGGACCAGGCTCACGAACGGGTCGCGAAGAAGTAGTAGTCATATCCGCAGAACCTCCGGCGGCGTCCCGGAATTCCGGCGCGGTCCAGGTTGCTGACAGCGCGGCGTGCAGGTGCATGTCGTGCCAGCCGTCGGTGTGCCTCACGGCCTGCCGGCGCGTGCCCTCCGAAAGATAACCGGCTTTCGTCGCGACGCGGCAGGACGCGTCGTTGCCGGTGGAATGCTCGAGTTCCAGCCGGTGCACCCCCGCGGCGAGTGTCCAGCGCGTCATGGCCGTCAGCGCACGGGCAGCGATGGCACGGCCGCGAGACTCTGGAAGGGTCCAGTAGCTGACCTCGGCGACGCCGTCCCACCGATCGATGGTGCGCAACGCGACCCGGCCGACCAGCCTGCCGTGGCATGTGACCGCCCAGCCTGCTGACGAGCCGGCGCGCCAGCCTACGTGCGTGCGTTCGATCCACTGCTGCGCTTCGGTCTCGGTCACAGTACGCACGTGCCACCGTTGGATACCGGGGTCCTGGTAGGCAGCGACGATGGCGTCGGCATCTTCGGGGCGCCAGGCACGCAGCGTGAGGTCCTCAGCTGCCAGAGTCGGCTGTTCGCCGCCGCCGAGCGGTCCTGCCGGCAGCAGCGCTTCGGTCAGCTCGGGCACCGGCTCATTGTGCTCGCCCGCTGCTGCCGGCCCCTCTGACGAGCGGTCAGGGCACCAGCCGCGCGGCGCCCTTGTCCGCCGACTGCGCCAGCGCGGCGTAGGCGCGCAACGCGGCCGACACCGTCCGGTCACGCTTCAGCGGCGCCCAGCCGAGCCCGTCACGTTCTGCCCGGCGCCGAGCCAGCTCGTCGTCGGGAACCAGCAGCCGGATGGAACGAGCGGCTATGTCGATCTCGATCTGGTCACCGTCCTCGACCAGCCCGATCGTGCCGCCTGCGGCCGCCTCGGGGGAGACGTGCCCGATGGACAATCCGCTGGTGCCGCCGGAGAAGCGCCCATCGGTAATCAGAGCACACCGAGCACCGAGCCCGCGTCCCTTGAGGAAGCTCGTCGGGTACAGCATCTCCTGCATGCCGGGCCCACCCTTCGGCCCCTCGTAGCGCACCACCACGACGTCGCCGGACACGATCGAGCCGGCCAGGATCGCAGTCACCGCGTCCTCCTGACTCTCGCTCACCTTTGCCGGCCCTCGGAAGTAGAGCTGCTCAGCGGCCACCCCGGCGGTCTTGACCACGCAGCCGTCCTCGGCCAGGTTGCCGTACAGCACCGCGAGACCACCGTCAGCGCTGTAGGCATGCTCGGCGTCACGGATGCAGCCGGCGGCTGCGTCGGTGTCCAGCGAAGACCACGTCGCCGTCGAGCTGAACGCCTGCGTGGTGCGGACACCCCCCGGGGCGGCCGAGAACAACGTCACCGCCTCCGGCCGGGGATCAGGATGGCGGATGTCCCACGCTGCCAGCCAGCTGGCCAGATCGGGGGAGTGAACGGCGTGCACGCTGCGATCGAGCAGGCCAGCCCGGTCGAGTTCGGCCAGGATCGCCGGGATGCCGCCTGCCCGGTGGACGTCTTCCATGTGGTACTTCGGCGTGCTGGGTGCCACCTTGCAGATGTTGGGCGTGCTCCGAGACAGCGCATCGATGTCGGACAGCTCGAAGTCAACTTCGCCTTCCCGGGCCGCTGCCAGCAGGTGCAGCACCGTATTGGTCGAACCGCCCATCGCGATGTCCAGCCGCATCGCGTTCTCGAACGCTGCCCGGTTGGCGATGGCTCGCGGCAGCACACTCTCGTCGTCATCGTCGTAGAAGCGCCGGCACAGCTCGACCACCAGCCGGCCGGCCTCGGTGAACAGGCCGCGCCGCGCGGCTGCGGTTGCCAGCGTCGACCCGTTGCCGGGCAGCGAGAGCCCTAGGGCCTCGGTGAGACAGTTCATCGAGTTCGCGGTGAACATGCCGGAGCAGGACCCACAGGTCGGGCAGGCTGAACGCTCGATATCGGTGAGCTCGTCGTCGGAGACGGACTCGTCAGCTGATGCGGTCATGGCGTCGATGAGGTCGAGCTTCGGCCGCGCCACGCCGTCCCGCACGATCGCCCTGCCGGCCTCCATCGGACCGCCGGAGACGAACACGGTCGGGATGTTCAGCCGCATCGCCGCGATCAGCATGCCCGGGGTGATCTTGTCGCAGTTGGAGATGCAGACCAGGGCATCAGCCTGGTGCGCCTGCACCATGTATTCCACCGAGTCGGCGATCAATTCCCGGCTCGGCAGGCTGTACAGCATGCCGCCGTGGCCCATCGCGATGCCGTCGTCGACGGCAATGGTGTTGAACTCACGGCCGATTCCGCCCGCGGCTGCGATCTCGTCCGCGACCAGCTTGCCGAGATCGCGCAGGTGCACGTGGCCGGGCACGAACTGGGTGAAGCTGTTGGCGACCGCCACGATCGGCTTGCCGAAGTCGTCGTCGGTCATGCCGGTCGCGCGCCACAGGGCGCGGGCGCCGGCCATGTTGCGGCCATGGGTGGTGGTGCGGGAACGCAGTTCGGCCACGGGTGGGCTCCTCTCCAGCCAATCGCTGTTGTCATTCTACGAGATGACAGTTCTCACCAGATGAGATGCCGAATGTGGCTGGTGCCGGGAGCCCCTTGTCCTCGAAGCCGGAGCCGGCGCACCGTTAGAGTGCCGGCATGACGTTCGGCCCCGCGGCGGACCGCGCCGAGATCGAGGCGATAGTCCGCATCTTCTTTGCCGCGTTTCGCTCCGGTCCCGGGCTGGCCGAGCGCATGGACGCGCTGCGCGCGCTCTTCCTGCCCGAGGCGGTGATCATCCGGACCTGCGGCCAGCCTCTAGCTGTGTACGACGTGGAGAGCTTCATCGCACCGCGGGCCGCCCTGCTGGCCGGCGGCAGCCTCCGGGAGTTCTCCGAGTGGCAGGAGCACGGTGACACCGAGGTGTTCGGCGACATCGCCCAGCACTTCTGCAGCTACGCCAAGGCGGGCGTGCAGGATGGCACCCGGTTCGCCGGTCGCGGCATGAAGACGCTGCAGTTCGTCCGCACGGCGGCGGGCTGGCGGATCAGTGCCGCCGCGTGGGACGACGAGCGTGCCGAGCTGCGAGTCGATGGTGACGCATCATCCCACCAGCCGGCGGACGGGCCGGCTTCCTGAACTCACGGGCGCGATTTGTACCACGCTGTTGAGCGCAGCAGCCGAAGGCCGTTCAGCCCGACCAGCACGGTGGATCCCTCGTGCCCGGCCACGCCGAGTGGTAACGGCAAGGTGCCGACGAGATCCCACACCACCAGGACGGCAATGACCGTGGCCGCCATTGCGAGGTTGGCCAGGACCACCCTGCGAGCGCGCCGCGACAGCCGGATCACCCTGCCGACCTCGCTCAGTTCATCGCGCACGATGACCGCATCGGCGGTATCGAGAGCGAGGTCCGCGCCGCGCCGGCCCATCGCGATGCCGAGGTGGGCCGCGGCCATCGCCGGAGCGTCGTTGACACCGTCTCCGATCACGGTCACCCTCCGGCCTGCCTGTTCCAGCTGGCGCACCACCTCGACCTTGGCCTCGGGCAGCAAGTCGGCCCGAACGTCCTGCAGACCGACGGTACGGGCCAGGGCTGCCGCGGCGAAGTGGTTGTCGCCGGTGATCAGGACCGGCGGTTGCGTGGTGAGCCCGGCCAGATCCGCGACCGCGGCGGAGGCGTCCGGGCGGACCTTGTCTGTGAGCGAGATAGCCAGTTCCGCCCGGCCGTCCACCGCCACGATCACGACGGTCATGCCTTCCTGCTGCCGAGCGCGCACGAGTTCGTCGAGGGAGCGCACCTGGCTGGGCCGCGCCGGTACCGACAGCCGTTGCGGTGCACTCACCTCCACCCGGTGCCCCGCCACCAGCGCCCGCACGCCGCGGCCGGGTTCGGAGTGGAAGTGATCTGCGTGCGGCAGCACATCAGGGCCGGCCGCGCTCACGATTGCATCGGCAAGCGGATGCTGGGAGTTGAGCTCGACAGCGGCTGCCAACATCAGCGACTCCGTGGCATCCAGCATGGCTCCGGGCGCCTGCTCGATGTGCGCCACCTGCTGACGGCCTTCTGTCAGCGTGCCTGTCTTGTCGAAGGCGATCAGGTCGGTTTGACCGAGCTGTTCCATGACCACGGCGGACTTCACCAGCACGCCGTGCCGTCCCGCATTGGCAATTGCTGACAGCAGTGGCGGCATGGTTGCCAAGACCACCGCGCACGGGGAGGCGACGATCATGAATGTGATCGCACGCAGCAAGGTCGGCTGCAGAGCACCGCCCGCTGCCAGTGGCACGAAGAAGAGCAGCAGTGTCGCGGTCACCATGCCGATCGAGTACTTCTGCTCGATGTTCTCGATGAACAGCTGCGCCTTCGCCTTCGTTTCCGACGCCTGCTCGACCATCGTGACGATTCGCGCCACCACGGAGTCCTCGCTGCGACGGCTCACTCGTACCACCAGCGCGCCGGTGCCGTTCATGGTGCCCGCGAACACCTCAGCGCCCGATTGCTTGAACACGGGCAGCGATTCACCGGTGATCGACGCCTGATCCACATCGGATCGGCCCTCCACGACGACGCCATCGGCGGCGATCCGCTCGCCTGGGCGCACCCGGATGAGGTCTGTAACGGCGAGCTGCACGGCATCGACGGGTGTCTCCTTGCCGTGCTCATCGATTCGGTTGGCCCGGTCCGGCGCCAGATCGAGCAACGCGCCGACCGAGTCCCTGGTGCGCTTGGTGGCAACGGCCTCGAGCGCGCCCGAGGTCGCGAAGATGATGATCAGAAGAGCACCGTCCAGAACCTGGCCGATGAGCGCCGCCACTACTGCTGCGACGACCATGAGCAGGTCGACAT
>DATAKO010000003.1:0-56011 GCA_036261575.1 Jatrophihabitans sp.
CGCCGACCAGCCTTCGCCCAACGCCGTCTCGGCATCGGCCCGCAGGCCGGGATCGGACAGCAGCGCCGCATGCGCTTGGGACAGCGGGTCGCCGCCCCGCCGCAATCGGGACTCCGCGCCGGCGAGTGCATCGGCCAGCAAGGCCCGCTCCGCGCCGGGGTCGCCGGCGGTCTGCTCTGTCACCGTGGTCACCGCGAGCCGCCGCAACGGCCCGATGGCCCGTCCCGGTGCACCGGCCAGCGCGCCGGCGGGAACCGGTGATGCACCGTCCAGCTCGCCGAAGCCCGACTGGATGAGCTCGGCAGCCCGGGCCACCGCCAGCTGCCGATCCGGTCCGGTGGCGCTGATTTCCAGCTCGTCGCCGGCGCGGGTCGCCAACCGCACGACCGCGAGCAGGCTGCGTGCATCCACCGCCGAGCCGTTCGGCCGGGCCAGGGTGACCGCTGCCTGAACGCCGCGCAGCGCCTGCACCAGCGTTGCGGCCGGCCGGGCATGCAGGCCGAGCGCGTTGCGCAGGCGCACGACCCGGGTCACCACTGAACCGGCGGCCGCATCGTCGGCATGTTCCGCCGACCCAGGGGCACCGTCGGCATGTTCCGCCGACCCAGGGGCACCGTCGGCAGTCTCTGTCGACCCAGGGGCACCGGCACCGCGCGCGGCTGCCGCCACCTCGGCCAGCGACGCGCCGCCCTGTGCCGCCACGCCCGCTGCCAGCGCACCTTCCACCAGCGGTGCATCGACGATCTCGATCTTCGCTGCCTGGTCGGGGTCGAGGAACTCCAGCGCCGTCTCGGTGCTGAGCAGTGCGCTGCCCAGGTCGTAGAGCACGACGCCGCCCTCCGATCCCAGCCGGCCGAGTGCGGCGCTGATCCGATCGAAGGAGGTGCCCAGGCCGCCCTCGTCGTCTCCGCCGGCCGGCAGCAGCGTCACGTCCGGTGCCATCGGGCGCAGCAACTCGGCCACGCCATCGGCCAGGCCCGCCGAATGCGAGACCAGCACCAGACCGACCAGGCCCACCGTTGCGGCAGGCTCCGACCCCGGCATCAGCCGGCCAGGGCGCGCAGCACCAGCGAGGTGGACACCGCGCCAGGATCGAGGTGGTCCGCGCTGCGCTCGCCGAGATAGCTGGCCCGGCCCTTTCGCGCGACCAGCGGGCGGGTCGCCTCGGCACCCTGCTCGGCCGCGGTGGCCGCAGCGTGCACGACCGCCGCCGGCGAATCGCCTTCCGCCGCCTCGGCCGCCGGTACCAGCGCGTCGACCATCGTCTTGTCACCCGGCTGGGCCTTGCCGCGCGACATCACCCCGTCGCGGGCGGCCGTCAGCGCGGCGCGCACTGCCGCCGCATCCAGCTCAGCGGCGTCACCGACCGCGGTCGCGGCCCGCAGGAAGGCTGTGCCGTACAGCGGCCCCGATGCCCCGCCGACGGTGAAGATGAGCGTCGTGGCGACCAGCTTCAGCGCGGCCGCCGGGGTGTCCGGATCGGTCTCGTCCAGCTTGGCCAGTACCGCCTTGAAGCCGCGGTTGAGGTTGGCGCCATGGTCACCGTCACCGATGGCCCGGTCCAGGTCGGTGAGCCGCACGTTCTCCTGCTCGATCACGGCGGCCGCCCTACGGATCGCGGCCACGACGTCAGCGGCGGTGCATGCCATGCTCACACGCCCCACCGCAGCGCGGCGGTGTGCACCGGGGCATCCCACAACTGCTCCAGCTCGTCGTCCAGCTTGAGCAGCGTGATGGAGAAGCCCTGCATCTCCAGGCTGGTGATGTAGTTGCCGACCAGGGACCGGCTCACCTCGATGCCCTGCTCGGCCAGCAGCCGCCGGGCCACCCCGTAGGCGAGGTACAGCTCCATCTGTGGCGTGCCGCCCATGCCGTTGACGAACAGCAGCGTGCGATCACCCGACCGGAACGGCAGATCCTCGACCACCGCGGACAGCAGTGTCTGCACGATCTGGTCGGCCGGCTGCAGCGGGACCCGTTCCCGGCCCGGTTCGCCGTGGATGCCAATGCCGATCTCCATCTCGTTCTCACCCAGGGTGAAGCTCGGTTCGCCCGAGTGCGGCACGGTACACGGCGTCAGGGCCATGCCCATCGAGCGCACCTGCCCGATCACCCGCTCCGCGATTGCGGTCACCGAGGCCAGATCGTCACCGCGGGCCGCTGCCGCGCCGGCGATCTTCTCCAGCAGCACGGTGCCGCCGACGCCGCGCCGGCCGGCCGTCCAGGTGGAATCCTTCACAGCGACGTCGTCATCGATGACGACACTGCGCACCTCGATGTCCTCGGCGGCGGCGAGCTCTGCGGCGGTCTCGAAGTTCAGCACGTCGCCGGTGTAGTTCTTCACGATGTGCAGCACGCCGGCTCCGGCGTTCACCGCCTGGGTGGCCGCGAGTACCGCATCGGGCGTGGGGGAGGTGAACACCGCACCGGGTACGGCCGCGTCGAGCATGCCCGCTCCCACGTAACCACCGTGCAGCGGCTCGTGCCCGGAGCCACCGCCGGACACCAGCGCGACCTTGCCGGCGACCGGGGCGTCGGCGCGAACGATGATGTCCGGGCCGTACTCGACCCGGACCAGGTCGGCGTGGGCAGCCGCGAAGCCCTGCAGGGACTCGGCCACCACCTGGTCCGGATCGTTGATGATCTTCTTCACCGCTGCGCTCCTCATGCTCGTCGGGTCGTCCCGTGGCTGCCCGTTGCCGGGCCTGTCCTGGTTCCTATCAGTCCCGCTCGAGGGCTGCCAAGCAGCTGCGGTCGACATGGACGACCATGGACGACCACGGACGACCCCACCGGTGCGATGCCACACGAGGCGGCGGCCGCGCGTGCCCGACAACGCAAGAACCGCCAGCAGCTCCTCGCGGAGTGCCGGCGGTTCACGGGTACCGGTGGTGACCGGTCGATGGTCAGTCGTCCCAGGGACCGAAACCATCGTTGTTGTCGTTGGCGTCTTGCATCTCGTACTCCTGTACTTCGTCGTGTGCACCTCGTCGTGACGGTGCGTCTGCGTCTGCGTGGGCCTCGTCGAGGATGTCGCGAGGTTCCCGTCGTGCCGCGTGCGTATGCGGCGGTGGGCGCGACCCGGAATGGTGTCCGGTGCTGCCGCGTCCCACATCGGCCGGCCGCGCTCACACTTGAGCGTGCGTGCTCGCGTTCGGGGCTGATGTGGCCCAGCCCGGCCCTAGCTGCCAACTCGCCGATCCGTGTGGATGAGAGCCGGCACCGCTCGTGCGTGGGGCTGAACCGGAGGCTGCCTGGTTGACGGCGACATGCCGTACTGCCGCGCTCCGATCCGTCCACGCTAGCACGGACCGGCAGCCGGGCCTATTCGAGCGCCGCCGGTCAGGCCGACTCCCGGCGCTGCCGCAGCTGCTCGGCGAACACCAACCGGCGCAGCTCGGCCGCGTCCGCCTCGCCGATGTCGAAGGTCAGCACCAGTTCCACCGCGTCGGCATCGCGCCGGTCCGGCTCGCTGCGCAGCACCTGCGCGGGAAGCTCGAATCGCTTGCCCTCCAGCGCGAAACTGGCCGTCAGCACCATGGCCGGAGCCAGCCGGCGCGCGTCCTCGCGACGCACCGCACAGCGCAACCCGGCTTCGCTGAGATCCAGCAGGTGACCGGCCAGGTGCGCGAACGGCGCACCCGGATCACCGCCACCGAGCAGTTCGATCGGGCCGAGCGCGGGTACCCGGACGAACTGCCGCCGCTGCGACCGGCCGAGCTCGCCCACCTGCTGCACGTCCCACAGTCCCAGCGGCCCGCGGCTGCGCGTGCCAACCAGGGTGCCGGTCGCAGTGGTCAGCCCGTCCGGATCGGGCCAGCTGACGAACAGCAGCCGGCCCGGCGCGAACTCGTGATCCAGCGGCAGGTTCAGCGGCCGGGCCAGCACCAGCATGCCGGGTCCGAGATCCTCGATCCGGCTCGGGAAGGTGCGGCCGTCGATGTCGGAGACCGTGACCAGGCGGTGCAGCTCGGGCAGGGTGGGCATGATCATCCCATCGGCATCGGCCGGAGCCTGCTTAGGATCGGAGAATGCCCACCGAGTATCAGCAACTGCGCACCGAAGACGGACGAGTCGTGGAGTACCTGGTGGGCGGCCGCGCGGGTGGTCGCGCCCTGCTGTTCCACGTCGGCACACCCGGCTGCGCGACGCAATTCTCCTTCCTGACCGAGCCCGCGACCGAGCTGGGACTGCAGGTCATCTGCTATTCCCGCCCCGGTTACGCGGGTTCGTCCGAGCGACCCGGGCGCACGGTGGCCGACGCCGTCGACGACGTCGCCGCGGTGCTGGACGAACTCTCGGTGTCCGAATTCCTGACGCTGGGCTGGTCCGGTGGTGGACCGCATGCACTGGCCTGCGCCGCGCTGCTGCCCGAGCGGTGCCAGGCAGCGGCCACCCTGGGTGGTGTCGCACCGTACCGGGCGCACGGCATCGACTGGCTGGACGGGATGGACCAGGCCAACCTGGACGAGTTCGGTGCTGCCGTCGCAGGCCGCGCCGAGCTGGAGGCCTACCTCGCGCCGGCGGTGCAGGAGCTGGCCGGCGTCAGCGGTGACACGGTCGTCGCGTCGATGGCGGGTCTGCTGCCGCCCGTCGACCAGCAGGCGCTGACCGGGCAGTTCGGCGCTGAGCTGGCCGAGGTCTTCCGCAGGATGGCCGCCGCGGGCTATGCCGGCTGGCGCGACGACGACCTCGCCTTCATCGCCGACTGGGGCTTCCGCTGTGCCGACATCCGCCGGCCGGTAGCGGTCTGGCAGGGGCAGCAGGATCGGATGGTGCCGTTCTCACACGGGCAGTGGCTGGCCGCCGAGATTCCGGGCGCCGAGGCGCGCCTGTTCGCCGAGGAAGGTCACGTCTCGCTGCTGATGCAGGCCCGGCAACTGCTGATCGAGCTGATCGCCGCCGCGGACGCCGGCTGACCAGATCGTCAGCGGCGATCGGTGATGGTGCCGTTGGTGAGCCGGATCTCGTGGTGGCAGGCGGCCGCCAGTTCCGGGTCGTGGGTGCACAGCACGATCGTGGAACCGGCCTCGGCCAGGGCGAACACGCGCTCCAGCACCCGTTGCCGGGAGGCGTGATCGAGTTCGGCGGTCAGCTCGTCGGCCAGCAGCACCTGCGGCGCGGTGACCAGCGCCCGGGCGATCGCCACCCGCTGTTGCTGGCCCCCGGACAGCTGCTCGACCAGGTGATCGGCCACCTCGTCCAGGCCGACCGCGGCCAGCATGTCCTCGGCCCGGTCACGCAGCTCGTTGCGGTCGCGCCGCTGCCCCTGCAGCACCACTTCCACGTTCTCGGCCGCGGTCAGCACGCTGACCAGGCCGTAGCCCTGCAGCACCAGCCCGTAGCCGGGCGGGACGCCCTCGCCGCGGTGCGCGACGGCACGGTTCACCCTTCCGCCGTCGGGAGATTCCAGGCCCGCCAGCAGTGCCAGCAGGCTCGACTTGCCGCTGCCCGAAGGGCCCACGATGGCCAGTACCTCGCCCGGGTATGCGGCCACGCTGACCTCGTCGAGGATCGTGCGGCCGGCCCTGACATAGCTGACGCTCTCGGCACTAACGGTGGCCGGAGCGGTGCGAACGGGTTCGTTGCGGACCGGTTCCGGCTCGGCCGCGGCGTGCCGTGCGGTCACGAACGTGCCTCCTGTTCCGGGGTGAACTCGATCGAGCCGGGCTTGCGGATCACCCGCAGCCGGGTGCCGGGCGGGAATTTCTGTGCCAGATCGGCCGGCAGCTGGATCGCGCCGTCCGAGCCGACGAAGGTGATCTGCTCGCGGTGCTGGTTGCGATCGTCGGCCCGGCCCTCGGTGATGGTGACGGTGCGGCCGAACGCGGTCGCCACCGCCGGGTCGTGGGTGACTGCCACGACAGTGGTACCGAACGATTCGCTCACCCGCAGCAGCAGCTCTACCACCCGGTCGCGGTTGGCGGTGTCCAGCTGCGAGGTCGGCTCGTCGGCCAGCAGCAGCCCGGGGGAGCCGGCCATGCCGACCGCCACCGACAACCGCTGCTGCTCGCCGCCGGACATGGCCGAGACGCGCTGTCCGGCCAGCTCCTCCAGGCCGAGCCGGTACAGCAACTCCTCCGGCGGCTGCAGCTCTGCCCGCCGGTAGCCGCGTAATGCCCGTTGCGCAAAGGCGACGTTCTGCTCCGCGGTGCCGTAGGGCAGCAGGTTGCGGGACGGGTTCTGCACCACGACGCCGACGCGCTGCCCGCGCAGCCGCAGCAGCTCGCTCTGGCTCATCACCGTGATGTCGTCGGCGCCCAGATAGATCTTGCCCTCGGTGGGGCGCAGCAACCCGGCCAGCAACGTCAGCAGTGTCGACTTGCCCGAGCCGGACGGACCAAGCAGGGCCACCGACTCACCTGCGGCGACGCTGAACTGCACGTCATCCAGCGCGGTCTGCTGCTGGCCGTCCAGCTCGTAGACGTGTGTGAGGCCACGGCATTCGATGGCCAGCCCGGTGTGCAGGGTCGCGGTCATTCGGCCTCCCGGAGCCGGGACGGGGCGGCGGCGGCCATCAGCGCGCGGCCGGCGATCACCGAGGTGATGCTGAGGATGATCGTGAAGGTCACCGTGAACAGCAGCACACCGAGCAGCTGCGGGGTGTAGCGCAGCGCCACCGGGGTGGTGTCGGCGAACTCCGGGATGGCCGGCATGGACAGCCGGGCCGCGAGGTAGCCCGATGGCACCCCCAACACCAGGGCGGCACCGAGCAGCAGGAGCTGCTCGGTGATGGAGCCCGACAGCAGCGTGCGGCGGCGAATGCCCAATGCCCGCAACGAGGCCAGCTCGAAGGAACGGCGCCGGCCGGTGGCCGCGATCGCGATGGCGGTACCGCCCACCGCCAGCACGGATCCGGCGATGGCGCAGACCACCAGCAATCGCAGCGCCAGCGCCGGGCCCTGCCGGCTCAGCTCGGCGGCCCGCTGGTGCGCGCTCGGACCGGGCTGGATGGTGAGGCCGGCCTTGGTCAGCCGCTGGATCGCGTCCGGTGGCGCCTTCGGCCCGAGCCAGATGGACCATTTCGCGGTGGTGTCGAAAGCCGGCAGCTGCGCACGGATCGCGGCCAGGTCGACCAGCACACCCTGATCGAGCACGGACGGCAGCACGTCCACCGTGGCCTGCACCTGGTAGTCCGCCTTGCCGCCGGCCTCGTCGGTCATGTTCAGCGGCCGCACCGCATCCGGACCGGTAGCGGCGCCGTTGCGGCTGAGCACCACCGGCAGCGGGGACGGGCTGTCACCGTGTGCGATGCCGGCCGAGCCCCCGGACTCGCTGGAGAAGACGTCTTGCAGGCCCGCAGCGGTGATGCTGAGCCGATCGGAGGTGTTGCCGGCGAGCGAGCCGGCGCGCCAGGCGTCGGCGCTCGTCAGGCCGGCATCGATGCTCTGCCACTGACCGTCGGCGAAGCGCTCCAGCCGCGAGACCAGCACCGTGCCGCTGAGCACGCTGAAGGTGTCGATCGGGCGGTCCCAGGTGATCCCCGCGAGGGTGCAGCCGTCGGCGCAGGGCACCGTCGCGGTGTAGCTGTGGGTGCCCGCGCGCAGCGAGCCGGCCCGCACCTCGAGGAACCGCTGGCCCGGCTTGCGCAGGTTGAACAGCACCGTCGGGGTGACGCCCGGCGTCAGCTGCGACGCGGCGACGGTGACCCGGACCTGGCTGGCCTTGATCAGCAGCGGCTGAGGCACTCGCGGCGGCAGCAGGTGCCCGGCCAGCTGCGCGGCGCTCAACTGCAGCCGGCCGTCGTAGGCGACCGCGGCCAGCCTGCGGGTGTCCACGCCCAGCACGGTGCCGGTCACCGAGCCGCCGCCGGCCGGCAAAAACGAGGCCGTCGCCATCGCCCAGCGCCCGTCCGGGTCGACGGCCTGGGTTGCGGCGATCGGGTCGTGAGCGGGCTCGAACTGCACCGGTGCGGTGCGCGGCGCGCCCACCTCCAACCGCGCCCTGGCCTGCCGGTTGGCGGTGGCCACGCCCTCGCCGGCGATCGCGAAGGTGGCAAGGCCCACCGCGACGGTGAGCAGTGCAGCCAGTCGCAAGCCGGCCGGTCGCCGGACCACCTGGCGCACCGCGAGGAACAGCCCGATCCGGGAGCTGCCCCGGGTAGCGGGCAGCATCGGGCGCAGCAGCAGCGGCAGCAGCCGGATGCCGAGCAGCGCCACCGCGAACACCAGCAGGGCCGGGGCCAACAGCGTGGCCGCGTGCGGTTGCTGGTCGCCGGCGCTGCGGTGCAGGGCGAGCAGGCCGGCGACCGCGAGCACCGCGAGCACCACGTCGAGTGCCAGCATCCACCGGCTGGGATGGTGCCCGGGCGTGCGCCGCCACTGCTCCAGCACCGAACGGCGCAACGTCCGGCGGCTGGCCGCCAGCGCGGCCACCAGGCTGCCGGCCAACGCCGCGAGTACCGCGATCCAGGTCTGGTCGGTCACTGCCACGGGGGTGGCCTGGGCCAGTACCGCGTCGGCGAACAGTCGCACCGCCAGCCAGCCGCCGAGCAGCCCCAGCGGGGTGGCCAGCGCGATCAGCAGCGTGGTCTCGGCGAGGCCGAAGCGCAGCGTCCGCGCCGGGGCCAGGCCACGCAACTTGGCCAGCGCGATCTCCGGGCCCTTGGCCTCGGCCGCGTCGGCAATCACCTGGAACAGCACCAGCCAGGCCAGCACGGCAAGCTGCAGCGACACCAGCAGGGTCGAGACGTTCACCAGGTGCTGCTGACTCTGTGCCGTGCGCAGCACGGTGTCCAGGTCCGTGCTGAACCCGTCGCCCTGGCCGGCGTCTGAGCGGAGCTGGCCGAGCGAGGTCAGGCCCGCACGGACCTGTGCCACGTTGCCCATCCGGATCTGGGTCGGGTCGATCGGGTAGTCCACCGTCACCGTCATCCGACTGGGCTTGGCCAGCACCCCGAGTTCGGATTTGTCGGCGAAGATCGCATCGACGGTGTCGGGGCCGTCGCCGACACCGGGGCGCGCGTCGAAGTAGGGGTGGGAGTACCAGTAGGGATCCTCGACGTCGCGCTGGCGGTAGCTGCCGACGATGGTGAGCACGTCCTCGACGGTGCCGGTGCCGGAGCGGTTGCCGTGCAGCACCGAGGTCAGGCTGAGCTTGCCGCCGACCCGCCAGCCGTAGCTGCCCTGCACCGTGCGCTCGCTGACCATTACCTGGCCCGGCGCGTTCGGGCAGTGCCCGGCGGCCATCACCACGTGCGCGCACTCGTCCTGCTGCCAGGCGAAGAGGGTGCGCGGGCCGGTGCCGTCGTCCTGACCGGTCACACTGGTGCCGGTCGGGATGCTGATGCCGAGCACTGTCCGGGGAAAGCCCGGCACGGTTCCCGGCTGCGGGCCGGCGACGGCCACCTGCTGCAGGTCGCCCTCGGTCTGGATGTCGCGGACGAAGGAGAAGTGCAGGGACGCCGGGCCTGCCTGGGTGCGCAGCGCGTCCCGCAGCGTGGATTCGTCGGCCGCCCGGGCGTACAGCGGACCGAGGCAGCTGGCGGCGATGGTGATCGCAGCGACCAGCAGCGTTGCCAGCGACAGCCCGCGCCGCCACCAGAGCGCGCGCACCAGCAAGCCCACTCGGTTCGAACCTCCCCGTTCCCGTGACCTGCAGACCATCCCACACGCTCACTGCGCACAGCGGTTCGGCGCGGACCGGTTAGTTATCGACCTGTAGCCCAATTCGTGCCGAACCGGCGAGTGCGCCTGCGTGGACTGGCGTGCTGTGCGAGAGATATGTGACGATGCATCCCGGATCATCCGGCCATCCGCGACATCACGGGCCGATGGACACGAACGCGTCACCGCAACAGCTCCTGCCCGACACGTTCTGGCCACCCTCCGTCCCGAGGATGCAGGCAGCGCACGCCCCCGAGCAGAACCTGGAGAGTTCATGCCCGTCCTACGCAGACCAGCCGTCGCAGGTGCGGCCGCAACCGTCCTCGCCGCGGCGACGATCACGGCGACGCTGGCCGCCCCGGCTGCTGCAACCGACCTCAGTTCCCCGGTGGTGCTCAGTGAGGTCTACGGCGGCGGCGGCAACTCCGGCGCCCCGTACCAGAACGACTTCATAGAGCTGTTCAACCACGGCACCGCCGCTGTCGATGTCTCGTCCTGGTCGGTGCAGTACGGCTCGGCGGGCGGCACCAGCTGGCAGTTCACGCCGCTCACCGGCTCCATCCCGGCCGGCGGTTACTACCTGATCGCCGAGGGCGGCGGCGCCGGCAACGGTGCGCCGCTGCCCACCCCGAACGCCACCGGCACGATCGCGCTGTCGGCCACCTCGGGCAAGGTCGCGCTGGTCGGCAGTCAGACCGCGCTGACCGGCTGTGGCACCGGGTGCGACGCGGCGCCCGGCGTGATCGACTTTCTCGGGTTCGGCAGCGCCAACGACGCGGCCGGCTCGCCGGCGCCGGCGCTGAGCAACACCACCTCGGCGCAGCGGGCGGTCGCGCCGTTCGCCAACACCGGCAACAACGCGGCCGACTTCACCACCGCCGCCCCGACCCCCGCGGCGGCGCCCGACGGCGGCACCACCCCGCCACCCGGCTGCGATGCCACCCCGACGCCGCCCGAGTGCGTGCCGGGCGCCACCACCGTCCAGGACGTGCAGGGCGACGGGTTCCGCTCACCGCTCGTCGGCCAGAGCGTGGACCGGGTCGAGGGCGTCGTCACCGCGGTGCGCAGCTCCGGGTCCCGCGGCTTCTGGCTGCAGCAGCCGCACCCCGACGCATCCCGCAGCAGCGCCTCGTCCGGCGTCTTCGTCTACACCTCCTCGGCGTCGGTGGCCGTAGGCGACGACGTGCTCGTCACCGGCAAGGTGTCGGAGTACTACCCGCTCGGTTCCGGCGAGACGCTGTCGGACACCTCCAGCCTGTCCACCACCGAGTTGACACCGACCGTGGTCACCAAGCTCAGCTCGGGCAACCCGCTGCCGCCGGCGCTGGTGATCGGGCCGGACACGGTGCCTGACCTGTACGCGCCGAGCACCAGCTCCGGCGACGTCGAGTCGATCAGTACCGTCGACCCGACGCGGTCGGCGCTGGAGTTCTACGAGGCACACGAGGGGATGCTGGTCGAGGTCGACAACGCTCGCGTCGTCGGCCCGGGCAAGCAGAAGTACGGCGAGATCTACGTGACAACGAAGCCGGATCAGCACAGGACCTACCGAGGTGGCACCTACGTCTCGGACTACAACACCCCGTCCGGCCGGCTGCTGGTCACCGCGGTCACCGGCACGGTGCCGGCCGCCAACGTCGGCGACGAGCTGACGGGCGCCACCAGCGGACCGCTGGACTGGTCGCTGTACGGCGGCTACGACATCGCCGCGACCCGGATCGGTGGGTACCAGGACAATCACCTGCAGCCGACCGTCGCCACGCCGCAGGCCGCGGACCAGCTGGCTGTTGCCACCTACAACGTGGAGAACCTGTCGCCGACCGACGCGCAGAGCAAGTTCGACACGCTCGGCGCCGGCGTGGTGACCAACCTGGCCTCACCCGACATCGTGTCGCTTGAGGAGATCCAGGACAACGACGGCGCCACCGATGACGGCGTGGTTGCCGCCGACCAGACCCTGACCAAGCTGACCGCCGCCATCGCCGCGGCCGGTGGCCCCAGTTACCGGTGGTCGGAGATCGACCCGACCAACGACGCTGACGGCGGCCAGCCGGGTGGCAACATCCGTAACGTCTTCCTCTACAACCCGGACCGGGTCAGCTTCGTGGCCAGGCCGGGTGGCGATGCAACCACCGCGGTGGCGGTGTCCACCGGAGCCGACGGCACGCCTGAGCTGTCCGTCTCGCCCGGCCGCGTCGACCCGACGAACCCCGCGTGGAACTCCAGCCGCAAGCCGCTGGCCGGCGAGTTCGTGTTCCAGGGCAAGAAAGTCATCGTGGTGGGCAACCACTTCGACGCCAAGCTCGGCGATCAGGACGCCGACGGCCGCTTCCAGCCGCCGACGCGGAGTTCGGAAGTGCAGCGTCAACAGCAGGCGAGCGTGCTGAACAACTTCGTCAAGCAGGTGCTGGCCGCCGACCCGCGGGCGAACATCGTGCTGGCAGGGGACTTCAACGACTACCAGTTCTCTCCCGCCATGAAGACCCTCACCAGCGACGGCGCGACTCTGACCGACCTGATCACGACGCTGCCCGCCGACCAGCAGTACACCTACGTCTACGACGGGCTCTCGCAGGTGCTGGACCACATCTTCGTGTCCACGCCACTGTCGTCCGCGGCCGGGGCCGTCTCCTACGAGGTGATCCACGTCAACTCGGAGTTCGCCGCGCAGGCGTCCGACCACGACCCGCAGGTGGTGCGCATCCGCCCGGTGCCCCACAGCCTCAAGGGCACGGTCGCGGTGTCGCCGGGCACGGTGCGGGCCGGCGGCAAGGTAACGGTGCGGCTGGCCGGGTGGAACCCGAACACCGCGCTCGCGCTGAGCCTGGACGGGACCGCGTCGCTGGGGTCGGTCACCACCGACGCGGCGGGTGCTGCTTCGACCTCGGTGGCCATCGCCAAGGACACCAAGCCCGGCGCACACGCCGTGGTGGCCACCGCGGCGGACGGCACCGCCAGCTCAGCCACCCTGCAGGTGAGCGAGGCGTGCGTGCCCTTCCCGGGACCGCACGCCACCCTGCGCCAGTACCTGGCCTGGCTGATTGCGGTGCTCACCGGCCACGCCTGCTGACAGCACCCCTCCCGCTGCATTGTGCGGCCCGAAACGACCCGAATCCGTGTGATTCCGCGTCGTTTCGGGCCGCACAATGCGGTTGGGGGGTTGGGGGGTTGGGGTCAGCGGCTGATGCCGACACCGCTGCGGGCCTGGGCCCCGAACCGGTCCAGTTCGGCCTGCAGGTTCAGCGGGGAAATGCGGGCGCCGGCTGTCCGGTCGGTGTCGGTCAGCTGATCGGCCGGGATGATCCACACCACCTCGAACTCCAGCCCGTCCGGGTCCTGGGCGTACAGCGACTTCGTGGTGCCGTGGTCGGACGCACCGACCAGCGCGCCGGCTGCGGACAGCTTGCCGGCCAGCTCGGCCAGGTCGCCGAGGGTATCGACCTCCCAGGCCAGGTGGTACAGGCCGACGGAACTCCGGCCGGCACCCGAGGCGCCGGCCTGCGACCCGATCTGGAACAGCCCGAGGTCGTGGTCGTTGGTCGAGCCGGGCGCGCGCAGGAATGCCCCGCCAGGGATCGCGTCGCCACCTTGGATGTAGTCGAAGCCCAGCACGTCCCGGTAGAAAGCCACGCTGGTGGCGACGTCGCGGACGTAGAGCACCGCATGGTTCAGGCGAAAGATGGACATGGCGACCTCCTGGTCAGTGTGCCGGCGATGCTGCCACAACTGAGTTGAACGTTCAACTATTCCGGGTCAGGCTCCTAGCACCTTCTCCAGCAGGTCGGCCAGCTGCGCGCGCTCGGCAACCGAGAGGGCTGAGAGCACCTGCGATTCGGTGAGGTCTGCGTCCAGCACGGCGCGCCGGAACAGCTCCCGGCCGGCCCGGGTGAGCTTGATCTTCATCCGGGTGCGGTTGTCCGGATCGGGCGCGCGCTGCACCAGCCCGCGCTCGACCAGCAGGTCCAGACGGTGCGTCATGGTCGAGGGTGACACCCCGATCACGTCGGCCAGCCGGGACGGTGTCGAGCAGCCGTCGTCGGAGTGCAGCGCGAGTTCGGACAGCACGCCCCAGTCGCCTCGGTGCAGCTCCAGGTCAGCCAGCTGGTCGCGGTAGTAGTTGTCCAGCCGCTTGCTGATCCGGCTCAGCGCCGTGACCACCCGCTGCACGTCGGTGTCGGCGCCGGCGGCGATGTAGCCGGCCACCGCGGCCTGGTAGTCGGCCAGGCCGGCTCGCCGGCGCGGCGTGCTGCCGTTCACCGGCTGGCGACCTGGAATACCGGGCGCATCGGCCATGTTGAGCAGTGTACTATTATTTCGATATCGAACTTCGATCTCGAAGCTTCGCGCTCGGGATCCACGCCACGATCACGTTGTTGAAGGAGATGTAGTGCGTACCGCCCTCGGGCGCACCATCGTCCTGCTGTCCGGCGGCGCGCTCGCCACAGCAGGATGGGGTGCGGTCTTCCCGTTCTTGTTTGCCGACATCGCAGATGCCCGTCACCTGGGCGCCGGGGTCGCTGCTGCGACCTTCACCGCGTTCGCGCTGGGTTCCATCCTGGCGGCGCCCGTGGCCGGCAGCCTGGCCGACCGGACCAACCCGGTGCGGGTCGCGGTGCTGGCGCGGCTCGCGCTGGCGGCCTTCACCGGTGCACTGGTGCTCGTCGGCGACCCGCTGCTGATCTGGCTGATCGCGGCCGGCTTCGGTGCCTCGCTCGCGCTGGCGCAGCCGGCAATCCAGGTGTTGCTGCTGGGCATGGCTCCGGCCGAGAAGCGTCGCGACGTCTTCGCCTGGCAGTTCATCGCGCTGAACCTCGCCGCCGCGGCCGGTGCCGCGGTCGGCGGCCAGCTGGTGGATCTGTCCAGCCGGCAGGGGATGGTGGGCGTCTACGCGGTCGCTGTCGTGGCCGCTCTCGCCTCCGCCGGCATCGTCGGCTGGGCCGGTCGGGGCCAGGCAGCGACCGGACCCGCGGTGGAGTCCGCGCCGGGGGAGTCGGTGTCCTACCTGGCGGTGCTGCGGCTGCGGCCGGTCCGCTGGCTGCTCGCGGTCGCGCTGCTGATCACGCTGGCCTGCTACGCCCAGTACGACGCGGGCCTGCCGGCGTACGTGCTCAAGGCGACGTCGGTGCAGCCGGCCGCACTGGGCAGCGCGGTGGCGCTGAACGCAGTCCTGGTCGCGGTGCTGACCGGACCGGTGGTGGCCTTCACCCGGCACCGGGCAGGCACCAGCCTGCTAGCGGTGTGCGCGGCCATCTGGGTGCTCTGCTGGCTGGTGTTCGGGCTGCCGCTGTTCGTGCACGGTCGCGACACGGCGTTCGTGCTGATCGGCTTCGCCATTATGTCCATGGGTGAAACGATGATGGCACCGATCCTGTCGCCGCTGGCCGCGGCGCTGGCTCCGGACGGTGCCGCCGGTCGCACGATGGCCTCGGTGACCGGAGCCTCCACCATCGCCACCGCGATCGGTCCGGTGCTGTCATCGGGCCTGCTGGGGATCGGGCATCCAGGCGGCTTCATCCTGCTGCAGGTCGGCTGCTGTGTCGCGGCCGGCGCCACCGCGCTGCGGCTCGGCCGGTTGATGCCGGCCGCGCCGGCCCGGCCGCGGTCGGTGCTGGAGCAGCTCGCCCGCGCCTGATGAGCAAGCCGGTCCGGCCGGCTCAGTTCTCCTTGGTGTTCTGGAACGAGGAGGCGAAGATGCCGGGCGAGGCGTTCCACTTCTGGTCGAGCGCGCCGGTACAGGTCTCGACGTCCACCGCCGACCAGACCTCGCTACCGACCGGGGTGGTCAGCCCCAGGCAGCGGCCGGCGCTGTCGATGATGTTGTACATCGCCGAGTAGGGCAGGGCGCTGTTGCCGCCGTTGCGGACCCAGCGCTGCATGGTGTTGGCGACGTTGCAGGCCACCAGGGTCGGGTACACCTTGCCCGAGGCGATCGTCGGCGAGGTGATGCAGTAGGTGGTGCTGCCGGTGACCGTCGTCAGCTGGCCGTAGCTGCTGGTGAGCGCGTGATAGGTGAATTTCTGGTTCCAGGCCACCGCGCCCGCGTAGGGGTTCTGCTTGCACGGGTAGTCGATGAAGTGATCGGCATTGACGTTCTGTCCGGTGACGTCCATGCAGCGGCCGAACTCCAGGTAGTTAACGTACTGCGGGTCATCGGCCGCCCCGGCACCCACCGACGGCGCGGGGATCCAGGACTGGGCCGGGTCGGACACGCTGCCGGCGCAGCTGGCCACCGTGACCGCCTGGCCCGCGGACTGGGACGCCGCGTCAATGCAGATGTTGCTGAGCGTGCCGGTGGTCTTCGAGGTCGTGATGGAGCCGCGGAAGTGCCCGTTGTCGTCGAAGCTCCACTGCTGGTCGTACGGCGGGCTGCCGAGAGTCTGGCACTGCTTGAGATACAGCGCGGTGCCGTTCGTCAGCGGTGCGTTGCTGTCCAGGCAGAGGCCGTTCGGGTTCGCCGTGGTCACCGACGAGCTGAGCTGGATGGTCAGGTCGGTGCGGTAGGAGAACACCTGCTGCGCGATCGGCGGGGTGCTGGTGCTGCACACCTGCAGGTAGATCGGGGTCGTGGTGCTCGGGTCGGGCGTGCCGGTGCCCGCGTCCAGGCAGACGTTGGTGGTGGCGCCGGAGGCCGGATACAGCCGGATCACACCGCCGGCGATGTTGACGTTGCTGGTCTTGAAGATGTACGTGCTGACTATGGTGCGGCCCTTGGTGGTGCCATTGCCGGCTGTGCCGTCGGTACCGGTCGAGGTGATCAGCGCGTAGGACGGCGTCGCAGTGCCGGTGCTGGCCTGGTACGGGCCGTAGCCGGGGGAGCAGGTCATCGGCTGCGCGGCCGGGTTCTTCACCGGATCCACCGTGTAGTAGTCGACGTAGACGGTGAACGAGCCGTTGCCGACACTGTTGACCGGGCTCTGGTACGGGCTGTTCAGCGCGTGCGTCCAGCACGGCAGCGCCGCCGAGTGCCCCGTGCCGCTGCTGTCCGCGGCGTTGCGGATCATGCCGGCCACCACGTCGATGCCTGCCTGGGCGGCATCGAGTGCCTGGTCCCGGGTGGAGGTGAACTTGGTGGTCGCGGTCTGGGTGATGATGATCGGCACCATCAGCCCGGACAGGATGGTACCCACCAGCATCACCAGCATCAGCAAGGGCAAACTGCCCCGGTCGTCGGACCGGAGCCGGTGCAGGCCGGCAGCTGTTCGGCGCGGCTGGCTCATGGGCGTCCCGCCTCCTGGCAGACGTTGGTGCTGGTGGTGGTCACGGTGCTGTTCAGCGCCGGTAGCGTCAGCGTGGAGCGGGACGTCGTCGGCGGGTTGCCCGACACGTCCACCAGGGTGACCTGCAGCTGCTGGAAGGTGACGCTGGAGCCTGCGGTGGGCAGCGTGAACGGTACGTCCGCCGAGCCACTGGCCGCGCCGCCATTGGTGATGTTGCTGCCCCAGGGCACCCAGCCGCTGAGGCCGGTGGCGACCGAGCTGACCGGTGTCCAGGTGCGCACCTGCAGCTGCTTGCTGGCCTGATCGACCCGCAGCTGGGTGCACCGCTCGGTGCCGGTGTTGGTGGTGCGGTACTCGACGTACCAGTCGCCGGTCGTGCCGCCGCCGTAGGACTGCCCGGGCGTGCTGATCGCCGCGGCGTAGCGGATCGACTTGTCCAGGCGCTGGAAGGCAACGCTCAGCTGGCTGGACGTGGTGGCCAGCGACTCGGCCTTGGTCGAGGAGGACGTCATCAGCACGATGGAGGTGGTGAAGATGCCACCGAAGATGGCCATGATCATCATGCCGACCAGCAGTTCCATCAGCGTGGTGCCGGCATCGCCGTCGGTGGCGTCCGCGAACCGCCTGCGGGCGCGGGCAAGGATGGTCATGCGACCACCCAGCTGCCGCTGTCGGTGCCGGACGAGCTGCCGTTGATGGACACCGTGACGGTGTAGGTCGTCTTCGACGCGTAGTTGCTGACCTTGCCGTTGAGATAGACGGTGCCGGTGCCCTGGCTCACCTGAACGCTGGTGCTGCTGTTGGCCGCGGCCGCGCCGGAGGTCAGGCTGATGCCCACGCCGCTCGGCAGCCCGCTCACCGTGATGGTGCACTTCCTGGTGCCGCTGTTCGTGCAGGTGTAGCCGATCTGCTGCTGCGGCAGCGCATTCAGCGTGGTGGACACCGGCCAGGTGCCGCCGATGGACGAGTTGCCGCCCACCGTCCAGGTGAAGGCGGGCGTCGGCGCGGAGGAGATGCCGTCGCTGTCTGTGACGACGATCTTCGCGTTCGGATAGCTGGTGTTGGCGGTGCCGGTCACCGGGCCGTTCAGCACCCCGTTGAGGTCGATGCTCACGCCGGCCGGCCCACCCGTGAGCGCGTACCTGCACGGTGCGTTCGGGCAGGTGCTGGTGAGCGCCACCCCGACCGCGGAGCCGACCTTGGAGGACAGGTTGCCGGGCGAGGCGACGGTCGGCGGGGCGGTGATGCTCCAGCGGAACGCGGTGGTGCTCGCGGTGGCGCCGTCGGAGTCCCGCACGGTGACGGTGACCGAGCCGAAGTTGGCGCCTGCCGCGCTGGTCACCTTGCCCGAGATCAGCCCGCTGGAGTTGATGGACAGCCCGGCCGGCCCGTTGTACAGGGTGTAGCTGCAGGCCGGGTCAGCGCAGCTGGTCGGCACTTGCAGCGACACCGTGGCGCCGGTGGTGTCGACCTGGTCGCCGGGCGAGCTCACCGTCGGCGCGGCGACCACTGTCCAGCTGAAGCCGGTCGAGGTGGTGGAGGCACCGTCGGCATCGGTGATGGTGACGGTGATTCCGGTGTAGGTCCTGGGGGATCCACCGACGGTGCCGATGATGGTGCCGGCCGAGTTGATGGTGAGGCCGGTCGGCTGGCCGGAGATGCTGTAGCTGCACGGCGCGTTCGGGCAACTGGCGCTCACCGGCAGCGACACCGAGGAGGTGATCGAGTTGGTGCCCGGGTTGGGCGCGGTCACCGTGGGCTTGCCGACCACGCTCCAGTTGAAGCTGGTGCTGGTGGTATTGCCGTGGTTGTCGGTGACGGTGATCTGCACGGTGCTGGTGCCCAGCGCGGTCGCGGTGCCGCTGATGCTGCCGGTGCTGCTGTCCAGGCTCAGCCCGGTCGGCAGGCTGGCGCCGCCGGAGAACGTGTAGGTGCCGTCGCCGCCCGAGGCCGACATGGTCAGTCCGGGGGAGGGCTGCCCGATCGTGTCGACCTGGTCGGACTGCTTGCTCAGCGCGATCGGCGGGTAGGTGACCGTCCACAGGAACGTTGTGGTGTCCTGGCGGGTGTTGGTCATGTCCTTCACGACCAGGGTCACCTGGTAGCTGCCAGGTGCGGTCGGGGTGCCGGTGACCCGTGCCTGGTTGCTGACGGTGGACACGCTCAGCCCGGGTGGCAGCGTGTGGCCCGGGTCGCTCCAGGTGTAGGGCGCACCGGCCCCGCCGGAGGCGGACACGGTGAGCGGCGTGATGGGTGAGCCGGTCACGCTCGCCTGTGCGGACGGGTCGGCGATGGTGAGTGGTGGCAGCACGCTCCAGCTGAACGTGGCCGGGCTGTTGGCGTTGCGGGCGAAGCCGTCGGTCACCTGCACTGTGGTGCTGAACGAGCCGCCGGTGCCGGTGATGGTGCCCGAGATCAGGCCGGCCGGGTTCATCGCCAGGCCGGGCGGCAGTGAACCAGCGCTGATCACCCAGGTGAACGTCGGCACGCCGGTGCCGTTCTGCACCGCCAGCTGCAGGTTCACCGTGTCGCCGACGGCATAGGTCGTCTGCGAGCCCGGGTTGACGATGATCGGTACCGCCGGCGGTGCCTCGTTGAGGTTGAACACCGGGTCGGGTGCGGTGCTGACCAGCGTGCTGGTGACGTAGACGCAGGTCGGTGTGCTGTCGCCGGACGAGGCGGGCGGGCAGTGGCTGTCCTGCCAGGTGACCGCGACGACCGCACGCAGGTACTTGACGCTGCTCGCGGTGCCGCTGGCCGCGCAACCACTGGAGGTGCTCGGGTCCAGCCAGCACCAGCCCAGGTAGACGCTGGTGCTGTAGCTGATGTTGTTGACGATCTGGGTGGTGGGCGTGGCCGGCAGCACCGGGGTTGCCACCGAGGTGTCACTGGCCGGTTGCATGCTGGCCAGCCAGGACTGCACCGAGGTCGGTGCGGCGGCCCACTGGGTGGACACCGAGCTGCTGGTGCGACCGGCCACCAGATCGGAGGGCTGCAGGCTGCGCAGGCCACCGACGGCCGTGTCGGCGACCTGGACCGCCGACTGGCGTGCCCGCTGCTGGTTGTTCACCTTGATGACGGTGATGAACAGGGTGGCCAGGGCCGCCATGATGACCGTGATCAGCGTGATCGAGACGATGGATTCGAGCAGCACGAAGCCGTCGTCGTCCTGCCGCCGCGCGGTCGGCAGGAAACGACTGTGGGCTCGGCGGGCTCGACTCATGGCGTCAGGAGTTGCTGGTGCCTAGCAGCTTCTGCAGCTGGGCCTGGGCGGCCGGCGTGGTGGGAGCCGAGAAGGCCGTCAGCACGGTGACCATGGTCGAGGACGGGTCGATCGAGGCGACCTGGCTGCCGCTGGCCGGGGTCAGGTTGGTGGAGGTGATCAGCACCCGGCGCGGGCCGACGTGCTGCAGCAGCCGCAGGAACTCGTACTGCTTGGCAGCGGGGCCGGCGGTGGTCACTGTGACGCTGATGGAGAACATGCCGCCCACCGCGGTCTTGCCGACATTCGGGCGGGCGCTGGTGCCGGCCGGTGCAACCGGGGTGGCGGCACCGAAGGTCATGCCGGTCAGGCTGACGCCGGCCAGCTTGCTCTCCGCACTGGCCTGACGGGTCAGGTCGGACAGGCCGGCGTCGGCCGGCAGCCCGGCCACGGCGGCCTGCAGTTCCTGCTGCAGGCTCGGCAGATTGTCGTTCTGACCCTTCAGCTTGGCGATCTTGGAACGCAGCATGTCGTTCTGCAGCTGCACGTCCGCCCGCCGGGACTTCAGCGAGCTGGTGTCCGACAGCGTCGGCGAGATCAGCATGAACCAGCTCGCCAGCGCGATCAGCAGCGCGACCGCGACCGACGCCGCGATCCACGCGCGACGGTTCTGGGTGATCTGCATCAGTTTCCCGCCTTAGGGGTGACGTCGAAGCGGTGGCTGTAGAGCTTGTCGGTCAGGTTGAGCGTGATGTTGTAGTCGATCGCCAGCTTCGTGCCCTGGGCCGAGGTCGGCACCACGTTGACCACGCCGTCGATCTTGCTGAGCGCGTCGACGTAATCGGAGATGCCCTGGAAGGTGCTGGCATCACCGACGATGGTCACCGTGCCGACAACCTTGTGGCCGGAGGTGTCCAGGCCGTTGAAGCCGGCCCCGTTGCCGGTCGCGGATGTCGTCGACAGCGAGATGTTCTTGATGTCCAGTGACGCGGGCAGCGCGTGCCGCAGCTGCAGCAGCAGCGGCTGCAGGTCGATGTCGGCTGCCAGCAGCTGGGCCAGCCGGGCGTTCGTGCCGTCGACACTGGCCTGGATCTGGGTGACGTCGGAGAAGCGGCTCTCCGACTGGGTCAGCGAGGTGGTGGTCGACTGCTCGTCGTTCAGCGCCGAGGACGCGCTGGCGTTGTTCAGCTTGGCGACGGCGTACACGCCGATGCAGAGCACTAGCAGGCCGGCGAGCGCGACCAGGGTCAACCGGCGCAGCACCCGCAGCCGGCGGGCGGCGATGAGCTCCGGCGGGATCAGGTTGGTGACGATGCCCCAGCCGGGCATCGTGTTCCAGATCTCCTTCGGCTTGCTCAGGGAGACCTCGTTCGAGGTGGTCGCGGTCATGCTGCTGCTCCCATCGCCAGGCCGATCGAGACGGCGGTCGCGCGGTTGTCGGCCTCCTCGGCCGTCAGATCCTTCGACGCCCAGCGGTTGCGGATGTGCTGCATGGGCGTGATCACGTTGGTGGGAATGCCCAGCTGGTCCGACAGCGCCTTGCCCAGGCCCGGCAGCCGGGAGGCGCCGCCGGTGAGCGAGATCCGCTCCAGGGTGGCGCCGTTGTTGGTGGAACCGAAGTAGTGGATCGAGCTGCGGATCTCGGCCAGCAGCGGCCGGATCGCGTCGTTGAGGACCTTGGCGATGGGAGCCGGCTGGCCGGTCAGGCCGACGCCGGCCTTGGCGGCCTCTGCTTCCGACCAGGGCATCTCGAGGTTCTCGGCAACGGCCTGGGTGAGCTCGTCGCCGCCGCGCAAGATGGTGCGCACCACCTTCGGCACGCCGAGGTTGTGGATCACGATGTTGGTCATGTGCGCGCCCATGTCGATGACCGCCTCGACGGAGAGCTGCTCATCGGCGATGGAGCGCAGCGCGGCGAAGGAGGACAGGTCCACCCGGGCCACCTTCAGCTTGGCCTTCTCCACGGCCTGCACCGCCGACAGCACCGGCTGGCGTGGGGTGGCCACCAGCAGGCCGCTGACCGTGTTGGTCTGCGGATCCGGCTCGCCGAGCTGGGTGAAGTCGATCAGCACCTGCTCCATCGGCAGCGCAACGATCTCGCGCGCCTGGAACGGCAGTGCCTTGGCCCGCTGCTCGGGTTCGAGGTTCGGCATGGTCATGTCACGCACCACCAGCTGCTGGTTGGTGATGCCGAGGATGACGTTGCGGCATTCGAACCGGTAGGACGACCAGAGTTCCTTCAGCGCAGTGGTGACGACGGCCTGGTCGATGACCACGCCGTTGTTCACCGCGCCCTTGGGCAACTGCACCTGACCGAGCCCGTGCACGGTGACCGACGGCCGGCCCTCGTGCGTGCCCGGTGACAGGATTGCGGCCCGGACCGCGGTCGCGCCGATGTCGACCCCGATGGCGTGCCCGTCCGGGTTGATCAAGCCGACCTTCGTCAGGCCGGTCTGCCGATGCTTCACGAGGTCTCCAAACGGGATCGGTCGATCCCTGCGGTCAGCTGAGCGTTCAGGTCGGCGCTCGTGCTCAGCCGGCCAGGGCGAAGTTCGAGTACCACTGCCAGACTGGATCGGCCAGAAACACGGCGAGAAAAGCTCCGGAGAGCATGAATGGGCCGAAGGGCAGCGCGCTCTTTCGGCTGCGGCCGGCCGCCAGCATCGCGAAGATCCCGAAGCAGCCACCGATCAGAAACGCTGCACACGCTCCGACCGCGAAGGCTTGATAGGACAGGAAGCCCAGCATCCCACCGATCAGGCCGGCCAGCTTCACGTCGCCGAAGCCCATGCCCTTCGGGTTGATGAAGGCCAGGATGAAGTAGAGCAGGAACAAGCTCATTCCACAGATCGCGGCCCGCAGCAGCGCGCCCGGCTGATCCAGGATCACGGCGGCCAAAGTCAGCGCCATGCCAAGCACCGGATAGGCCGGCAGGACGATGCCATTGGGCAGCCGATGCACGTCGACGTCGATCATGCTCAGCGCCACGGCGATCGCAGCGAAGATCAAGTACGCCGGCAGCGCCGGCAGCAGGTGCAGTTGCGCTATCCGCCAGGCGCAGGCCACGAACAGCACCGCGGTCAGTGCCTCGATCGTGGGATACCGCGCGCTGATCGGTGCCGAGCAGTCGGCGCAGCGGCCGCGCAGGAGCAACCAGCCCAGCACCGGCACGTTGTGCCGCTTGCGGATCGGATTGCCGCACGAGGGACAGGCGGACGCCGGCCTCGACAGCGACATGCCCAGCGGCAGCCGGTAGATGACCACGTTCAGGAACGATCCGATGGCCAGGCCGAGCAGCGCGGTCGCGGCGATCAGTACGGGCACCGGCAGCTTCCTTCAGGCGGAGATGAGCGGGGTCACCGGCCGAGCTGTGCTCACCGCGGCGGGGAAAGGTGATCACCTCGGACATCGGACGAACTCCCTTGCAGATTAGGGTCAGCGGCTCGAGGTGGGCCTGGTGCCCGCCGGTCTGCGCCGGGTGATGGCAGCAGGATCGGGGCGGAGCCCATGGGGCGGACGGAAAAAGGACGGTGGGGTGCGGGGCTATCGCCGCGCACCCCACCGGTTCGAGCTAGGTGTTGCTTGATCGGGCTGGTCGACTCGGTTCAGCAGGCGGTGCCGGTGACGACCGAGCCGCCGGTGGCCGAGTTGTAGCAGTAGTACTTGCCGGAGCCCTTGGAGTTGGTGCCGTAGATCTTGAAGCTGGTGCCGTTGTTCGCGTAGGTGATCGCAGTGCCACCGGACAGCTTGATGGTCTGGCCGTTGCAGCTGGCGCCGATCGCGCCACCGGAGCTCGCCACGTCAGCGGTGGCCGGGTAGGCGCCGTTGTCGCTGTTGCACTGCTCCAGCACGGACACCGCGCCGCGGATGTCAGACATCGCGGACTTGTCGTTGGCGCCCTTCTGGTAGTTCAGGTACAGCGGGATGGCGATCGCGATCAGGATGCCGATGATGACGACGACCACGAGCAGTTCGATCAGGGTGAAACCCTCGTCACCCTTGCGCTCCTCGCGGAGCTGGTGGAGCTTGTCGAGCATGGGAGCCTCCTGGCTCGGTAGGGGTTGGCCGCGGCGGAGCTGCCGATCAACCTGTCTGTGGGGAACTTCGCAGAGAAAATCGGCGTTAGGGGTGGTCACATGAGACCTCACGTCGAATTTATTCGGCGGCCGGGGTCACGATTCGATCACGTTCGGCGACGCCACTGGACAGCGCAGTGACGGGCCGCTGCCGGACGCAGTCAGCGCCCGGGCGACGGCCCGTCCTGTGCTGCCGGCCGGTCCCGTGCTGCCGGCCGGTCCCGTGCTGCCGGCCGGTGTGGCGGCCGTAGTCAGTTGGACTGGATGTGCTGGTAGATCGAGAACATCGGCAGGTAGAGGCAGATGACCATGACGCCGATGACGGCGCCGAGCAGCACCACCAGCAGCGGTTCCATCGCCGAGGTCAGCGACTCGGTGGCGGTCTCGACCTCGTGGTCGTAGAAGTCGGCGACCTTGTCGAGCATGTCGGTGATCTGACCGGTCTCCTCGCCCACCTCGAGCATCTGCACCACCATGTTGGGGAACAGCGGATGCTTGGCCAGCGGGCCGGACATCTGCGAGCCCACCCGCACCGCGTCGCGCACGTCTTCCATCGCCTCGCCGATCACCGCGTTGCCGGAGGTGCCGCCGACGATCTCGAGTGCCTGGATGATCGGCACGCCGACGGCCAGCAAGGTGCCGAGGTTGCGTGCCCAGCGGCTGATGGCCAGCTTGGTGAACAGGGTGCCGAAGACGGGCAGCTTGAGCTTGACCCGGTCGACCTTGAGCCGGAACGGGTAGGACTTCTGCAGCGCGGTGCGGTAGGCCCGCAGGCCACCGATGCCGCCGATGATCACGATCGGCAGGATCCAGGTCATGTTGTGCGACAGGGTCACCATGATCTGGGTCGGCAGCGGCAAGGAGCCGCCGAGGTTCTTGAACATCTTCTCGAACACCGGAACGATGAAGATGATCACGCCGGTGCCGAGCAACAGCGAGAAGATGAGCACGATCACCGGGTAGGTCATCGCCGACTTGATCTTGGCGCGCAGGTTGGCATCGGCCTCATACATCCGGGCAACCCGCGACAGCGACTCGTCGAGGAAGCCGCCCGCCTCGCCGGCCTTGATCATGTTGACCATCAGCGGCGGGAAGTGTGCCGGGTGCTGGGCCATCGCGCTGGACAGCGGCGCGCCGCCCTGCACGTCGGCGCGGATCTGGGCGAGCGCGGCCTTGAGCTTGGGCTTGGTGGTCTGGTCTTCCAGGATTGCCAGCGAGCGCAGCATGGTGAGCCCGGACGAGGTCATCGAGGCGAACTGCCTCGACAGCACTGCAAGATCTTTCAGCGTGGTGCGCCCGCCGAAACCCGGAATCTTCAGCTCCCGGTTCAGGCCGGTGCCCTCGCCCTTGACCGCCAACGGCACCAGCCGCTGTTCGGTCAGCGCGCTGGCGGCAGCCTCGGCGGAGTCGGACTCGATCTTGCCCTTCTGCAGGATGCCGGCCGAGTCCAGCGCCTCGTAGCTGAATGTCTTGGCGACCATGGCTAGATCATCGCCAGCCGCTTGAACTCGGACGGGTCGTGCGCCAGTTCCAGGCCGGTCTGCTTGCTGATCAGCTGCTCGCCGTAGCGCTGGGCCAGGTGCTGGTCGAAGCTGAGCATGCCCTGCTCCCCGGAGGACTGCAGGAACGAGGGGATCTGGTGCACCTTGCCTTCGCGGATCAGGTTGCGGATCGCGGAACTGGCGATCATGATCTCGCAGACGATGGTGCGGCCCATGCCGTCCTTGCGCGGGGCCAGCGACTGGGTGACCACCGCCTGCAGGCAGTTGGCCAGCTGGGCGCGGATCTGCTGCTGCTGATGGGGCGGGTAGATGTCGATGAGCCGGTCCACGGTCTGCGCGGCCGACTGGGTGTGCAGGGTGGCCAGCACCAGGTGTCCGGTCTCGGCCGCGGTGACCGCGACGGAGGTGGTCTCCAGATCCCGGAGCTCGCCGACCAGGATGATGTCGGGATCCTGGCGCAGCACGTGCTTGAGCGCCACGGAGAAGTCGGCGGTGTCCGAGCCGACCTCGCGCTGGTTGACCACGCTCTTGCCGTGCCGGTGCAGGTACTCGATCGGATCCTCGATGGTGACGATGTGCGCCGCCCGGGTCTGGTTGGCCACGTCCAGCAGGCTGGCCAGCGTGGTCGACTTGCCCGAGCCGGTGGGGCCGGTGACCAGCACCAGGCCGCGCGGCAGCTGGGCCAGCGTCTCCACGATCTGCGGAACCCCCAGCTCTTCCAAGCTGCGGATCTTGTGCGGGATGGCCCGCATGACCGCACCGACAGCGCCGCGCTGGCGATAGACGTTCATCCGGAACCGGCTCACCCCCGGCAGCGCGTAGGCGGTGTCGAGTTCCTGGTTCTGCTCGAACTTCTGCCACATCGCGTCCGAGAGCACCGAGCGGATCAGTGTCTCGGTGTCGACGGGGAGCAACCGGTCGTGGCCCTCCAACGGGGTCAGTGCACCGTTGACCCGCATGCACGGAGCGATGCCGGCGGTGATGTGCAGGTCGGAGCCGCCCCGCTCGATGAGCATGGTGAGCAGCCGATCGAGCTCGCGCTTGGCCTCGTGCATCGAGAACGCGCCGTCGATCGCGGTCAACGGGTTCAACGTGAATCCCTCGTTCTCGAAAGGCATTGATTGCATCGTCATACCGTCACCCGTAGAACTTCCTCGAGACTTGTCAGGCCGTCCGCGGTTTTGCGGAGCCCGTCGTGGCGCAGCGTCACCATGCCTTCGGAGATCGCTACCTTCTTGATTTCACTTGCCGGCGCGCGCTGCACCGCGAGGCTTTCGATCTGCTCGCTCACCGGCATCACCTCGTTGATGGCTAACCGGCCGCGATAGCCGGTCTGGGAACAGGAGCGGCAGCCGACCGGCCGCCAGAACTTCTCCGGCATGCCGAACTCGTCGTACGGCCATTGGGCTCCCTCCAGTTCGCGGCTCGTGGGCTCGTAGGCCTCCTTGCACCACTCGCACAGTCGGCGGGAAAGCCGCTGAGCTAAGACCCCGTCCAGTGACGAGCCGACCAGGAACGGTTCGACACCCATCTCGACCAGGCGGGTGACCGCGCTCGGCGAGTCGTTGGTGTGCAGGGTCGACAGCACCAGGTGTCCGGTCAGCGCGGCCTCGACGGCCAGCTGCGCGGTGGCGCGGTCCCGGATCTCACCGATCAGCACGACGTCGGGGTCCGAGCGCAGGATTGCCGGCAGGATCGCGGCGAAGGTCAGCCCCGCCTTGGCGTTGACCTGCACCTGGTTGATGCCATCCATCCGGTACTCGACCGGATCCTCCACGGTGATCACGTTCACCTCGGGCTTGGCGATCTCGCCGAGCGTCGCGTACAGGGTGGTCGACTTTCCCGAACCGGTCGGACCGGTGACCAGCACCATGCCGTGCGGCTTGGAGAAGCTCTGGCAGAACCGGTCGTAGTTGTACTCGGTGAAGCCGAGCTTGCGCAGTTCCAGGTCGATGCCGCCGGTGTCGAGCACCCGCAGCACCACGTTCTCGCCCCAGACTGTGGGCAGCGTGGCTGCGCGCAGATCGATGCTGCGCCCGTTCATGTCCTTGGTGATGCGGCCGTTCTGCGGCACCCGGCGCTCGGTGATGTCCAGCCCGGACAGGATCTTCAACCGGGAGATGAGTGCGCTCTGGATGCCCCGCGGAACCGCGTCCACCTCGTGCAGCACGCCGTCGATCCGCAGCCGGATCTTGAGATCGTGCTCGCTCGGTTCCAGGTGGATGTCGGAGGCGCGGCTGGTGATCGCCCGCTCCAGCAACGAGTTCACGTAGCGGACGACCGGGGCGTCCTCGTTGATCGTGTCCAGGCCGTCGTTGGCTACCGCGACCGATTCCTGCGCCTTGGCCTCGGCGGCGGCCTCGTCCAGATCGGTCGAGGCGCGCACGTAGCGATCCAGCAGCCGGTCCAGGTCGTCCTTGGTCACCACCATCGGCCGCACCACCAGCCCGGTGGCGGCCCGGATGTCGTCCAGCGCGAGCACGTCACCGGGGTCGGTGACGGCGACGGTGATGGTGGTGTCGGTGACGGCGATCGGCAGCATCCGGTGCCGCCGGGCCAGGGTCAGCGGCACCTTGGACATGGCCGACGGCTCGACCGGGAAGCTGGACAGCTCGACGGCCTCGACGCCGTATGCTTCGGCGACCGCCGAGGCGAGCTGGAACTCGGTGACGATCTGGTCGTCCACCAGGACGGTGCGCAGCGGCCGGGACGTCAGCTCGGCGGTGGTCAGCGCCTGCTGCAGGACCTCATCGCTCATGCCCCGCGAGCGCAGCGCCGACACCACGGCGCGCAGTGCTGGGTCCATGAGTCCTCCGAGGAAAGGTTCGGTGGACCTACCCCTCGGGCCAGGGGTGTACGCCGGCGGGTAGGCGCCACTCAGGAGTCCTATCGGCGGTTGCCGGCAGACCTGAGGGATCGCTCGGCGCTTGCTCGCGCGCCGGGCGGCTCAGCGGAAGTCGCGGGAGCGGTTGCGGATGCCGAGGTCGAGCTTGTCGATCCGCTCGGCCGCGATGTTGACGACGCCCTCCGCCTTCTCCAGCATGCCCCGGATCAGCAGGCCGCCGGACTGGCGGGCCACCACCCGGTGCCGCTGCCAGACCACCGGATCGCAGATGATGTTGAGCATCCCGAACTCATCCTCCAGGTTGATGAAGGTGACCCCGCGTGCGGTGGCCGGCCGTTGCCGATGGGTGACCACCCCGCCGACGGTCACCCGGGTCCGGTCCGGTAGCTCGCGCACCCGGTTGCTCGGCGTCACCCCGAGCGCGGTCAACCTGTCCCGGATCAGCGCGGTCGGGTAGCTGTCCCGGGTGATGCCGGTGGCCCACAGGTCGGCCAGCAGCTGCTCGGGCTCGGTCATCTCCGGCAATGGAGGCAGCCGGCTCTCCGCGGCCGGGGCCAGCTCGAGCTGGCCCGGCCGGGACAGCGCTGCCGCTCCGGCCGCCCACAGCGACTCGCGCCGGCTGGTGCCGAAACCGGCGAAGGCGCCCGCGGTGGCGAGGGCTTCGAGCTGGTCTGCGTTCAGGCCGACCCGGCGCGCCAGCTCGGCCATGCTGGCATACCGGCCGCCGGCCACCCGCTCGGCCACGATCCTGCTGGCCAGCTCGGTGCTGATGCCGCGCACGCTGGACAGGCCGAGCCGGACCGCCGGCTGCTCGGGACCCGGGCCGCGGTAGCGAGCGGGGTCGCTGCCGCCGACCGGATCCGGTTGCTCCAGGGATGCGGCCGCCAGCGAGGCATTGATGTCCGGCCCGCGCACGGTGACACCGTGCCGGCGGGCGTCCTGCACCAGCGACTGCGGTGAGTAGAAGCCCATCGGCTGCGCGTTCAGCAGGGCGGCGCAGAAGGCGGCCGGGTGATAGAGCTTGAGCCAGGACGAGGCGTACACCAGGAACGCGAAGCTGATCGCGTGGCTTTCGGCGAACCCGAACGCCGCGAACGCCTTGATCTTGTCGTAGATGTCGTCGGCGGCCGCACCGCTGATGCCGTTGGCCAGCATGCCGTCGTAGAGCCTGGTGCGCAGTCCCTCCATCTTCTCCTGACTGCGCTTGGAACCCATCGCCCGGCGCACCCGGTCCGCCTCGGCAGGGGTGCAGCCGGCACCGTCGATGGCCAGCTGCATCAGCTGCTCCTGGAACAGCGGGATGCCGTGCGTCTTCTCCAGCGCGGGCTTCAGCTTCGGGTGCGGGTAGGTGATCGGCTCCAGACCGTTCTTCCTTCGGATGTAGGGGTGCACCGAATTGCCCTGGATGGGGCCGGGCCGGATCAGCGCGATCTCGATGACCAGGTCGTAGAACCTGCGCGGCTTCAGCCGGGGCAGCGTGGCCATCTGTGCCCGGGACTCGACCTGGAACACCCCCACGGTGTCGGCCGCGCACAACATGTCATAAACCAGCGGGTCTTCCTTCGGCACCTCGTGCAGCCCGTAGCGCTGACCGAACCATTCCTCGATGAAGTCGAAGCAGTACTTCAGTGCCGAGAGCATGCCCAGGCCCAGCAGATCGAACTTGACCAGGCCGCTCGATGCGCAATCGTCCTTGTCCCACTGCAACACCGTGCGATCGGCCATCCGGCCCCATTCCACCGGGCACACCTCGATCACCGGCCGGTCGCAGATGACCATGCCGCCGGAGTGGATGCCCAGGTGGCGCGGCGCGTTCTGCAACTGCTCGGCCAGGTGCAGCACCGGTGGCGGGATGCCCTCGACGTCCTCGGCGCCGCTCAGGCCTGCCTGCTCGGTGCCGCCGGGCTGGCTGGGCAGTGGGGCCGACCAGTAGTAGCCGTGGTCTATCTGCTTGCTCCAGGCATCCTGCTGGCCCTGGGAGTAGCCGAAGGCCCGGGCGATGTCGCGCACCGCCGACCGGGGCCGGTAGGTGATCACGTTGGCGACCTGGGCGGCATGGATGCGGCCGTGGCGCCGGTAGACGTACTGGATGACCTCCTCGCGACGGTCGGACTCGATGTCGATGTCGATGTCGGGCGGCCCGTCGCGTTCCGGGGCCAGGAACCGCTCGAACAGCAGGCCGTAGGCGACCGAGTCGACCGCGGTGATGCCGATGGCGTAGCAGACCGCGGAGTTGGCCGCGCTGCCCCGGCCCTGGGCCAGGATGCCCTGGCGGCGGCAGAACTGGCACAGGTCCCAGACCACCAGGAAGTACCCGGGAAAGTTCAGTTCGGCGATGATGGCCAGCTCGTGCTCGATCTGGGCGTAGGCCTTGGCGGTGTCCGGGCCGGGCGGTCCGTAGCGCTCGTGCGCCCCGGCCAGCGCCAGCTCGCGCAGGTAGCTCATCTCGTCGTGGCCGTCCGGTACCGGAAACGGCGGCAGATCCGGGGCGATCAGCTTCAGCGGGAAGGCCAGCTCCTTGCCCAACCGGGCGGCGGTGGCGACCGCATCCGGATAGCGCCGGAATCGGTGTGCCATCTCCGCCCCGGATCGCAGGTGCTGGCCGGACCAGGCCGGCAGCCAGCCGTCCAGCGCATCCATGCTGCTGCGCGCCCGCACCGCGGCGATAGCGGTGGCCAGCGGCCGGTCCCGCGGCGCGGCATAGTGCGCGTTGGTGCTGGCCAGCAGCGCCAGCCGGTGCCGGTCGGCCAGCGTGGCCAGCGCGGCGTAGCGCTCGTCGGCCAGCGGCTCCAGGGCGTGGCTGAGCTCGACCACCACGTTGTCCCGGCCGAACCGGGCCACCAGCTCGCCCACCGCCCGGTCGGCGGCATCGACATCGAGACGGTCGAGGCCGGCGCGGTGCAGTGCCTGCTGCACCGCGCCCTTGCGGCAGCCGGTGAGGATCAGCCAGTTGTCGCCGGCCAGCTCGGTCAGCTCATCGAGGTCGTAGACCGGGCGCCCCTTGGCACCCCCGCGCAGCTGGGCCTGGCTGATCGCCCGGCACAGGCTGGCATAACCGGCCGGGTTGCGGGCCAGCACCAGCAGGTGGGAACCGGGTGGGTCGGGCACGCCGACCCGGGCGGCGATGGACCGGTCGGCCTGGGTCGCCGGCATCGGGATCTCCAGGTTGAGCTCCGCGCCGAACACGGTGGGCAGGCCGAACGCGTCGGCCGCCTCGGCGAAGCGCGCCACCCCGTACATGCCGTCGTGGTCGGTCAGTGCCAGCGACTGCAGGCCGAGCCGTACCGCTTCCTCGACCAGCTGCTCGGGATCGGAGGCGCCGTCCAAGAACGAGAAGCTGGAGTGGGCATGCAGCTCGGCGTAGGGCGTGAGGCTCGCGTCGCGGTCAGCGGGTGTGCTGCCGGTGCCGGCAGGGGCCTGATAGGCCGGGCGCTTGCGGCTCCAGGCCGGCGAGTCGCCGCCATCCGGGCCCAGCTCGCTGCCGTGGCCGCGGCGCAAGGTACGGCCGGCATCCCCGTCGGTGCCACGATCCGGGGCGGGGGAGGACAGCCGGCGTTCCAGCTCCCGCCAGGGGATGATCGGATTGCCGAAGCCCATGCCACCATCATCGAACACATGTTCGAATGATTCAAGCTGTCTTGCGTCAAGTAGATGGCACGACCGGCGTGTGTCTCAAGGGGATCCGCTTGCGGGCACATCGTGTTGAGTCCGAGGGCGGCACCAACTCCTGTTACGAATCAGACGACCGCGACCGTTCGCAGTGTTGCTCAGATGACAGTGCGCCACAGGTCGTTACTCGTGTAGAGGTGCTCGACCTCGTCTAGTTCGACATCGGCGTTCTCGCGCGTAGGTGTCGTCGGTCCGGCAACCCACCACTCGGCACCCGGAAGCCCAGCCGACAGGTAAGCGCGAGTGCCGGGCTGTGGATGCCAAGGCGCCGCGCGTTGGCGCGCCGACACCTCGCCGCGGGCCGGTTCCCACATGCGTAAGAGTCCGTCTGCCTCGCCTAGAACAACAGCGTCGTACCAGCGCCACACCACGACGGCGACACCGTCGGGGGCCTTCGCTGTGGCCACCAGGTGTCCCGGCGATATGCGTTCTGTTCGCGGCTTCGGGAAATTCACGGCGTACCGCGCACGACTCAATCGGTGCCCTGACCAGATCTCGCAGGACTGTTCGTCGACTCGCAGGACGGTCGCGGTCCGGAGTCGCGTACCGTCCGTAAGTAACGGGGTCAGATCGTTCATCTCAGCGCCTTTCGGTAGGCGCCTCGAGCTGCCGCGATGTGGTCAGGCGGCGCGCGGAGGCGCGGGGACCGGCTGTGACACGGGTATCGCACCTCCTTCTCGATCGGTTACAGGGAGTCTGCCACCTCGCCCAAACCAGTGTCACGCGCGGATCGGTTTACGGGATTGGCACCTCGCCAAATGTCCCCATTGACGGTTTCTGTCGGTAAGCGAAGACTCAACCTCAGTGAAGTCGACAACACAGTGGAGGGACATGCTGTCGGTTCGAAGGGGGCTATCGCTCGTGGTGGCGATCGCCGCGATGCTGCTGGTTTCGGTTCAGGCCACCGCGTCGGCCGCGGCCTCGCCGCCGGTTCTGCGTGGTGTCTACGGCGCGATTCTCACAGTCAACGGCACCGTCGTGTCCACCACCTCAACATCGATTGCCGTCCCGGATGGTGCAGGCCCGCAAGGGGCGACGATCTATTGCGACCGGATGGCTAGCTATTCCGATCACGACGGCAACTACACCATCCAGCATCAGTGCGGCGGCTCCACGGCCCCCTGGGGATACGTGATTTCGCCAGCGGTGTGTTCGCTCGTAAGCGGGAGCGTGTACGAGGCGGGGATGATGTGGGCCCGCAACGGGGTCACGCAAGGCACTCAGGCCTTCCACAACGGCCGTGTGGGTATCAACTGCACGGCAACTACAACCCCGCGCATGACAACGACCACATCGCCTACTCCGACGTGATGACCTTCAGCGTCCACGGCGGTGGTCACGGCCAGCTACAGATCTACGGAGGTTTCGTGCTCAGCTCTAACGGCGGCGGGGTGTGCGGCTCCACGCCGGCTCGCGCCGACGCCACCCCGGACTGCTAGAGGGACTCACGTGACCAGTTCCGAGGTTCAGGGGCCCGATTGGCTCCGTCTTGCTGGCTGGTCTTCGGCCTCGGCCGAGCTGATGTTCCTGTGCCAGCAGGATCGGCACGCGCTCGCGGTCTTCGCGACGAAGTCTCGCCCACCTCGCTACCAGCTCAGCGTGTTCACGACGGTCAGCAGGGAGTGGCAGGTGATCCACGAGAGCGCCGACGTGAACCTGGTCAGCCAAGTCGGGTGGACATCCTCCTGCGTGTACGGCTGGGGCAAGCTTGCACACGGCTCTGCCCAAGTCACGGTCGAGTACCGCGGCGTCACCTACACGGTGGACTCAGACCCCGCCGGCTGGTGGGGCTTCTTGCATGACACCGACCCCACCGCAGGCGATCTATTAACTCCTACCCTTCTAGACCACGTCGAGACCGACTGAGCGCCCGGGCGTCTCACAACGCACTCGACCTTGGGTTGAGTCTTCAGGGTCGATGTCGGCCACCAGCGAGGCGCTCCGCGCACAAGGGGATCGTCGACCGGCACACCTCAAGCGCGTAGGTAGCGCTGGAGGGCGTCGAGCCGGTCATCCCAAGCGTGGGCGAGTGCGGCAAGGTACTGCTGGGCGAGTTGGACGGGTGCGGTGCGCAGCCGGTAGCGGATTCGACGGTGCTCGCCGTGCTCGGGGGTGACTAGGCCGGCGTCAGCCAGGAGCGCGAGGTGCTTGGTGATGGCCTGGCGAGTGATGGGCAGCCGCGCGGCGAGATCGGTCGCGGTGGCGGGGCCGTCGGTGGCGAGGGCGGCGAGGATCGTGCGGCGCGTCGGGTCTGCGAGGGCGACGAAGACCTGCTCGGCGACGGCCTCGAGGTCAGGCGGCATCGAGGTGCTCGGCCAGCTCGGTCAGCTCGCGTACCCAGCCCGCAGCGTGCGAGTCGAAGGTCTCGCGCCGCGTGTCGACGGGGAGCTGAGCGAAGCCTGTCTCGACGACGCGCAGCAGGGTGCCGTCGCGGCGGGGTTGGAGGGTGAACTCGACGTAGGTGCGGCGCGGGTCGTCCTCGGGAAGGTCGGGTAGTCGCCAGGTGTAGGCGAACACCGTCGGCTTCTCGACGCGCTCGATGCGCATGTCGACCGTCATCCCGCCCGGGAAGGTGATCGCGGCCGCTCCGCCGGGGCGCAAGTCGATCGTGGCTCGCTCGCCGAACCAGGCGCTGAGCCCGTCAGCTGTGGTCAGCGCCTGCCACACCTCATGCGGCCCACGGGTCAGGGTCAAGCTACGTTCGATGCGGTCGGGGGACGCCATGGTCGTCGTCCTTCGGGCGGTGACTACGGAACTACGGTGCTCGCCGACCCGGGGACGGCCCGCTTGAGCCGGGCCGTCCCCCGGGGGTGACCGGGTCAGCCGTGCTGCTCGGCCGCGCGGCGAGCGAGGTCGCGCGGGCTGCGGTTCGGGGCGCCGGGACCGCCCTCGGCCAGCTCGCGCAGGCTGGTACCGACGAAGTGGTCCCAGCTGCGGCTGGACATGTCCTTGCACTCGAGCTCGTCGGTCAGGCCGCGGTGCTCGAAGGTGACCTCGCAGCTGCGATCGTCGATCGGCACGATGGTGAACGTCGGCTGGGTGTCCACCCAGTCCTGCATAAGGTGCACTCGGCCACGGACCAGCGCACGGTCTTGGGGTGGATTGCTTCGTCGACACGGACCAGAAGGGGCGGTTGACCATCGACGTGCGGGACGCGCTGAGCGATCCCCTTGAGACACACGCCGGTCGTGCCATCTACTTGACGCAAGACACAGCCAAGCCACATTTGCTGGCGAGACGGCGGACCACCCCTCAGCTCTGCTGCTGCCGCGCCGATACGGGCGTCATGGCGTACCTGGCCTCCGGCATGCGCGGCAGCGCTGTCCTCAGTACGCGCTCGCTCGGACGGTTGAGCCTGCTGGGTGCCGGCCTGATCGTCGCCCAGTCGGTCGGCAGCCTGGTGATGACCTTCTTCATCGGCGAAGACTTCCTGCCGCTGCGCAACGCCGGCCGGGCGATCCTGCACGGACAGTCGGTCTACACGGATCCGAACTTCGTCTATCCACCCACCGCGGCGCCGCTGTTCGTCCCGCTCGCACTCGGTCCCGCGCAACTCAGCTTCGGCTGCTACCTGGCCCTGAGCATCCTCGGCCTGTTCGTCGCAGCCGGCCTGATCGCGCGGGCTGCGCCGCAGCGGCTACGGTTGCCGGTCCTCGCCGCCGGCGTGCTGGCGCTGCTCACCGGGCCGGTCGCGGCCGGCTCGCTGTTTCTGGGCAACCTGAGCGTGCTGCTGGTGCCGGCCACCGTGCTCATCCTGGTCGCATTTCACCAGCAGCGCTGGCTGCTCGGTTGTGCGCTGCTGGTCGCGACGCTGCTGATCAAGCCGCTGCTGGCCCCGCTACTGCTGGTGCCGGCGGTGCGCCGGCGCTGGCTCGAACTGCTGTGGGCGGTGGTGCCCGGGCTGGCGGTGCTGGTGCTGGCGGTGCTGCTCGTGCCCGGCGGACGCGACTTCGGCCAGGTGCTGTCCTACTGCCTGAGCGGCACCAACCTGCACGGCGCCAACGCCATCAACAACCTGTCGCTGCGCGGATGGGGCGAGGCGCACCACCTGGACCCGATGTGGGGATCGCTCGCGTCGATGCTGGTTGCCCTCATCGTGCTGGCGCGGCTGGTTCAGCTGCTGCGGCGGCATGGCGCAGCCTCGGTGCCCCCGCTGCAGCTGGCCAACCTCGCGCTGCTGGTCACCATGCTGACCGGGCGGATCGCCGAGGTGCACTTCCTGCTCTGCCTGCTGGCCGGGATGATCCTGCACCTGACGGTGCAACGCTCGCGGCGCCTCACGCTGCTGGCGCTGCCCGGGCTGATCATGCTGGGCGCGCCCCAGGCCTACCTGGGCCTGGTCGCTGCCGACTCTGCCATGCGGCAGAGCTGGCTGGTCGCCGCCGAGCTGCTGTTGTTGCTGCCGCTGCTCGCGCGGCCGCCGGTGCGACCGGCTCCGGCGGGCGGTCGCCCGGCACGGCGCGCATTCCTGGTGCCGGCGTGACGGCCTTGCTGCTGCGCGTGCGCAGGCTGCTCTTTCCGGCGCTGGCTGCACTGATCGGGTGGTTCACCGCACTCGAGCCACCGGACCTGTACCGCTTCGGCCAGTTCGGCGTGCAGCTGCTGTCCGGCCACCTCGACCGGGTCTATGCCGACAGCTGGAACCAGGCCGGTCCGCTGCAGCTGGTGCTGGCCAGGCTGTTGCTGATCGGCTCGCCGGATCGCGCGCTCGCGCCGGCAACGATCGCGCTGATCGACGCCGCCGTGGTGCTGGCTGCAATGCGGCTGTGCCGCGACCGGCGCACCGAACTGATCGTCGGGGCCAGCGCGCTGCTGTGGTTCGCGCTGCCGCAGCCCTGGAACGGTCATCCGATCGAGATGCTGATCGCACTCGGCTGGCTCGGTGCGGTGGCGCTGCACCGACGCGGCAGCTGGCCGGCTGCGGCCATCGTGCTGGCGCTGACGGTTGCCATCGCGCCGTGGGCAATCCTTGCCACCCCGGTGGTGCTGGCGGTACCGGGGTTCTGGCGTGCGGTCCGCACCGGCACGCTCGCCGTGCTGCTGGCGATCGGCTGCTACCTGCCGTTCGCCTTCACCGGTCACTTCCACCTGTTCGATCACCAGTGGATGGTCAACCCGTTCAGCGCGGTGCACCTGATCGCCCCCGGCCTGAACAATGCGGGCTGGTCGGTGCGCCTGGTGCAGGCGATCATCACCAGCGGTGGCTGTGCCGCGTTTGCCTGGTGGCAACGGGGGAAACCGGCCGGCTTCTACCTCGCCCCGTTCGTGGCCGGCGTGCTGCGGGTCGCCACCGATCCGGTGATCTTCGCCTACTACTGGACCAGCGTGGCGGTCATCGGCGTGATCGCCGTTGCCCGGTTGGACTGGCGCAGGCCGGTGTCGCTGTGGATCGCGGTGGCCGGTCTGTGCTATTTGCCCTGGGCGCTGGCCGCTTCCGGCCGCGGCGGACCGTTGCTCGGCGGCCTCTGCTGCCTGCTCGTCGTGGGTGTGCTGCTCGGTGTCGAGGGCCGCCACCGCCGGGCCGCCCCGGTCACCCCGATCGAGCCCCGGATGCGCGATGATGGGCGGCATGCAGTTCCTGCGAACGCCTGACGACCACTTTGCCGGGCTGCCCGATTTCGATTACGAGCCGCACTACGCGCAGCTGAGCGACGGCCTGCGGATGGCCTGGGTCGAGGCCGGTCCCGCGGACGGACCGCTCGTGCTGTGCCTGCACGGCGAGCCCAGCTGGTCGTTCCTCTACCGCACGATGATGCCGGTGCTGGCCGATGCCGGCCTGCGGGTGATCTGCCCGGATCTCATCGGTTTCGGCCGCTCGGACAAGCCGGTCGACCAGTCCGAGCACAGCTACGCCCGGCACGTCGAATGGGTCCGGGAGCTGGCCTTCGACCAGCTGGCACTGCAGCAGGTGACCGTGGTCGGGCAGGACTGGGGCGGCCTGATCGGGCTCCGGCTGCTTGCCGAACACCCCGACCGGATAAGCAGGTTCGTCGCCGCCAACACCGGCCTGCCGACCGGCGACCACGACATGCCGGAGATCTGGCACCGGTTCCGGCAGGCGATGCAGGACGCGCCCAGCATCGACGTGGCCCGGTTCATCCAATCCGGTTGCCGCACGCCGCTGCCCGAGCCGGTTCGTGCCGGCTACGACGCGCCGTTTCCCGACGAGCGGTTCTGCGCCGGCCCGCGCGCGATGCCCGGCCTGGTGCCGACCCGCCCCGATGACCCGGCCAGTGCCGCCAACCGGGCGGCATGGGCAGTCCTCGCCGAGCTCGACCGGCCGATGCTGGTGGCCTTCAGCGACAGCGACCCGATCACCGCGGCGATGGCGCCGGTGCTACGCCGGCTACCGGGAACCCAGGGTCGCCAGCATCCGGTGATCGCCGGTGCCGGCCACTTCCTGCAGGAGGATGCCGGACCGGAGCTGGCCGCGGCCATCGTGCACTTCGTCAGTTCGAGCTGAGCACCCGATCGAGAAAGGCCAGCGCCTGCGGGTAGGCATCGAGCTGGTTGACCCGTTTGGCCAGCCCGTGACCTTCGTCCTGGTAGACCAGGAAAGGGCATTCGGCGCCGGTCGCGCGCACCGCCGCAACCACCTGCTCGGCTTCGGACAGCGGCACCCGCGGATCGTTGGCGCCGTGAATCACGAACAGCGGCACCTGGATGCGATCGATCCGGTTGAACGGCGAGGCCGCATCCAGCACCTCGCGATCCTCGACGAGCCGGCCGTACTCCCGCTCCCGGTAGGCACGGCGGTAGCCGGAGGTGTTCTGCAGGAACGTCACCAGCGACGACACCCCGACGATGTCGACTCCCGCAGCCCACAACCCCGGGTGAAACGCCAGCCCGGCCAGCACCATGTAACCGCCGTACGAGCCGCCGTACAGCGCGATCCGGTGCTGATCGACCCCGAGCGAGGGCAGCCAGTCCCGGATCGCCACCAGGTCGGCGACCGAATCGAGCCGCTTGGCGACGTCATCCAGGCTCACCCACCGGCGGCCGTAGCCGGACGAGCCGCGGACGTTGGGCAGCACGACGGTGTGGCCACCCTGCGTGAGCGCGGCCGCGATCGGGCTCCAGGTCGGTACCTGAGCGGCTTCCGGGCCGCCGTGGATGATGAACACCACCGATCCGGTGGGCTCGGCGGGCCTGGCCACGTACACCGGAATCAGCTCGCCATCCGGCGCTGGAACCTGGTGGGACTGCCAGCCGCTCAGCCCGGCGGTCGCCCCGTCCGGATTGGACGAGCTGCGCCGGACCAGCTCGCTCGTCCCGGTGGTCACGCTCGACCAGGTGTAAGCCTCTGGTGGCTGGCTCGGGCAGCTGAACGTGACCCCGAGCTGGCTGCCGTCCGGGCTCCATCGCAGGTCGGACCGGCTGGTCAGCACGCCGGGCTGCGGTGTGGCCAGTGCCAGCTCCTGCTCGCCGGTGACGATGGTGAGCTGGTCGTAGCCGTCCGTGGTGGTCACCAGCGCGAGCCGGTCGCCGTCCGGCGAAGGCCAGCCGAACAGGTTCGCTCCATCAGCTGCGCGAAAGGGCGACCAGCCGCCGCTGGCCAGGTCGAACCGGTAGAGCGAGAACAGGTCGGTGGTCGTGTCGGCGGAGGCGAGCACTCCGCTGGAATCGGCAAGCCACTGCGGGTTGGCCCAGGTGCCGGGTACCGCCGGATCGGTGATGGAGCGCACCTCGCCGGTGCGGGTGTCCACCAGCAGCAGCTCGGTCGAGGCCGGGAGCAGGGTCATGCGTGAGAGCAGCACCCAGCGGCCATCGGGCGATGCTGCCGCCGAGCTGAAGTAGCCGCCGCCGTCGAAGAGCACCCGCTCGGCGCCGGTGCTGACGGTGCGCTCGATGATGTCGAACTCGATGCCGTCACGGCGGTTCGTGGCGTAGACGATCCGGTCCGGACCGACATCGAGCAGCGTGTGGATGAAGGCTGGATCGTGCACCACCGGCACCGGTTGCAGCACCCCGTCACCGGCCAGATCCAGCAATGACAGCTGCTCCCGCTCGGTGCCACCGGTGTCGGCGGACAGCACCACCGTGCGCTGGCCGGGCAGGTAGCGGCCGGTGCATGGTTCGCCGAGATCGGTCAGTTGCCGCCAACGGCCGTCCGGACTGATCTCGTAGAGCTGGCTCGACCCGGTCTCGTCGTGCCCGACGAGGATGCGGCCTTCGGCGTCGAGATCAAGCAGCTGGGTGCGGCGCAGCTGGAGCAGGCGGGTGGCGTGTTCGGCAGAGGTCACCCTTGCATCGTGCCAAACCGGCCGGGGCGGACCTCAGTCCGCCGGGATCAGGCAGCGTGGTGGCAGATCGAACCAGCGCAGATGCTCGAAGTCCGCCGACACCAGGGCGGTCAGATCACCGCCGCAGTCAGCCGGCTGCGCGGCCGCGAACACCTCCTCGGCCTCGGCGAGGTAGCGCGACAGCTCCGACTCCGGCGCCCGCAGCTGCTGGTGCGGGTAGCGCAGCCTGCCCTCCGCGTCGTACTGCAGCTGGCGCAACCGCAGCCCCGGCTCGACCGGACCGTTGCGGTGCTTCCACAGCCCGGTGGCCGGTTCGAACCGGTAGTCGCCGAGCAGCCGCCAGCCGTCACGGGCCACCAGCCGCACGGCCTGCACCAGGTAGCTGAACACCGCCTCGGAGATGAAGTAGTTGAAGTTCACCCGCACCCAGCCGGGCTTGATGCCCTCGCAGCCGCCCGTGATCTCACGCTCGAACTCGTGGCTGCGGTCCAGGTCGATGCCGAGCAGCCGGTGCCCGTACGGTCCGGCGCACGAGCAGCCACCGCGCGACTGGAGGCCGAAAAGGTCATTGAGCAGCGCGACGACGAAGTTGTGGTGCAGGTAGCGGCCGGACGGTGCGCGGACCACGAACGAGACGATGGACAGCCGCTCAGCATCGAGATTGCCCAGGATTTCCAAGGCAGGTTCGCCCTGCCAGGCCGCCACCGCCCGGCGCAGGAAGCTCTCCTCGCGGGACCGGATCAGCTCGATGCCCACGGCCTGCTTGAGCTGGAAGACCAACCCGGCGCGGATCGACTCCACGATCGCCGGCGTGCCGCCTTCCTCGCGCTGCTCCGGATCGGTCAGGTAGCGGTGCTCGGACGGGTTGACGTAGGCGACAGTGCCACCGCCCGGCACCGCCGGCACCCGATTGGTCAGCAGCTCCCGCCGGACCACCAGCACGCCCGGCGTGGACGGGCCGCCGATGAACTTGTGCGGGCTGAGGAAGATCGCGTCCAGGTAGGACCTGCCCGGATACATGTCGATCTCGACGTAGGGCGCGGCGGCGGCGTAGTCCCAGAACGACAGGGCACCGTGCTCGTGCAGCAGCGCCGAGACCCGCTCGGTGTTGGAGACGATGCCGGTGACGTTGGACGCGGCGGAGAACGATCCGATCTTCAGCGGCCGGTCGGCGTGCGCGCGCAGCTGCTCGGCGAGCTCGTCGACGTCGATGTGACCGTCGGCATCCTGGGAGATCATCACGACGTCGGCGATGGATTCGCGCCACGGCAGCTCGTTGGAGTGGTGCTCGTACGGCCCGATGAACACCACCGGTCGCTGTGCCGGCGGAATCCGGGCGGTCAGGCCGTACTGGTCGTCCAGGCCGGCCGGAATGCGCAGTCCGAGGATGCCGATCAGCTTGTCGATCGCCCCGGTACAGCCGGAGCCGGCGAAGATGACCGCCGTGTCGTGGTCACCGCCGACGGCTTCGGCGATGATCGCCCGCGCGTCCTCGCGCAGCCGCGTTGTCTGCAGGCCGGTTCCGCTCGATTCGGTATGGGTGTTGGCGTAGCGGGGAAGCACCTCGTCGGTGATGAACTCCTCGATGAAGCTCAGTGCGCGCCCGGATGCCGTGTAGTCGGCGTAGGTGATCCGGCGCGGGCCGTAAGGCCCGGGCAGCGCCAGATCGTCCCCGATCACCGACTCGCGGATCCGGCGCAGCAACGGGCTGTCGGCGTCGGCGGGTGCTGCTGAGGACATGCGCAGAGGGTAACCCGCTGGGGTTTGCACCGGACCGCCTCGGGGCAGAATGGCCCCATGTCTGATTCGACCGGCGCGGCCGACCTGTTGACCGACGCGTTCTCCCGGATCCAGCAGCTGACGACCTCGGTGGTCACCGGCCTGTCGAGCGAGCAGCTGGCTTACCAGCCCAAGCCGGGTGCCAACAGCATCGGCTGGCTGGTCTGGCATCTGATCCGGATCCAGGACGATCACGTCGCCGACGCGGCCGGCACCGAACAGGTGTGGACGGCGCAGGGCTGGCACGACCGGTTGGGCCTGCCGTTCGACGCCGCCGATACCGGCTACGGACACGGCCCCGAGCAGGTCGCCGCTGTGGTGATCGCGGATCCGGAGCTGCTGATCGGCTATGCCGATGCCGTGTGCCAGCGCACCGCCGAGTTCGTCGGCGGCCTGTCGGCGACTCAGCTGTCCCGGGTCGTCGACGAGCGCTGGGACCCGCCGGTGACGCTGGGCGTCCGGCTGGTCAGCGTGCTGGGCGACGACTGGCAGCACCTGGGGCAAGCCGGCTACCTCAAGGGCTTGCTGCCCGGCTAGCTGCGGGCTGCCTCGTCACGGGGCAGGTGCAGCGGCAGCCACACGGTGAACGTGCTGCCCACGCCCACCTGCGAATCGAACTCGATCGAGCCACCGTGCCGGTGCACGATCTCGCGCACGATGGCCAACCCGAGGCCGGTGCCGGGTAGCGCTGCCGCGGTGGCGTTGGACGCCCGGAAGAAGCGGGTGAACATCTGGCTGGACTCCTCGGCGGGAATGCCCATGCCGGTGTCGCTCACCATGATGATGACGCCGTCCTCCTCGTCCGGCACCAGCTCGACACCGACCCGGCCGCCGGCCGCGGTGAACTTGCACGCGTTGCCGATCAGGTTGGTGAACACCTGCTCCAGCTGGGACGGGTCGGCTTCGATTTTCAGCCCAGCAGGCGCGCTCATCGCCAGCTGCAGCCCGTTGGCGACCGCCAGCGGCCGCATCGCCTCGTCCACAGACCCCAGCAGGGCCGCCAGGTCGACCGTGGTGACGTCCAGCCGGAGCCGGCCGGCATCGATGCGCGACTGGGTCAGCAGGTCCTCGATCAGGTTGCGTAGCCGGACCGCGTTGCGCTCGACGACGACCAGCATGCTGCGTGCGCGTTCGGGCAGCTCGCCCGCCTCGCCGTCTCGCAGCAGCTCCAGGTAGCCGGTGATCGAGGTCAGCGGTGTGCGCAACTCGTGGGACACGGTGGAGATGAAGTCCGACTTGGCCTGATCGAGTTCACTCAGCAACCGCACTGCCTCGGCCTGGGTCTGGATCACGTGCGCCTGGGTGAGGCTGTGCGCCAGGTCCGCGGCCAGGAACTGCGCCACGCCGCTCTCGGTGAGCGACCAGTGCCGGGGGTGGCCGGCCATCGACAGCCAGATCAACCCGAAGGCCCCCAGCGTGTCGCCGATCGGCACCACCAGCGAGGAACCCGCCCCGACCGCCTGGGCCAGCCCGAACAGTGCCCGCCCGCCCTGGGTCGGCTCGTAGGTTCGGTGGTCGTCGATCGCGATGGTCTGGGCGTGGTCCCACAGTCGCTGGGCCAGGGCGCGGATGTCGGCGCTCTGGTAGTCCAGCGGTTCGGCCAGCGGCCGCAGCGGCTCGCGTTGCCACTGGGCGGTCAGGGCCGGCACCCGGTCATCGGCAAAGATGTGCAGCCAGGCCCGGTCCACCTCGTAGGCGTCGGCCATGCCGCGGATCAGGTGCTCGGCCATCTGCTCGCCGTTGGTGGTGCGCCGGAGGGTGGAGGAGATGAGCCGGGTCCGCTGCCGGAACTGCTCCGCGTCGCGGTCGGCGGTGACGTCCGCGCGCGCCCGGCGGCCGACCGCGTTCACCGCCCGGGCCAGCGCGCGGACCTCCGACGGCCCGTCCTGCTCGTTGGCGCTGGCACTGAGGTCACCGCGATCGAAGCGTGCCACCACCGAACGCAGCGCCCGCAACGGCCTCGTGATGCTGGTGGAGGTGCGGTAAGCGAGCACGCCACCGGCCAGCACCGCAAGGCCCGTCACCAGGAGCAGCAGCGGCAGGGCCAGCGATCGCAGCTGTGCCGCGTCGGAGCGCAGTGACGCCCGGTTGCTGTCGAGCTCGGCGCTGACCGCGGCGTCTGCCTTACGAAACCGGTCGAAGAGCACCTTGGCTGCATTCTGCCGCGCAGTGGTGGGCAGTCGCTGGCTGCTCGGGCTGGCCGCGATCGGGTCGGCGTAACTGGTCAGCCACTGCATCGCCAGCGTGCGCTCGTTGTCGATCGCCGCGTCCCAGGTGTGCACGCCGATGTGGTTCAGGTCGGCCCTGGTCTCCTGTAGCTGGCGGGGGATCTGTGGCCGGGCTGTCCTGTACGGAGCAAGAAAGGCGGGATTGCCGGTGAGGAGATAGCCCCGGACGGCGGTCTCGGCATCCAGCATCATGGTCAGCGTCTGCTGGTGAGCCGCGGTGGCGGGCGTGTAGCCGTTGGTCAGCTTGGTGGTCTGGTCGGTGGCGATGCGGATCGCGATCAGCCCGGTGGCGCCGACGAGCACCAGCAGGATGAGCAGGCCGAGCACGAGGCGGCGCAGCCGGGAAGCGACTCCGTCCCGGCTGTCGCTCAGCACCCGGTAACCGGCCTGCGTCGGTGTCTGCGGAGCTCGCTGCTCAGCCACCCGGCGCCCGTTCCAGCGCCAGTTCCACCCGTTCCAGCAGCTCCCGGGGTGAGAAGGGCTTGACGATGTAGTCGGAGGCGCCGGAGGCAATTCCGGTCTGCACGTCGAATTCCTGGCTGCGCGCCGAAAGCAGGATGACGGGAATGGCGGCGGTCGCCGCATCTCGGCGGAGTTCGGCGAGTACTTCCAGGCCGGACGTGCCGGGCATCATCACATCGAGAAGTGCGATGGTGGGCCGCTGCTCGCGGATGGCAGCCAGCGCGGACACTCCGTCGGCGACCGCGATGACGCGGAAGCCCGCGCTGCCCAGCTTCGCCGTCACCAGCTCGCGGATATCGCTGTCATCCTCGGCGATCAGGGCGACCCGGAGCCCGGCGGTGGTGGCCTGCGGTTCGCCCATCGGTGTTCGATCCCTTCACCCCGTAGGGATAGATCATTCCGTGTTATCGCTCGCGTGCAAGTCCGTAGCGCAATTGCAACTGAACCGACAAACGGTCGTCCGGGTCGGTCAGGTCCAGCTGCGCGGTATGGCTCACCTTGCGGACCCGGTACCGAACAGTAGTCGGATGAATCTCCATTTCTCTCGCTACTCGGCTAACGTCGGAGCCGGTGTCGAGGTAACGCAGCAGCGTCCCTGCCGCCTCGGGGTCTCCGGCGATCAGCTCGGCGATGGCCGGATCGAGCAGATCTGCCTGCTGCGCCAGCCAATTCCCGGCTGCGGTGACCAGCAGCCGGTGCCGTACCCGATCGAAGCGGTGGACCGGCCCGCTCCCACCGGCCCGGACGGCGCGTGCCGCCTGCCGCAGGGACTCGGCGGCCTGCCGTGGCGTCCGGGCCGGCAGGCCGAGACCTGCTCGGATCTCGCACCCGGTCACCTGCCGCGCGGCAGTGACCGCCTGCCCGAGCATCGCCTCGGCTGCGTCGAGTTCGGCCAGCGCGGGCAGCAGGATCACGATCTGGTCACCGATCCGCTCCACCAGGGCGCGCCGACGCAGACCGGCCGCGTGCACCCTGGCGGTGGCGGCCAGCTGTGCGAGTTTCTCCTGCGCCGCCACGGTGTCCGGGGCATCATCGGTGCCTGACGGTGCCAGCTCCAGCACGGCCAACGCTGCGGGGCGGTTCGCGTCGGCGCCCAGGCTGTCGGTACTGGCGCGGCCGGAGATCAGGTCGGCAAGCCGCTCGGGCCGCGGACGCAGGCCGACCAGCTGGGCGGCAGTGAGCCGGGCTGCGCCCAGCAGGGCCTCCGCGGCGTGCGGGCCGAACTCGGACCGGCCCTGCTGTACCCAGATGGTGCCGAGCTGGCGCGGACCGGCGAACACCCCGACCGCGAGCCGGCGGCGGACACCCGATGCCGGGTGCTCGGCGATCTCGACCACGTCGTCCGGGGTGGCCAGCCGGTCATAGATACCCCACTCCCGCAGCAGCGCCAGGTACTCCGGCGGTCCGCTGCGGCCCAGGATCGACAGCCGGCGCAGCTCGTCGACCTCATCGGAGGAGCGGGAGTAAGCCAGCACGCGGGACGCGGTGTCCTCGATCGTCACCAGGCCGCCGGTCAGGGTGGCGATCGTCTGGGCCAGGTCCGCCAGATCGTCGTCCACCTGTAATCGGGGCGCCACCAGCGCGGCATGCAGCGACCGCCAGCTCACCGCGGCCGGCTTGAGTACGACGCGACCGCCGGCCACGCGCAGCTCGTCCGGCATCAGCTCGTCCAGTACGAGTACTTGCTCGTCCAGTACGTGCTCGTCCTGCACGTGCTCGTCCAGTACGAGGGCGGCATCCACCACCAGCGTGACGTCCGGCCCCAGCGATGCCAGCAGTGCGCGGGTGGCGCGGTGGTCGAGGCCCACGCCGAGCAGGATCTCCGGCGCGCCCGGGTGCGCCGGTGCCGTGTGCAGCTCGGCGCCGGACTCGTCCCCGGTCGCCAGGCCGACCGGGGCGCCGACCGGCAGCTGGTCGAGCAGCGCGACCAGGGCCGACTGCTTGCTCGGATCAGTGAAGTCCATGGCTCTGAGATTATCGGTTTCAAGCAGATCTGGCCTACGTGTCCACGCCTAATCTGAGGGCAGCACGATCGGCTGTCCCCGCCCTGGAGGAGATCTTTCGATGGACGCGTTCCTCACCATCCCGGCTCCGCGCAATGAACCGGTGCTCTCCTACGCGCCGGGTTCGGCTGAGCGACGTGCCCTGCAACGCGAACTTGCCGAGCAGCAAGCCGGCGAGCTCGAGCTCACCTGCACCATCGGGGGCCAGCAGCGGCTCGGCGGCGGCGAGCGGGGCACCGTCGTACAGCCGCACAAGCACGCGCACGTTCTCGGCCGGTTCGGCAACGCCACCGAGCAGGACGCCCGGAACGCGGTCGCCGCGGCAGCCCAGGCGGCGCCGCTGTGGCGGTCGATGTCCTACGCCGACCGGGCTGCCATCTTCCTGCGGGCGGCCGACCTGCTGGCCGGCCCCTGGCGCGCCAGGCTGAACGCGGCGACCATGCTCGGCCAGTCCAAGACGGCGGTGCAGGCCGAGATCGATTCGGCCTGCGAGCTCATCGACTTCTGGCGCTACAACTGCGCGTTCGGCGCGCAGGTGCTGGCTGAGCAGCCGGTCTCCAGCCCGGGCGTGTGGAACCGGCTGGATCACCGGCCGCTGGAAGGTTTTGTCTACGCGATCACGCCGTTCAACTTCACCGCGATCGCCGGCAACCTGCCGACCGCGCCCGCGTTGATGGGCAACGTGGTGATCTGGAAGCCGTCGAACACCCAGCTGGTGTCGGCCTACTGGACGATGCGGCTGCTGGAGGAGGCGGGTTTGCCGCCGGGCGTGATCAACCTGCTGACCGGTGATGGGCTGGCAGTGTCGGACGTGCTGCTGAGCCATCCGGATCTGGCCGGCATCCACTTCACCGGATCGACCGCGACCTTCCAGCACCTGTGGGCCTCGGTCGCGCAGAACCTGCCTCACTACCGCACGTACCCGCGGCTGGTCGGCGAGACAGGTGGTAAGGATTTCGTGCTGGCGCACCCGTCGGCCGACGTGGAGGTGCTGCGTACCGCGCTGATCAAGGGTGCTTTCGAATACCAGGGCCAGAAGTGCTCGGCCGCATCGCGGGCCTACATCCCGGCCTCGGTGTGGCAGCGGCTGTCCGACTCGCTGATCGCACAGACCGAGTCGTTGACGATGGGTCCGGTCACCGACCTGTCCAACTTTCTCGGTGCGGTGATCGACCGGCGCTCCTTCGACAAGCTCGCCGCCGTGCTGGACCGGGCGAAGAACGATCCGCAGCTGGAGATCCTGGCCGGCGGTTCAGCCGACGACAGCGAGGGATTCTTCGTCAGGCCGACCATTCTGAAGGTCAGCGACCCGGCGCACGAGGTGCTGAGCACCGAGTACTTCGGCCCGGTGCTGGCCGTCCACGTGTATGACGATGCGCGCGACAACGCATTCGCCGACGTGCTGGAGCTGGTCGACACCACCGGCCCGTACGGTCTGACGGGCTCCATCATCGCCACCGATCGCGCGGCCATCGTCCAGGCCAGCGAGCGGTTGCGCTTTGCTGCAGGCAACTTCTACATCAATGACAAGCCGACCGGCGCGGTGGTCGGCCAGCAGCCGTTCGGCGGTTCCCGTGCCTCCGGTACCAACGACAAAGCAGGCTCGGTGCTGAACCTGCAGCGCTGGATCTCCCCGCGCGCCATCAAGGAAAGCCTGGTCGGGCCGACCGGCCTGGAGTACCCGCACCAGCTGCCCGACGTGGCGGCCGAGCTCACCGGTCATCAGCCGGTGCCCGGTGCCGGCGACAGCGCCGGGGCAGGTCTCTGATGGCGCTGCTGCGGGAGCCACTGCTGGCGGCCGCCCGGTCGTCGAAGTTGCGATCGGTGGCGGAGAAGTCGCGGATGACGCGGCCGGTGGTGAACCGGTTCGTGGCCGGATCCACCGAAGTCGATGCGTTGAACGTCACCCGAGCGCTGGTGCAGGACGGCCTCACCGCGACGCTGGACTTTCTCGGCGAGGACACCACCTCGGTGGCGCAGGCGCAGCACACCGTGGCGGCCTACACCTCGGTGCTGGCCGCACTCGGCTCGGCGGGCCTGGCCGGCAACACCGAGGTATCGGTGAAGCTGTCCGCGATCGGCCAGTCGTTGCCGGTGGACGGCGAGAAGGTGGCGTTGGACGGCGCGCGGTCGATCTGCGAGGCGGCGGCGGCGGTCGGCACCACGGTCACCGTCGACATGGAAGATCACACGACGACAGACTCGACGCTGTCGATCGTGCGCGAGTTGCGGGCGGACTTCCCTTGGGTCGGCGCGGTGCTGCAGGCCTACCTCAAGCGCACCGAGGCCGACTGCCGGGACATGGCGGTGGCCGGCTCGCGGATCCGGTTGTGCAAGGGCGCGTACGCCGAACCCGAATCGGTCGCCTTCCAGGGCGAGGCGGTGGACGAGTCGTACCGGCGTTGCCTGGGGGTGCTGTTCGCCGGCGCCGGCTACCCGATGGTGGCCAGCCACGACCCGGCCATGATCGCGGCGGCCCGCTCGCTGATCGGCCAGCATGGCCGAAGCGCCGACAGCTACGAGTTCCAGATGCTGTACGGCATCCGGCCGGAGGAGCAGAAGGCACTGGCGCGGTCGGGGCACCGGGTTCGCGTCTACGTTCCTTACGGCGACGAGTGGTACGGCTACTTCATGCGGCGGTTGGCCGAACGTCCGGCCAACCTCACGTTTTTCCTGCGGTCGTTGACCTCCAGGAAGTAGTCTCGGCGCGGTGAGCAGCAACCCGTTCGGCCCTCCGCCGGAGGAGGCGCCGGACGGCGAGCACTCCTGGCCGGCCTCGCCGTCGTATACCTCCCCGCCAGCGCAGCCGTATGAGCAGCCGCCATACGGGCAGCCGCCATACGGGCAGTCCGGCTACGGGCAGTCCGGGTACGGGCAGCCCGCGTACGGGCAGTCCGGCTACGGGCAACAGCCCTACGCCGACAATCCGCACACCCAACCTGGGTATGCCGAGCATTCGTATGCGCAACCGGGTTACCCGCAGCCGTACGGCCCGCCTCCGTACGGGACGGCCGCCCCCTACGCGCCGGCCGGCTCGCTGTACTACCCGCCGCCATCGCGTTCCAATGGCCTTGCGATCGCTGCGCTGGTGACCGGGATCTGCGGCTTCCTCTGCATCATTCCGGGCCTGGTCGGCATCGGTCTGGGGATCGCCGGCCTGAACGAGGCCAAGCGCACCGGCGTGGGACGCGGCATGTCGATCGCCGGCATCTGCTGCGGGCTCGGGTGGGCGGTGCTCGGCGTGGGCTGGTTGCTCGTGACCGCGCTGATCCGGTGAGCCGAGTCAGTCATAGATCCCCTCGAGCAGCCAGCCGCCGGTCGACCGGTCGAAACAGATGAGGTACGCGCGCCCGCCCGCGTCCACGATCTGCATGCGCACCAGCTGACGCGCCGAAGCCGGATCCCACCAGCGCTCATCGACCGGCCACGGTCCTGCCCAGGCGGTGACCGCTGTACCTGGTTGCGCCGGCCGGTCCGCGCTGATGAAGCGGGCCGGCGGTGCCGGCACCTGCCCACGCTCGGTCACCAGCACGCTGCGCCCGGCCGCGTCCAGCAGGCCCACCGGCCGTGGTGGATCGATGAGCACCGTCGGAGCCGGTGAAGGCAGCCGGCCCGGCCATGGCCTGTCGGCATCCGCCTCGCCCTCGCGCTGGTCGCCCCAGGGCACCAGCCTGGTCCGTTGAGCCGGGCCGCGTCCGCCGGCCACCACCGGGGTGTGCACCGAGCCCGCACCGAGCAGCGTCTGGACCCGGGCCAGTGCCCGCTGCGCGCGTTCGTCCACAGCGCCGTCGCCGCCCCAGAGGGCGCGCTGATGCACGCTGGTCGGCACGGTCTCGACAGGTGTCAGCCGCAGCAATGTCACCGGTCCGGTCGGCGCGTTGGGCTCACCGGCGCTCCGGTTGAGCCAGCCTTCAAGTTGCCAGCGGATCCGATCGGTGACATCGACCGGGCCGAGCACCCCGGCGTGCCGCCACCGCCGCACCGTCTCTTCACCGCGATCGGTCTGCGCGATCAGCTCGAAACAGGTACAGGCCAGGCCGTGATCGGCCAGCTCGGTGACGAACTTCTCGACCGCGCCCCGGGCGGTGAAGGCGATGGTGTCCACCCGATCCAGCGGCGGTTCCAGGCTGATGCTGACGGTGAATTCGGCCGGCGGGCGACGCCCGGCGATGGGCCGGGAGTCGAGGCCACCGGCCTGACGGTGCGCCCAGCTGCCCGGCGGCCCGAATCGTGCCTGGACGTCGGCGGCAGGAAGCGCGGCGAAGGCACCCAGCGTGCGAACCCCCAGTCGTTTCAGCAGATCCACCAACTCGGGCTGATCGAGCGTGTCGATCGGCAGTGGCGCCAGGAAATCCGCCGAGCCGCCGGCTGGCACGATGCAGCCGCGGCGGGCGGCCTGCTCGGCGGCGAACGCGCCATCGGCGACTCCGATCAGTGCCTGCCCCTCGGCACCGCCCTGCGCCGCGATCGCCCGGGTGAGCGCGTGCAACACGGCGGTCTCGCTGCCGAAGTACTTCACCGGGCCCCGGATCCCGATTGCAGCCAGGCCCGGACGGTCCAGCTCCACACCGGGCGCGATGGTCTCGATGGCGGCCAGGATCGGCTCGAACGCACGCGCCTCGGCCGCCTGATTACGGGGGATCAGCACGAGTTCCGGGCACCTGCCCTGCGCTTCGCGCCGCCGCAGGCCGCGCCGGATGCCCAGTTGGCGGGCCCGGTAGGAACAGGCCACCACCCGGTTACCGGTGATCACCGCGACCGGATCGTCCGGGGCCAGGGTGGTGCCGGCACGAGCGGTGGTGACCGGCCAGTCCGGGCACCAGATCGCGGCCATGCGTGGCGGTGCGGTCATGACCGCTCACCGCGCCGGCGCGTGCGGTGACCGGTCACAGCCATAGCTCCCGGGTCCGGGGCTGCGCGGAGCGGCCCTTTCCGGTGGCCGAGACCAGCAGCCGGCGCCGGGTCAGCCGGCCGAAACCGTCACCGATGCCCGTCCAGTCACCATGCTGGGCCGACAGCTTCAGCTCCACCCCCGGCCAGGATGCCGCCTGCTGCCCGAACAGCACCAGAACCGCATCCTTGCTTCGGGCCCGGGCGGTCAGCCGGCGGGCAGCGCCGTCCGGGACCGAGCTGGATGCCGGATCGGCCTTGCTGGAGCTGCCGAAACCCGGACGTGCTACCACCACGTCGACGGCATCGAGCAGCGCCCCGACCGCCGTCGTCCAGGACGAGCCGGTCCAGCCGGAATCCGGTGCCGAGATGATGGCCAGTCGTCCCAGGTCGATACCGGCTTCGACCGCTGCCTCGGCGCTGATGGCCGGCATGCCGACCATGGCCGTCCACGCCCCGTGCCGGGACGGCCCACCGAGCAGGGCGAGCAGCAACGACACCGAACTGGTGACCGTGATGGTGCTGCCCCGCCGCAGGCCATCGGGCAACAGGTCGGCAAGCCCGTCCGGGGCGGGCAGGGGTGGCAATCGCCGACGCGGGATGCCGGTGATCGGTACTGCGGGCTGCGCCCCCAGTTCTACCCGAAGGGACGGCCGGCGCAGCGGCACCGGTTCGGGCTCGGCAAAGGGGTCCGGTTCGGGCACCGCATAGGCGCCGTCGCTGTCGTCGAATCGCTCAGCTGAGCCTGCCCCGGCGAGATCAGCCTGAACCCATTCGGGATCCCACTCAGGTTCGGCATAGTGGTGGGCGGCGGTCACCACTCCATGCTCGAACATGCGTTCGAATATGTCAATCCGGCAAGGTCGTCCCTCGGTCACGTCGGAGGCGGGACTGCAGCACTGCCATCCGGCCGAAGGTCGTCGATGGCGAACATGGCCACGCCGGCCACCACGGACCGCCACGGCAGCCCGGCCAGCAGGATGGCACCCCGGCAACGGCGACCACTCGCTGGACCCGCCCCGACCGGCTACGGCGGAAGGGGGCGAAGATCAATGCCGTCGCTGCGCGGGCCTGGCGATCGAGCTATAACCCGTCTAGGGTTATAACCCCTAGATAACCCGCAGTGGAGGCCGTGATGCCCAAGATCAACGTGTACCTGCCCGATGAACTGGCAGCCGCCGTCCGGGACGCCGGCATTCCGGTCTCCGCAGTGTGCCAGCGGGCGCTGGCCGATGCGGTCGCCGCTGCCGACGGTCGCGCCGCGAGCGGCGCCGAATCCACGCCGCGCTCCGAAGGCTGGCAACCGCACCGGTTCACCGACCGGGCGCGGAAGGTGATCGCGCTGGCTACCGAAGCGGCCGGCGGGGCGCAGGACCAGGTGAGCTCGCCCGACGTGCTGGGCGCGCTGATTCGCCACGGCAACAACCTCGCGCTGGCGATCATGCGCAGTATGGAGATCGAGCCCGATGACGTGCTGTCCGAGCTCACGGCCACCGTCGCCACCGCGGCGCAGGCCGGCACTCCGGAGCCGGCGACCCTGCTGCAGATCGCCGAACGGGCCAGCGCCGAGTCTGCCGCGTTGAGCAATGACTACGTCGGATGTGAGCATCTGCTGCTCGGAATCCTGGCCGGTCCCGACGGTGACCCGGCCGTGCGGACCTTGACCACGATGGGCCTGACCCGGGAGAAGGCGCGCGATGCCGTCCGGGTTGCTCTGGGTGGCTACAGCTTCGCCCAGAACAACCTCACGCTGGCAGGCCTGAGTGCACCGGTGCGGATGGTGCTGGAGGAGATCCGGCAGCGATTGAGCAAGATCGAAACGGGCGGCTGAGGGCTCAGCCGGTCTGGGCGATCCGATCGGATTCGTCCTGCGGCCCGGGCTGGGTGGTCTGGGCCGTGTCCGGGCCGGGGTGCTCGGCGTGATGCCCGGCACGGTGCGTGGTCCGCGGCGCGTCGTAATCGATCGGGTCGTCGTCCGGCAGCCCGGCGGCCACCCGGTCGGGGTGCAGGAAGACGAACCGCTTGTACGCCCAGAAGCGGAACACCGTGCCCAGCCCGATCGTGAACAGGTTGACCACGTTCAGCACGAACTGGTCGTTCTGATAACCGAAGGGATGGCTGAACAACCACAGGATCAGCACCGAGAAGACCAGTGCGATCAGGTTGATCACGAAGAAGAAGCCGGCCTCACGCCCGAGCTTGGACCTGGCTCGGTGCGAGAACGAGAGATAGCGGTTGCCGACGTACGTGACAACCGTCGCCACCGTCGTCGAGATCGTCTTCGCGACAACCGCCGAATGCAGCGTGTGCAAGAAGACGTTGAACAGGCCGATGTCGATGACGAAGCCGAGCGCTCCGACGACGCCGAAGGCGGCGATCTCCTTGACGAGGATGCGCCAGGAGCCACGGATGTGCTCGATGAGTGAAGAGGACATTGCCGAATATTGTACGGCTTCGTCAGGACCCGCTTCGCCAGCTCAGCTGGAGCGGGCGGGTCGCGGCGGCAGCGGGATGAACCCGGAGGTCCGCTGCACGTACTCCCGATAGCCCTCGCGCTTGGCCATGGAACGCTCCAGCACCCGCTTTCCGGACCCGAACGCGAGCAGATAGATCATGATCGCCGGGGAGAACACGGTGAGCACCCCGGGCCAGCGCTCGGCGGTGACACAGAAGATTCCTACCCACACGCACGCGTCACCGAAGTAGTTCGGGTGCCGGGTGTAGCGCCACAGCCCACGGTCCATCACGGTGGGCACCTGCTTGCCGGCCGCCTTGTCCGCCTTGTATCGCTCCATCTGCGCATCGCCGACGGACTCGAAGAACAGGCCGACCAGCCAGCTCAGCACGCCGAACCAGGCCAGCGGCGTCAGCCCGCGTTCGGTGAACATACCGACCAGCAGGGGTGCCGACACCAGGAAGGCGAGCAGTCCCTGCAGCCCGTAGACCAGCAAGACCGTCTCCAGCTGCCCGCGGTCCCGCAGCATCTCCGCGTACCGGGGATCCTCGCCCTTTCCGATGCTGCGGAGCCCGATGTGCACGGCCAGTCGCAGGCCCCAGATGAGCGTCATGGCCAGCAGCAGGACCCTCCGGACGGCGTTGCCGTGCCCGCTGGACACCACGAAGGAAGCGAGTGCGGCGGCGCAGAACAGCAGACCCCAGGCGGTGTCGATGACGCTGTGCTTTCCGGCGATCCGGCTGGCGAGATAGGTGATCAGCAAAACCAGCAGGATCGCCCCCGCCGCCCAGCCCAGCACCGGCCAGAAGGCGGCTGTGTCCATGCTCAGCACCATACCGGCGTCGGCGGCATTCCGGATTCGCCTCGTTCGCCGGTCCGTACAGCCAGGATCTGATCCACCCCCATCCGGCCCTCTTCGAAGCTGAGCCCGCCACCGACGAGGTACAGCCGCCACACCCGCGCCATCTCCTCGCCGACCATCGCGACGGCGTCGGCGTAGTGGCTCTCGAACGTGTCCAGCCAGCCTTCGACGGTGCGGACGTAATGCTCGCGCAGCGCCTGCACGTCCCGGATCTCGAAACCGGCCCGCTCGAGAAAGCCGAGGGTCTCGCTCAGCGGGCGCATGTGCATATCGGGGGCGATGTAGTTCTCGATGAACGCGCCGCCGCCGGGCGCGGTGCCGGCATGGCGCGACATCTGCTGCAGCAGCAGCCGGCCGCCGGGCTTGAGGTGGGCGAAGAGCTGGCCGGCGTAGGTCGGGTAGTTGTGCTGACCGACGTGCTCGCCCATCTCGATCGAGGCGACCGCATCGAAGGGCTGCTCACGTAGCTCGCGATAGTCCTGCACCCGCACCTCGAGCCGGTCGGCGAGACCGCGCTCGGCGATCCGCTTACTGATGAACTCGTGCTGCTGGCGCGACAGTGTCACCCCCAGCACCCGGACGCCGTAGTGCTCGGCCGCGTGCAGCGACAGCGAACCCCAACCGCAGCCGACATCGAGCAGCCGCATGCCGGGCTGCAGGCCGAGCTTGCGGCAGATGAGATCGAGTTTGGCGCGCTGCGCATCGGCGAGGCTGTTGTCCCACTGCTCGTAGTAGCCGGAGGAGTACGCCATCGACTCGTCCAGGATGAGCGCATAGAACTCGTTGGACAGGTCGTAGTGGTGCGCGATGGCGGCACGATCGCGGGCCTTGCTGTGCAGGCCTCCGGTCATCCTGGCCTGGGTGTTGGGGACGGCCGGGCGGCGGCCCAGCGCCCCCAGCCGCAGCGCCAGGCCGGCCGCGGTCAGCTTCTGCTTCCAGGTCAGTGAGACCGGACCGGCGCCGGTGGCCCGGG
>DATAKO010000004.1:0-3896 GCA_036261575.1 Jatrophihabitans sp.
GGGCACCATCGTGCCGCCGGGCACGCCGCGACTGCCGGCAGGCATCCCGGCCCGCGCCTGGATCCGGTGCGAGCTCGGTACCGGGGACATCCTTGCCGCCCGGGACCCGCACGGCAGGTACCAGCCGGCCAGCATCCTCAAGATGCTCACCGCCCTCACGGTCGTCGAGCATCTACCCGGCAACCGGGTGGTGACAGTGAGCCCGCAGGCGGCCGCCGCCGAGGGTTCGGCCGTCGGGCTGCTGCCGGGTGGGCGTTACACCGTCGACCAGCTGTTCGCTGCGATGCTGCTGGTGTCGGGCAACGACGCCGCCGCCGCGTTGGCGCAGGCCAACGGGGGGACCGCGGCGACGGTCGCGCAGATGAACGCCGAGGCAGTTGCACTCGGCGCCTACGACACCTACGTGCAGACGCCCAGCGGGCTGGACGGCTGGCAGCAGCTGACCTCGGCCTACGACATGGCACTGGTGCTGCGGGCGACGCTGCAGCAGCCCCGGCTGCTGCGCTACGACCAGCTGCGCAGCGCGAGCTACCCGCCGAGAGCGAGCAGCTACGGTGCGGTGGGCCCCTACCAGTTCGACAACCAGAGCAACAGCTTCTTCGACACGGTGCCCGGCGCGCTGCTGGCCAAGATCGGTTACACCGACGCAGCCCAGCACACCTATCTGGCCGCGGCCAGGCGTGACGGGCGGACGCTGGGGCTGGTGTTCCTGCGCGACACCCGCTACCCCCTGGACCAGTACCAGCAGGCGGCCCGGCTGTTCGACTGGGGCTTCGCGCTCAAGCCGGGGACGTCGCCGGTGGGCCGGCTGGCCGGGCCGATCGCGGCCGCCGCACCGGCAACGGCAAGCTCGGCACCGTCCGCGCAGTCGCAGCGGGCCACCGTCCCCGCCGTGATCAGTGCGGCCGGAGCCGACCCGATCCACCGCAGCCGGCCGCTGCTCATCGTCGTCGGGACGGCCGCCCTGGCTATCGGCGGGCTCGTCGCTGCAGGACGGCAACTGTCGCGGCGCCGATTGTCGCGCCTGCGCTGAGCAACCCGGCTGCGACGCCCACCGGCGACAGCGACAGCGCCTCCCGCTGCACCGGCGGTGGCACCGGCGGTCCCGCGACCGGCTGCTGCAAGGGATCCGGCAGCTGCTGCGCATCGCGGGCAGTGGCCGCCCACGCGACGCTGAAGAGCAGGTACCGGCTCACCAGGTTGATCCAGACCAAGATGCCCAACACCGGTCCGATCGCGGCGCCGGCCGGTGACCGGGTCACCCGGGCGATGTAGAAGGTGCCGATGAGTTTCAGGATCTCGAAGCCCACCGCGGCCAGCAGGCTCGCCTTGAGGGCCGTCCGGCGGGACACCGGCGCGTCCGGCAGCCGGATGATCACCCAGCCGAAGACCAGCAGGTCACCGAGCACGGCCAGCAGGATGGCCAGCGCCGCGGTGAGGGTGCCCATGCCGGGCAGCTGATCCAGCCTGACCCACACCAGCACCTGGTGACTGACTGCAGTACCCAACGCGGTTATCGCCAGCGAGAGCACCGTCGCCAGGCCGAGGCCGAGCAGGATCAGCGCGTCCTGGCCCTTCTTGGCAATGAAGTTGAGCTTCGGCTCGGGTCGACCCCAGATGGCGTCGACCGCGGTACGCAGGTTGTCGATCCATCCCAGGCCGGTCAGCGCGACGCCCACCAGACCCACCACGCCGACGGCCGAGCGGTGGTTGATCGCGCCGTTGATGACGCTGGTCAGGGTGTCGCCGAAGCTGCCCGGCACGTTCTTGGCGATCTTGGCGAAAAGCTCCTGTTGCAGGTGCCGGTTGCCGGCCAGCACGAAGCCGGTGATGGACACGCCCAGCAGCGCGAGCGGGAACATCGCGAGAAAGCTGAAGAAGGTGATCGCCGCGGCCAGGTGATCGCCGTGCTCGTCCTTGTAGTGCCCGTAGCCACGGACGGTGTGATCGAGCGACTCGTAGCGCTTTCGCGCGGCGTGCCAGCGCGCCGTGAGCCTGGCCTTGATTCCCTTCGCGCCGGCTGCCATCGCTACCGCCCGGTCAGTTCGAACTCGCGATGCGTGTGCCAGCTTCCGTCGCCTTCCTGGAAGTACATCCGGAAGTGGTCCACCGGGAACTGACCGACGAAATCACGCAGCCCGTCGAAGGCCTGGTCGAGTTGCTCGTCGGGAATGTCGTGGCCGACGGTCACGTGCGGGTGGTACGGGAACTCCAGTTCGCGCTCGATGGGATGCCTGCGCACTGCACCCTCCAGCATCTCGCACTCGGCGATGCCGGCCGAGACCTGGACGAAAACGACCTGGGAGACGGGCCGGAAGGTGCCGGTTCCTGACAGCCGCATCACGAACGGCGGCACCGCGCCGGCGGCCTCGCTCAGGTGCTTCTCGATGAGCTCGAGCTGATCGGCTTCGAGGTCGGTCGGCGGCAGCAGCGTCACGTGCGGCGGGATCTTGTCCGCCTCCGGATCGCCGATCCGCCGTCGCCAGCCGACCAGTACCGAGGCGTGCGGCTCCGGAATCGCCACGGCGACGCCGATCCGGACTGTGCTCCTCATCGGTCTCACCCTACGACGGGACGCAGGAATCCGACGTTCTCGTAGGCGGCGGCGACGGTGGGAGCTGCCACCGCGCGCGCCTTGGCCGCTCCGCGGGCGAGGATCCGGTCGAGCTCGGCCGGGTCGTCCAGCAGCTCCCGGGTCCGCCGGGCGAACGGCTCGGCGAAGGCGACAACTGCCTCTGCCGTGGCCGCCTTCAAGTTGCCGTAGCCCTGCCCCGAGAAGTCGGCAGCGACCTGCTCCGGCGTCGAGTCGGTGAATGCCGCCAGGATGACCAGCAGGTTGGACAGACCCGGCTTGCCGTCCGGGTCGTAACGGATCTCGTTGTCCAGGTCGGTGACCGCACGCTTGATCTTCTTCGTGATGACCGAGGCGTCGTCGGAGAGGTAGACGGTGCCGTTGTCAGGCCGGGATTTCGACATCTTGGCGGTCGGGTCCTGCAGGTCGAGCACCTTGGCGGCCGCCTTCGGGATGAAGGCCTCCGGCACCACGAAAGTCTGCCCGTACTTGGCATTGAACCGCTGCGCCAGGTTGCGGGTCAGCTCCAGGTGCTGGCGCTGATCCTCGCCGATGGGCACCTGGTTGGCCTGATAGAGCAGGATGTCGGCGGCTTGCAGGATCGGGTATGTGAACAGGCCGACGCCCTGCCGGTCCGCCCCGGACTTGCTGGACTTGTCTTTGAACTGCGTCATCCGGCTGGCCTCGCCGAAGCCGGTCAGGCATTCCAGCACCCACGACAGCTGCGGGTGCTCGGGCAGGTGCGATTGGACGAACAGCGCGCACCGGTCCGGGTCCAGGCCGGCAGCGAGCAGCTGCGCGGTGACGATCCGGGTGCGCTGCCGCAGCGCGGCCGGCTCCGGCGGGTCGAGGGTGATCGCGTGCAGGTCCACCACGCAGTAGTAGGCGTCGTAGCCGTCCTGCATGCCCACCCAGTTCTTGACCGCGCCCAGGTAGTTGCCGAGCTGCATGGAGTCACCGGTGGGCTGGATGCCGGACAGTACGCGCGGGGTCACGTACCTGATCCTTCCACCCGCAGCGGTGGCTGATTCACAACCCCCGGTTCCGGATCGGCGTTCTCAGCAGCTCGGCGTCGGCGATCCGGTGCTGGTGGGGCTGCTGTCGGCGCTGCCGTCGGCCGAGGCAGCCAATGACGAGGCGGCCGAACCCGAGGCAGCCAGTGACAAGGCGGCCGAACCCGAGGCGTTGGCCGAAGGCGAACCGGATGCGGTGCCGGCTGCCGCGGCCGAGCTGCTCGCAGGCGGTGCACTCGACGATCCCGCCGCGGCCGCGCTCGAGCTGGCCGTCGCGGGCGGCGCGCTGGATCCCGGGCAGCTCGGCGTGG
>DATAKO010000005.1:0-11398 GCA_036261575.1 Jatrophihabitans sp.
AGGCGCGCGCCGCGGCCGCAGCAGAGCAGGCCGAGGCAGCCGCGCAGGCACGCCAGCTCCTGCAGCAGGCCCGCGACGAGGCGGCCGAGCAGCTGGCCGCGGCCGCCGAGCAGCTGGAGTGGGCACAGCGCACCGTGGCCGAGCTGGTGCAGGCGGCGCAGCAGGAGGCTCAGCGCATCACCAGCCGGGCCCACGCCCGCGCAGCGGCCCGGATCGCCGAGGTGCGCGGCCGGCTCAGCCGGGCCGTGACGGGCACCGGGGTGTCGTTGCGCCGCAGGCGGGCCGACCTGGATGCGCTGATCGAACGGTCGCGGCAGGCCGCCGACGCCGAGGTTGCCGAGGCCCGCAGCGAAGCCGAGCGGGTGCTCGCCGAGGCACGCGCTGAGGCGAACGGCATCGTGGCGATGGCGACCGCGGCGGCCCGGCAGCAGCAGGAGCGGGCCGAGCGGCGGCTCAGCGAGGCCGAGGCCGGCGCGGAGGCGGTGCGGCAGCAGGTGGCCCGGCAGCTGGGCGAGTCTCAACGCGAACTGTGGCAGCAGCGCCGGGCAGCTCGGGCCGAGACCGCCGAGCTGACCGCCCGGGCGCGCGCGGATGCCGCGGCGATGCGCACCGAGGCGGAGCAGCTGCTGGCCCGTGCCCGCACCGAGGTCACCGAGCTGACCCGACGCCGCAACGCGATCGCCGCCGAGCTCGGACAGCTGTCCGGCGTCATCGAGGCGCTCGCGGTGGAGGAAGGCCGCCCGGCGCAGCCGGTCGACGACCCCGCCGGCCCAACGCAGCAGGCCCGGCCCGGAGCCGACGAATCCGCATCGGCCGCCCCCGCTGACGGCACGACCGATGACCGGGCCGGTGCTGCCTCCGAGCACAACCCCGCCTTACACCCGGCGGCCCAGAATGGCAGCCGGACAGCCGAGAACACCTACTCGACGAGATGATGGAAGCCGAATGAGCGACAGCAACCAGCAGTTCCGCACCGTCATGCGTGGCTACGATCCCGCCCAGGTCGACCGGCGGCTGGCCGAACTCGGCGCCGCGGTGCAGGCGGCCCAGCAGGAGGCCGCCACCCAGGCGCGCCGCGCCGAACAGCTGGCCGCCTCGGAGGCGGCTGCGCGCCAGGCCGCGGCCAAGGCAGCGGCCAAGCCCGCCGAGCCGAGCTTCGCCGACTTCGGCGCCCGGGTCGGCCAGATCCTCACCCTGGCCAGCGAGGAAGCCGCCGAGATCCGCGCCAGCGCGGCCGTCGAAGCGCGCACCAAGCTGACCGAGATCGAGAACGGCGCCGGCAAGACCCGCAGCGACGCCGAGCGCTACGCCAACCAGACCCGGATCGCGGCCGAGCGCGAGGCCCAGCGGATCGTCGAGGATGCAAAGAAGACGGCCGAGCAGGTGATCGACGAGGCCAACCGGCAGGCCACCACGCGCCGCGAGGAGGCCGAAGCCGTCTACGAACAGCAGCGCGCGCAGGCGGCGCAGGCAGCCAACGACTTCGAGCAGACGCTGGCCGAGCGCCGCAACAAGGCCGAGCAGGACTTTCAGCAGCGGACGGCGGCTGCTGAGGCCCAGCTGCAGAGCGCGCAGCAACATGCCGAGCAGACCCGCGCCGAGACCGAGCGGGCGTCAGCCGAGGCCGGCCGCAAGGCTGCTCGGATGCTGGAGGAAGCCGAGCAGAAGGCGCAGCAGATCGTCAGCGAGGCAGCGGCCCGCGCCGACCGGATCCGGGCCGAGTCCGAGCGCGAGCTCGCCGCGGCAAGTCAGCGGCGTGATTCCATCAACGCGCAACTGGCCAACGTCCGGCAGATGCTGGCGACGCTCTCCGGTGGCGGTGCCGCGGCCGAAGCCCCCGCGGCCGCCGCGCAACTTGGCGCTGCGCAACCAGGCGGTACTCAGCCGGCGCAGACCGGCCAGCCCGGCCAGCCCAAGCCGGCGCAGAACGGCCAGCCGGCAAAGACGACAGCCAAGACGCCGGCCACGGCCAAGGCTGCGGGCTCGGCCACAGCTTCCGGCGCAGCCGATGCGGCGAAGGCGCCGGATAGCGCGAACGCCGGGCAGTAGCCGTCAGCTGTCCGTGGTCGGCCGGTAGCCCGTGCCGCCGTAATTGCCGCGGCGGTTCATGTCCTGCTCGATCAGGCGATTCAGCGTCTGCTGCACCTCGTCGGCCCGAGGCAGGTTGACCAGCGTCTCCTGCCCCAGCTCGCCCGCCGATTCGATGTGCAAGGTGCCTGCCGAGAAGATCCGATCGCGCAGCGTCTGCTCGTAGGACACGTCACTGATCCGGCCCAGGGTGATGTCCCGGCCGACGTGCTTGAGCACGCCGCGCCGGATCAGCACCCGGTGGGTGGTGAAGATGTAGTGGGTGGACTGCCAGCGTGCCAGCGGAGCCAGCACCAGCCAGACGAGCAACACCACCGCGAGCACCAGCAGCGCGATCAGCAGTGCCGAGTGCGCGCTGCCGCCGGGCAGGAACGCCAGCCCGAACCCGGTCAGGGCGCAGATCAGGATGAAGAACAGCACCGCGGGCAGCAGTGTCAACCAGTGCGGGTGCAGCTGCTCGACGACCTCCTCGTCGTCGGCCAGCAGCTTCTCGGGGTAAGCCATCGTGGCCTCCAGCCTGCAAGTCGGGGAGCAGCGGATGTGCAGAAGTTACCGGGAAGCCGGCCGCAGGTGCGTGACATCCCCGGCCGACACCGGCCACGGCTGCGCGGCGCCGTCCGGACGCAGCAGCAGCCGCCCTGCATCGTCGACCCCGACCGCTTGTCCGGACACGGTCCGGTCCGCCAGCTGGACAGTGACCTCGCTGCCGATGGTGGCGCAGCGGGCCCGGTAGTCGGCGGCCAGCCCTGCGGCGGCCGCATCACCGCCGGCTGCCTGCCAGCGCGCCAGCTCGCGGTCCAGCCGGCCCAGCAGCCGGACCAGCAGCGCGGCCCGGTCGGGCTGCCGATCACCGGCAAGCAGCAGCGAGGTGGCCGTCGGCACCGGCAACTCCTCGGCCCCGGTCGAGACATTGATGCCGATGCCGAGCACCGCCGCAGCTCCCGTGCTCTGCACCAGGATGCCGGCCACCTTGCGTTGTTGCGGGCCGAGCAGCAGATCGTTCGGCCACTTCAGCCGCGCCTCGGGCAGCGCCGAACCCGGCTGGTTCAGCGCGTCGGCCAGCGCCACGCCCGCCAGCAGCGGCAACCAGCCCCAGCCGGTGGCCGGGACGTCCGGACGCAGCAACGCCGACAGGGTCAGTCCCGCGCCGGCCGGTGACTGCCAGCTCCGGTCCAGCCGCCCCCGTCCGGCGGTCTGGCGTTCGGCCACGAGCACGCTGCGATCGGGCGCGCCACTCGCGGCAGCCGCCAGCAGGTCAGCGTTCGTCGATCCAGTTTCGGCCACGACGCGCAGCTGCCAGCCGGCCGGCAGGGCTGCCGCCAGGGCGGTGCCGTCGAGCGGTTCACGCAGCTGCGTCATGCAGGTCATTCTGCTCACGTTCGGCTGCTGGCCGGCGAGCACCCGGACTAGGGTTTGCGCTCATGAGCGCCGAATCGATCCCACCGGATTCCGCCGTCGATGCGCACACCACCGCCGGCAAGCTCGCCGAGCTCGGCCGCCGCTACGACGAGGCGGTGCATGCCGGTTCCGAACGGGCCGTGCGCAAGCAGCACGCCCGCGGCAAGCACACCGCGCGCGAGCGGGTGGCGATGCTGCTGGACGAGGGCTCGTTCGTGGAGTTCGACGAGCTGGCCCGGCACCGCTCGGCCAACTTCGGGATGGCCGACAACCGGCCCTTCGGAGACGGGGTCGTCACCGGCTACGGCACCGTGGACGGCCGGCCGGTGTGCGTGTTCAGCCAGGACGTGACCGTGTTCGGCGGCGCCCTCGGTGAGGTGTACGGCGAGAAGATCGTCAAGGTGCAGGACTTCGCGCTCAAGACCGGTTGCCCGCTGATCGGTATCAACGAGGGCGGCGGTGCCCGCATCCAAGAAGGCGTGGTTTCGCTCGGCCTGTACGGGGAGATCTTCCGCCGCAACGTGCATGCCTCGGGTGTGGTGCCGCAGGTCTCGCTGATCATGGGTGCGGCCGCCGGCGGCCACGTCTACTCGCCCGCGCTGACCGACTTCGTGGTCATGGTGGATCAGACGTCGCAGATGTTCATCACCGGCCCGGACGTGATCAAGACCGTCACCGGCGAGGACGTCAGCATGGAGGACCTCGGCGGCGCCCGCACCCACAACACCAAGTCCGGCAACGCCCATTACCTCGGCACCGACGAGCAGGACGCGATCGACTACGTCAAGGCGCTGCTGTCCTACCTGCCCAGCAACAACCTCGACCTGCCGCCCGCCTTTCCGGCCGAGGCCGAGCTCGAGGTGAACGACGGCGATCTGTTCCTCGACGGCTTCATCCCCGACTCGGCGAACCAGCCCTACGACATGCACACCGTGATCGAGCACCTGGTCGACGACGGCGAATTTCTCGAGGTGCACGCCCTGTTCGCCCCCAACATCATCTGTGGCTTCGCCCGGATCGAGGGCGCGGCGGTCGGCGTTGTCGGCAACCAGCCGCTGCACTTCGCCGGCTGCCTCGACATCGACGCCTCGGAGAAGGCGGCCCGCTTCGTGCGAACCTGCGATGCCTTCAACATCCCGGTGCTGACCCTGGTCGACGTACCAGGCTTCCTGCCCGGCACCGACCAGGAGTGGCAGGGCATCATCCGCCGTGGCGCCAAGCTGATCTTCGCCTACGCCGAGGCGACGGTTCCCAAGATCACCGTGATCACCCGCAAGGCTTTCGGCGGCGCGTACGACGTGATGGGTTCCAAGCATCTCGGCGCCGATCTCAACCTGGCCTGGCCGACCGCGCAGATCGCGGTGATGGGCGCCCAGGGGGCTGCCAACATCCTGTACCGCAAGGAACTCGCCACGCTGGCGGACGACCCGGCGGCGCAGGAGGAGCGCCGGGCCGAGCTGGTCAGCCAGTACGAGGACACCCTGGTGAACCCTTACATCGCGGCCGAACGCGGCTACCTGGACTCGGTGGTGCTGCCCTCCCAGACCCGCTCGCATGTGGTGCGCGCACTGCGCATCCTCAAGACCAAACGGGAATCCCTGCCGCCCAAGAAGCACGGGAACATCCCGCTGTGACCGCCGAGCGCCCGCTGCTGCACATCGTCGGCGGCAACCCGACACCGGAGGAGGTCGCCGCCGTCACCGTGGTGCTGACCGCGCTGTCCGGTGAGCAGGAGCCGCCCGGACCCGAAACCGGCGGAGCCTGGTCGGACCTGTCGCTGCGGCTACGCCGCCCGCTGCCCCCGGGGCCGGGAGCCTGGCGCGCCTCGACGTGGAGCTGAGCCGCCCGCCACCTCCCGCATTGTGCGGCCCGAAAGTACCCGAAAACCCACCGAACCACGTCCGTTCGGGCCGCACAATGCAACCGGGTGGAGGTGCGGCGCATCCGGTGGGCGGCCGGCTTCGAACCACCGCGGAGTTCTCCTGTTCGTAAGGAGATCCGAGCGACGGGACGGTGCCGGATGCCGGAGACTGAGCGGGTGCACCTGTCCTCGCTGCTGCAGCGCACCCCGCCACTGTGGCCCCGGTTCCGCTCGACGCTGCGGGGCCCGGCGGTGACCGCCCGGGTGGGACGGGTGCTGGGCATCGCGTTCGGGCTGTGCTTCGTCACCGGCCTGCTCAGCCACTACCAGTACGCGCCGTGGCACTGGTTGCCGATCCCGGCCGCCCCGTACTGGGGCTACCGGCTGACCCAGGGCGTGCACGTGATCACCGGCATCGCCTGCATCCCGCTGTTGCTGCTCAAGCTGTGGTCGGTGTTTCACAGGCTGTTCGTCTGGCCGCCGGTGCGCGGCGTGCTGCACGGGCTGGAGCGCCTCTCGATCGCGGTGCTGGTGGCCTCCTCGGTGTTCCAGCTGATCACCGGGCTGTTCAACGTGCTGCAGTTCTATCCCTGGCCGTGGGGATTCATCCGGGTGCACTACTGGATGGCCTGGGTGGTGATCGGCTCGCTGCTGCTGCACATCGCGGTGCAGCTGCCAGCCATCAAGCAAGGACTGGCTACCAGGTTGGCGCCCGCGGACGGGCCCGGCCTGTCCCGGCGCGGCGTGCTGGTCGCCGGTGGCGCCGGAGTAGCGGTGGTCGTCGCGACGACGATCGGGCAGGTGATCCCGGCGCTGCAACCGGTCGCACTGCTGGCGCCCCGGCAACCGCGCAAGGGTCCGCAGGGCGTGCCGGTCAACCGCACCGCCGCGGCCGCCGGCGTGTTGCAGAAGGCGCGATCGGAGTCGTACCGGTTGACCGTCAACGGCCGCAGCATGCTGAGCATGACCGTTGCCCAGCTGGAAGCCGAACCGACGGTTGCCACCAGCCTGCCGATCTCCTGCGTGGAGGGGTGGAGCATCCAGGCGCACTGGCGCGGCATCCGGTTGCTGGATCTGGTGCAGCGGGTCGGCGGTTCCAGCAGCTCGATGGTGAGCGTGCACTCCCTGGAACACGGCGCCTACGCACAGTCCAGCCTGACCGGCAGCCAGCTGGAGCACGCGCTGCTCGCCACCCACCTCAACGGCGAACGCCTGGACATCGACCACGGCTACCCGCTGCGGCTCATCGCGCCGGACCGGGCCGGGGTGCTGCAGACGAAGTGGCTGACCCGGATCGAGGTCAGCCGGTGAGCGCCCCACCGGTGGACCGGTCGAGCCTGGCGATGCGGCTCGGGCTGGGCGTGCTCGGGGTGCTGGCGATCGTGTACGGCGGGGTGCGCATCCTGACCGACGCCAAGGACACCAAGCCGTGGGCGCTGGCCCGGTGGCTGATCGGTTCGTTGCTCGTGCACGACGTGCTGATCGCGCCGGTGGTGATCGGGCTCGGCTGGCTGCTGAACCGGCTGGTGCCTGGCCGGGTGCGGGGCTACCTGCAGGCGACGCTGATCTGCGCCGGCCTGGTGAGCGCAGTCGGGCTCTGGTTGATCTACCGGCAGGGCAAGTACGGCGCCCGGTCGCTGGCGCTGCTGCAGCAGAACTACCTGGCTAACCTGGTGATATTGCTGGCAATCATCGCGCTGGCGGGGGTGGCCTGCTACACCATCGCGGCGCTGCGCACCAGGCGGACGAAAACCCGGTCACCGGCCGACCAGTAGCCCTGTTCGGTGAGCCCGACCACCGCGGCGTGCCGCAGCAGCGCGGACCGGCCGACCACTGCCCACGGGAACTCGGGCCCGGTCGCACCGGACTCGGTGGCGAACCGGACCGCCAGCACGTCATCCTGCTCGGCGTGCGATCCGGTCGGCTCGGCGATGACGCAGCCGCCCGGGGCCATCAGATCCGCCAGCCTGGCCAGCAAACCGCAGACATCGCCGCCGATTCCGACGTTGCCGTCCAGCACCAGCACAGTCGGCCAGCGTCCCTCGCCGGGCAGCCGCTGGAAGACGCTGCGACTGAGTGCCGGCGCGCCGCGCTGCTCGGTGATCGCCACGGCCATCTCGGCGATGTCCACGCCCAGGGCCGCCTTCCCCTGGCTGGCCAGGGCGTGCACGATCCGGCCTGGCCCGCAGCCGACGTCGAGCACCGGAGGCACGCAGCGGTCCAGCACCGTCGCATCGGCCTCGTCGGCGTCGGCGAGGTAGCGCTGGATCGCCAGCGCCAGCTCCGCACCGTCGGCGGTGACCAGGCTCAGCTGGCCGCTGCCCGCCAATGCCGTCTCATACGGCGTCAGCGCACCCTCGATCATGCGGCGATCTCTCGCCAGAGACGGGCAAAACTCGTGCCGGGCGCGGCCGCGGCCACCTCGGCAGCGGATGCGGCGGTATCGACGTCGGTGAGCATCGGAAGCAGCTGGACGTGCAACCCTGCGGCCTGCATCCGGCGCAGCTGCTCGGCGCCGGTGCTGTCGGTCGACATCGGGACACCCTCGATGCAGCGCCTGGCCATCGCGGGGTCGGTGAAGCCGATCGCCCAGTAGCCGCCGTCCGCCGCGAGCCCCAGACAGGCGTCATAGCGCGACGGGTCGAACTGCAGCAGCTCCGCCGTCAGTTGTGGGGTGTCCATCCCGACGAGCAGCGCGGGACCGGTCGGCAGCGCCTCGAAGCCGGCCGCGAGGCGCTGATCCAGCCCGCCACCGACCTGCGGGACGAGCCGCCAGCCGGCCGGGGCCTCGAAGGCCCCGTCGATCAGGATCACCTTGTCATCGCAGGGGTATTCCTGCAGCGCGGCGAGCGTGTCGGCGATGGCGCAGCCGGCCAGCTGGGCGGCGTCGGTGGCCGAGCACGAGTCACTGATGAGCCGGGTCTTGACCCGGCCGGCGACGGGGGCCTTGGCGATCAGCACCAGGCTGCGCACGCTCACCGGGCCAGCACCGCCGACATGTCGCGAATCGCCTGCGCCGTGCCCCGCACGGTTCCGGTCACCTTCGATCGCCCGGCACGAGCGTGGTAATCGACATCAGCCTCCACGATGCGCAGCCCTGCCTTGGCCGCCAACAGCACCGTCTCCAAGGGGTAGCCACTGCGCCGGTCCAGCTGCCCGAGCCCGAGTAGCTGGCTCCGCCGGCCGACGCGGAGCGGGCCGATGTCGTGCAGCTGGATGCCGGTGCTGCGACGAATCCGGTGCGCCAGCACGGCATTCGCGATCCGCGCATGCGCCGGCCAGGCGCCCCGGCCGCGCGGTCGTCGCCGGCCGATCACCAGGTCGGCCTGGTCGGCCAAGACCGGGGCTGCGAAGTCCAGCACCGGCGCCGGATCGATGGAGGAATCGCAGTCGCAGAAGGCGACCAGCTCGGCGGTGGCGGCTTCCAGCCCGGCGTGGCAGGCCGCGCCGTAGCCGCGCCGGTCGCAGGACACCACGGTGGCACCGAGCTCGGCGGCCAGCTGCGGGCTGCCGTCGGCGCTGCCGTTGTCGACGACGATCGCCCGAACACCCGCAGGGATACGACCCAGCACCCAGGGCAATGCCTCGGCCTCGTCAAGGCACGGCAGGATCATGTCGAGCACTCGGCCAACAGTACCCACATCCGCCGGACGCCCGGCAACGAAGACCCTTACGAGTCGAGGAACTGCTCGGCCGGGGCACGTTCGTAATGGGAGGATCGGCCGCATGGCGCGGGTGCTGGTGGTCGAGGACGACCCGACGGTCTCGGAGGTCGTGCTCAGCTACCTGGCGCGCGCCGGGCACCAGGCCGAGGCGGAGCAGGACGGCGCCGGCGCGGCGCGGCGACTGACGGCGGCTGACCCGGTCTGCGACCTGGTCGTGCTGGATCTGATGCTGCCGAACCTGGACGGCATCGAGGTGTGCCGCCGATTGCGCCGCCACCACGCGGCGTTGCCGGTGATCATGCTGACCGCGCTCGGCCAGGAAGACGATCGCATCGCCGGGCTGGAGATCGGCGCCGACGATTACCTGACCAAGCCGTTCTCCCCGCGAGAACTGCTGCTGCGCGTGGAATCGCTGCTGCGGCGGGCGCAGCCCCCGTCCGTCGGGGTCCCACGGCTGCTGCAACGTGGGCCGATCACCCTCGATGTGGCGGGCCGGCGGGTGTTCAAGCATGACCGGGAGCTGTCGCTGACCGCGCGCGAGTTGGACCTGCTCGGCTTCCTGATGGCCAATCCCGGCACCGCCTACACCCGTGCCGAACTCATGTCAGCGGTGTGGGGCTGGTCCTTCGGCGATCAGTCGACCGTGACGGTCCACGTGCGCCGGGTGCGTGAGAAGATCGAGGACGATCCGAAAAAGCCGGAGCTGATTCAGACCGTGTGGGGTGTCGGGTACCGGATGGACGCGTCATGACCAGTCGCAGCGCGCCACGGCTTCGCCCATGAATCACCTGCTCGCCATCGTCGCCACCGCCCTGCTCTGGGGTGCCGGAGCGGCGGTACTGGTCTGGCTGCTGACCTGGCCGTTGCGCCACCGCTCCCAGGCCGGCGTGCTGATCTCGCTGGCGCTGGTGGCCACGGTGGCGTCGGTGGCCGCGGTCTACGGCAACACCCGCGCGATGTTCCTGGCCGCTGACGACGCCTACGCCACGGTGACGGTGGCCGTCGTGGCCGGGCTGCTGGCCACGGTGGCAGCGGCCCGCTCCGCGCGCACTTTCGCCCGTGACAACCGCTCGATTCACCAGGCGGTGCTGGCATTGCGCGCGGGCGGCGTGCCGGCCGAGGACGGCCACCGGCTGTCCGGTGAGTTGCAGAAGCTGCACAACGAGCTGGCCGAGACCGGCCGCACCCTCGCCGAGTCCCGCGAGCGGGAGCGGACGCTGGCCGCCTCCCGCCGCGAGCTGGTGGCCTGGGTGTCGCATGATCTGCGCACCCCACTGGCCGGCCTGCGAGCGATGGCCGAGGCGCTGGAAGACGGGGTAGCCAGCTCACCGGAGCGCTACCACAAGCAGATCCGGATCGAGGTCGACCGGCTGGCCGGCATGGTCGACGACCTGTTCGAGATCTCCCGGTTGCAGGCCGGGACGGTCACGGCCCGGGCCGACCGGGTCAGCCTGGACGATCTGGTTTCGGACTGCGTGGCCGCGCTGGAGCCGGTGGCAGGGCTGCAAGGCGTGCGGCTGATCGGGCGGGCCACCAGTCCGGCGGAGGTCGTCGGCAATGGTGCCGAGCTGAACCGTGCCCTGACGAACCTGCTGATCAACGCCATCCGGCACACCCGCCCGGCGGGCACGGTCGAGATCGTGTTGCGGCACGCGAGGGACGCCTCGGCCGCGGTGGCCGAGCTGACGGTCTCCGACGAGTGCGGCGGGATCGCCGCGGAGGACCTGGCCAGGGTCTTCGAGGTCGGCTTCCGGGGCGAGCCGGCGCGCACCCACCAGCCGGGTCTGGGCGCCGGGGCCGGGCTCGGGCTGGCGATCACGCAGGGCATCGTCGCCGCGCACGCCGGCAGCGTGCAGGTGCACAACGCCGGCGGCGGCTGCGCGTTCACGGTGCGGCTGCCGCTGGCCTGCTGAGCGGGCCGTTCTCGGCGGGCTTGCCGCCTGACAACGTGTCGGTGACGACAACTAGCCGTTCTGCGGCCCAGCGCCGGCCAGGTCGGCCCGGGCGCCGGGTGGCTGCTTTCCGGCTGTGCCGGGTGCCGGTGGCCGATCGCGGCGCCGGGGTACCTGCGAACTCGCCGGCACCGCATCGATCACCCCCGGCTGGCGACGAAGCTGCCCGGGCGCGCTTGCAAGTCCGCGACCGGACGTGCTGGACGGACCGTTGCCGTGCGCCTTCGACGGGCCGTTGCCGCGGTCGTCGCCGGGCCCGCGCCTGCTCAAGGACGCTGTCGGGCTGGGTCGGCCGCTGCTGCCCGACGGGTCTGCCGAATCGGAGGCCGAACCACTCGGGGAGCGGGTCGGCGGGCTCGTCGATGTCGTCGGCCCCGCGCCGGATCCGCCGCCGGTCGGGCTGGCGCTGCCTGATCCGCTGCCGCTCGGCGTGG
>DATAKO010000009.1:0-7350 GCA_036261575.1 Jatrophihabitans sp.
GCCAGCTCGGCAAGCGTCTCCGGCGAGCGGGAATTGGCCACCCGCACCTGATGACCCAGCGCGGCGAGCCGCCTGGTCAGCGTGCCGCCGATGTAGCCGGCGCCGATGATGCCGATGTCCATTGCCGATTCCCTCCTGATACACCCGTCCGAAGACTTCGGTGAGCAGTCCTTCCATCAGGGCGTAACCCCGGCAGTGGGCGCGGCTATTCCGGCCCACCCGACCCGGGCGCGGTCGGCCTGCGCCGGCCCGACTGCGCTCAGGCGAGCTGCTCCTCCGGTTGCAGCACGAGCGCGTCGGCGCCGATGGAACCGAAATAGAGCGCCAGGGTGGCGGTGGCCAGGTGCAGGAAGTTGTCGGGATCGCCGAGCGAGTGGATGCCCAGGAAGGTGAGCACGTGCGCGAACCCGAGCACCGTCACCAGGCCGAGCAGGCCGCCGATCACCAGGTTGGCCAGCTTCGCCGTGCCGGCCCGCGGGGCCCCGGCGAGCCAGATGGCGGCAAGCAGCAGGTGCACCACGTTGTGCAACGGATTCACCATGAACAGCCCGAATACCCGGGGGCCGTCCATCGAGGCGAAGCCGTGCAGCCCGGTGATGGCGAAGCCGAGAATGCCGACGATCAGGTAGATCAGCCCGAACGCCAGCGCGAAGAGGCTGGCCGGGGTGCGGCTGAAGGACTTCATGAGTGATCCCTTTCGGCAAGCAGTCAGTCAGCCAGGCAGACAGGCAGCCGGGCTCAGGCGACGTGCGAGACGTCGGACGGTTGGAACAGTGCGTCGATCTCGCTTCCGGGCACCGGGCGGTAGAAGAGGAAACCCTGACCGACATCGCAACCCATATCGCGAAGCAGGCCGGCCTGCAGGTCGTTCTCGATGCCCTCGGCGACCGTCCGCAAGCCGAGCGCGGTACCCAGCTGGGTGATGGTCTCGACCATGACGTTGCGGTCGCCGCCGGTCAGCCGGTCGATGAAGGTCTTGTCGATCTTGACGATGTCGACGGGCAGCTGCTCCAGGTAGTTCAGCGAGGAGTAGCCGGTGCCGAAGTCGTCGATGGCCACCTGCACGCCCAGCTTGCGCACGGCGGTCAGTTGTCGCACGGCCAATTCCGGGTCACGCACCAGCAAGCTCTCGGTGACCTCCAAGGTCAGCCGGTCGGCCGCCAGCCCGGACTCGCGGAGCGCGTCGGCCACGATCTTCAGCAGGTCCGGCTCGTCCAGCTCGCGTGCTGACAGGTTCACCGCGACCGTAAGGTCCCCGTAGTCCGGGTGTCGCTGGTGCCAGCCCGCGAGCGCGCGGCACGCCTGGCGCAGCACCTGCCGGCCGATCTCGACGATCTGGCCGGTCTGTTCGGCGATCGGGATGAACTCCAGCGGCGGAATCAGCCCGCGAGACGGGTGCAGCCAGCGAGCGAGGGCCTCGAAGCCGCTCATCCGCCCCGTCGCCAGGTCAACGGTCGGCTGGAAGAAAGCCACGATCTGGCCGTGTTCGATCGCAGCGTGCAACTCGGTCTTGAGCTGCAGCCGGCGCACCGCGTGCTCTGCCATCGTCGGAGTGAACTGCATGACCGCGTCCTTGCCGCCGGCCTTGACGGCATACATCGCCAGGTCGGCGTTGGCCAGCAGCGTGCTGGCGTCACCGGCACCGGCGTAGGCCACCCCGATGCTGGCACGCATGCTCAGTTCGCGACCGGCCAGCAGCACCGGTTGGCGCAGGTCCTGCTGCAGTCGGTGCAGCAGCGACAGGCAGTCATCCGGGTGCAGATCCTCGATCAGCACGGCGAATTCGTCTCCGCCTAGCCTGGCCGCCGTGTCGCTCGGCCGGACGCCGTACTCCAGCCTTTGCGCGATGACCTGCAACAGCTGGTCACCGATGTGGTGGCCCAGGGAATCGTTGACGGCCTTGAAGTCATCCAGGTCGAAGAACACCACAGCCGGCGGCGTGCGCACGTCGTATCGCCGGCTCAGCGCGTGCTCGACCCGGTCGCTGAACAGCGCGCGGTTGGCCAAGCCGGTCAGGTCGTCGTGGAAGGCGCTGTGTCGGAGCTGCTCCTCCAGCGCAATGCGTTCGGTGACGTCCCGCGAGGTGATGGCGACGCCGTTGACATCGGCGTTCTGCCGCAAGTCGTTGTGCAGGCTCTCCATGTAGCGCCAAGTGCCCTCGGCGGACTGCATGCGCACTGTCGTCGGCACCAGGTCCGCGCCGTCGAGCAGCGCGTCATGCGCGGCCAGCAGGCGCAGGCGGTCGTCGGGATGCACGATGTCGAGCAGCGACCGACCGACCAGCTCTCCAGGCGGGTAGCCGAGGATCGACTGCACGGACGGGGTCAGGTACCGCAGCTCGAACTCGACGTCGACTATCGAGATGAGGTCGGAAGAGTGCCGCACCAGCGAGCCGAAGGTCGCCTCCGCCCGAGCCTTGGCCTGCGCGGCCCGTACGTCACTGTTGATGCGGGTGATCATCACACGGCGAAACAGCACCAGACCCATCGCCGCAGCGAACAGCATCAGCACCACGGTCTCGACGTCAGCGGTGGTGTTGGCCCGGTCGGACTGCCGCTGGTGCTCATCGGAGAGGGCCTGCAGGGTGCCAAGCAGTGCGGTGGCATTCGGAGCGAGGCCGGCGCCCTCGGCCCGGGCCACGGCTACCTGCCCCGCGTCCAGTCGGCTGCGCACGCTGGTCACGATTGCGGTGAAGCTGCCGAGCTGCTGAGCCAGCCTGCCGGTATCCACCGGCTGCCCGAGGCCGTCGCGGCCGAAGTTGTTCAGGTCGAGGCCGGCGAGGTTCGGGGTCACCGAGCCCTGATCGATCGATTTCCACATCTCGGCACGGACCGCGTTGACGGCACTCATCTGCTCGATCAGCTGGTTCTGCACCTTGGCCCGGTCGCCGGCCTGGCGGCGCAGGCCGATGACGCTGAAGGCCATTCCGAGGGCGACGTTGAACACGAGCACGACGGTGAGGATCTTGCGTACCGGATGCGGCCCGGACATGGCAGGGCGGCCGAGCCGCTGCAGCACGTTCACCCTGTCCACCCTCCCCCGGCCCGACGAGCGTCCTATCGGCCGGGCAAGCAGACGGTTGAGCACGTGATCAGGGCACTCGGTGAATCCAGTCCGGAGTGGCGAACTTGGTCGTGATCAGCTCGGCCGCCCGGCGCAACTCGTCCTCGGTGAGTTCTCCGCTGGTGAGGCCGTATCGGTTGCGAAAGCTGCCCACCATCGCGTCGATGACCTGCTCCCGAGGCAGGCCGGTCTGCGAGCGCACCGGGTCCACTCGCTTGACCGCGCTCGTGGTGCCCTTCATCGACAGTTTCTCCCGACCGATCCGCAGTACCTCGAGCATCTTGGCGGTATCGATGTCGTAGGACATGGTGACGTGATGCAGCACGGCACCGCCGACCAAACGCTTCTGAGCCGCCCCGCCGATCTTGCCGGCCGGCGAGGTGATGTCGTTCAGCGGCTGGTAGGTCGCCTGCACGCCGATCTCGCGCAGCGCACCGAGCACCCAGTCATCGAGGAATGCGTAGGAGTCGGCGAAGGAGAGGCCCTCCACCAACGATGCGGGTGCGTAGACGGAGTAGGTGATGGTGTTTCCCGGTTCGATGAACATCGCGCCGCCACCGCTGATCCGCCGGACCACCTCGATGCCATGCCGTTCGGCGGCTGCCAGGTCGACCTCGTTGCGAACCGACTGGAACGAGCCGATCACCACGCACGGCGCGGCCCACTCCCACACGCGCAGCATCGGTGGCCGGCGACCGGCGGCGACCTCTTCGATGAGGATCTGGTCGAGTGCCATGTGGTACTGGGGCAACTCCGGCGGCCGGTGGATCAGCAGCCAGTCGTGATCGGTCCAGCTCGTCGCCTTGGCCAGCGCACGGCGGACGGCGGTCGCGACGGCGGACGGCGTGAAGCCGAACATGACGGTGCCTTCGGGCAGGGCGCGCTCGATCCGAGCGGCGAGCTCCTCCGAGCTGGCCTGTGCGCCAGCCCCGGTCAGCGCGCGGTTGATCGCGAGCAGCGCCTCGTCCGGCTCGAGAAAGAAGTCTCCGGACACCCGCACCTCGGCCAGCGCGCCGTCGGCGACGTCGAGATCGACGACTACCAGCTTGCCGGACGGGACCTTGAACTCTCCGTGCATGCTGCCCTTTCCAAGTCGGCGCCGACGGCCGCGCGCGAGCCTACTCCGGCAGCGGCAGCGGCTCAGTCCTCGTCGCTGTCCGCGCCTTGGTCCGGGTCGAGCGCCGGATCCTCGTCACCATCCGGGCGTCCCGGTGGTGGTGCGTCGGCACCGGGAAAGTCCAGCGGCTGCGGGGCCGACCCGGTCTCGATCGCACCGTCATTGTCCGGGTCTTCGTTGTCCGGGTCTTCGTTGTCCGGGTCTTCGTTGTCGAAGTTCTCTGACTTGCTCACGCGGGCACGCCCTTCCAGCTGCGACAGGCTCGTCGAACCGCTTCGTCGCGGGCCCACCGGTGACGACTCTAGCCCCGCGGAGTGGCGGGCGAGGACCGATCAGCCCGGCACGGTCGCGCGGGCTGGCCGGCAAGTGGACCGCCACCGAAGCGCGGGGGCAGCCGGCGAGGGTCGGGCACCGGCACCCAGTTGCCCGCGGCGTCCGGCTGATACGACGCCTGCGGCCCGTACCGGCACAACGCCGCGACCGCCTCCACCAGCCGGTCCACGTCAGCGCTGCTGGAGTGCACGCCGAGGCTGGCCCGGACAGCACCGCCGGCCAGCCCGAGCCGGGCCAGCAGTGGGTGGGCGCAGAACCGGCCGTCCCGCACGCCGATGCCGAACTCGGCGGACAGCGCGGCGGCCACAACCTCGGGTGAGAGACCGGGCACGGTGAATGTGACGATGCCCGACGGTGTCTGCGAATCCGGCCAGAGCCGGGCCAGCTGTAGCCCGGCAATGCCGGCCAGCCCCGCTCGCAGCCGACTGGTCAGCGATGCCTCATGCTGGCGCCAGGCGGCCGGAGCGAGGCCGCCGAAGGTCTCGCAGGCGGCCGCGAGCGCGATCGCACCCAGAGCGTTGGGGCTACCCGCCTCGTGCCGGGCGGCCCCCGTCGTCCAGCTGACCGCGTCACGCTCCACGCGCCGGACGGCCCCACCGCCGGCCAGGTAGGGCGGGGCAGCATCCAGCCAGTCGGCGCGGCCTATCAGGGCTCCGCAGCCGTAGGGCGCGTAGAGCTTGTGCCCGGACAGCGCCAGGTAGTCGATGCCGGTGCCGGCGATGTCGACCGGCGCATGCGCGACCAGCTGCGCTCCGTCGACTGCCAGCCGGGCACCGAAGGCGTGTGCCAGCTCGGCGACCGTGGCGAGCGGCAACGCCTCGCCGGTCACGTTCGACAGTCCCGTCACGGCCAGCAGGGCGTACCGACGAGCGTTGAGGTTTCGTACGAGCTCGTCGAGGGTTTCGGCGACAGTCGGCTTGACCGCGACGGTGCTGACGTCGCCACGCCGCCACGGCAACAGGTTGGCGTGATGCTCGATATCGAGCACCAGCACCGGACCGGGCACCGCGGTCGCCAGCAGGTTGAGCGCGTCGGTGGTGTTGCGGGTGAAGATGACCTGATCGTCGCTGCGGGCACCGACGAAGGCGCCCACCGCAGCCCGGGATCGCTCGTACAGCAGGGTGGAAACCTGGGAGAGGTAGCCGCTGCCACGATGCACGCTGGAGTAGTACGGCGTCGCTTCCAGCACCGCGTACTGCACGGCCGTGAGTGCCGGGGCGCTCGCGGCGACGTCGAGATTGACGTACTCAGCGGTGCTGCCATCGATGAGCGGCACCTGCAGGCCGGCTCCGACGGCACGCAGCAGGGCGCTGCGCTCGGGCAGTCCGGCGGTGCGTGGCGCAGCTGCGATCGCGGGCGGGGCGAGCAGGGATGGGCTGAGAGTGAGCATGGTCCGCACCTTCACGACGGGGAACCCCGAGGGGTCCGCGCTTGCCGGTGCCCAGGCGGGCGTCGGCCGTGTCGTCACCCGGGGCACCCCACCGCGGAGGAGGGTTGCCGGTCAGCTAGCCGGGGCTTGTCGCTGACACTCGTGACAGCTGGGACACTAAACCGCGCACCGCGACGTTGGCAACCGCATTGCTTGATGGAATGCGTTCACTGAGCGTTTGCAGGCAGAACTCCACCCAGCTCGGTGATGATCGGATCTAGTGCATGCGCCAGCTCGACATCGAAGGCGGTCACGCCACCCCTGTCATGGGTGCTCAGCCGCAGTTCCAGCCGACGCCAGGACAGACTCAGGTCCGGATGGTGGTTCAGCCGCTCGGCTACCGGGGCGAGCCGGTCGATGAACTCGACCGCGCGCAGGAAGGTGGGGAACTCGATCGATCGGGCCAGCAGGTCCGGATTGATGCGCCAGGCCCGATCCAGCGTCGCGGCGGCCTCGTCCAGGGCGTCGGCGTCAAGTAGCTGGCGTTCCACGGTGCACCCCCCGGGTGTGACTCGTCGGTATCAGAAGGCTAGCCCGCCAGCGCGTCGCGGGCAGGTGATCTAGGCTCGCGGGCGTGACCGAACGTGAGAGCAAGGACGATCGCCTGGTCTGGATCGACTGCGAGATGACCGGCCTGGAACTGAACCGCGACGCCCTGATCGAGATCGCCGTGCTGGTGACCGACGGTGAGCTGAACGTGCTGGATGAGGGTCTGGACATCGTCATCAACTGCGCCGACGACGTGCTGGAGACCATGGTGCCCTTCGTGCAGCAGATGCACGAGACATCCGGCCTGACGGAGCTGGTCCGCGCGTCGACGGTCACGCTGGGCGAGGCCGAGCGGCAGGTGCTGGACTACATCAAGCGCTTCGTGGCCGAGCCGCGGACCGCCCCGCTGTGCGGTAACTCCATCGCCACCGATCGCGGGTTCATCGCCCGGGACATGCCGGAGCTGGATGGCTTTCTGCACTATCGGATGATCGACGTGTCCTCCATCAAGGAACTGACCCGCCGCTGGTACAAGCGGGTCTATTACGGCCAACCCGCCAAAGGCCTGGCGCACCGGGCCTTGGCGGACATCCACGAGAGCGTGCAGGAGCTGCGGTACTACCGGGCCACGGTATTCGTGCCGCCACCGGGTCCGAGCACGGACGAGGCGGCCGGCGCGGCCGCAGCCGTGCTCGCCGGCGTGACGCCGGAGCGCGCCGATTACCCGGTCGTGACGCAGCCGGAGGGTTCGCTAGACTGATCTAGCTCTGCGGCGCGCGCTTCGCGCCGCAACGGCAATGGTGGGCGTAGCTCAGCTGGTAGAGCACCTGGTTGTGGTCCAGGATGTCGCGGGTTCGAGCCCCGTCGCTCACCCCACTCACAGCCCCGGATTTCCGGGGCTGTGCGCTTTTTCCTGGCC
>DATAKO010000029.1:0-5527 GCA_036261575.1 Jatrophihabitans sp.
GCGAAGCTGGGCATACTGCCGGGATGGACTCGAACGCGCCCGTTGTTCCGTTCGACGAGGGTTGGCTCACGGCAGGGCATGGTCACGTGCTGCGCTACCAGCAGGTCGGTTCGCCTTCCGGGACGCCGGTGATCTACCTGCACGGTGGCCCGGGCTCCGGTTGTACCCCAGGCGCACGCAACCACTTCGACGCCCGGCGCCACCGCGGCATCCTGCTCGACCAGCGCAGCGCCGGCCACAGCATTCCCCATGCGAGCGAGCAGAACGTGCACTGGGCCAGCATCGACATGGATCATCACGTAGCCGATGTGGAACGCCTCCGGTCACACCTGGGCATCGATCGCTGGGCGGTCTTCGGCATCTCGTGGGGTTCGGTGCTCGGCATCACCTACGCCCAGCGTCACCCCGACCAGGTATCGGCTGTGGTGCTGGCTGCCGTGAGCACCGGCACCGAGGCGGATATCGACTGGCTCACCGTGCACGCGGGCCGGTTCTTTCCCGGGCAGTGGCAGGCTTTTCGCGACCACGTGCCGGCTGAGCTGAGGCAACTGAGGCTTGTCGAGGCGTACCACCGGCTGCTGATGGATCCGGATCCGGCGGTACACCACGCCGCCGCGGCGGCGTGGTGCCGGTGGGAGGACGCCCACGTGGCGACCACGAGCGGTGCGCGAGCGAACCCGCGATACGCCGACCCACGCTTCCGGCTTGGATTCGCCCGGCAGGTCACGCACTGCTGGCGCAACAACTCGTGGCTGAGCCCCGATGAGATCGTCAAGAATGCCCCGCAGCTGGAAGGGATTCCGGGATGGCTGGTGCACGGGCGGCTCGATGTCAGCAGCCCACTCGACAGCCCGTGGCGAATCCAGCAGGCATGGCCGGGCAGCGAGCTGATCGTCGTAGATGACGAAGGTCACGGCGGCGATCAGATGGTTGCGGCCTGGCGGCAGGCCCTGCTGCTGGCGGCGGCGGCAGGCCAGGCTTGACGGGGGCCCTGCCCGGTCGGGCCCGCCAGGGTGCGGTGGTGGTCGTCGCGTTGGTGCTCGGAGCAGTATTCGCCGGCGCGCTGACCAGGGCGACGTTCGGGTTCGGGGAAGCCGTTGTCAGCATGCCGTTACTTGCGCTGCTGCCGATCAGCTTGCACACGTCGGCGTCACTGATCGGGCTGGCGGGCCTTGGCGTCGCGGCCCTGAGCATGGGGGTGCGGAGCCGTCAAGTGGACACCCGGGCGTTGGCCCGGCTGTGCGTGGGCACCGCACTGGGAGTTCCGGTGGGCATCCTCGTGCTGCGGATGGTGCCCCGTCCGCTGGCGAGCATGGTGCTCGGAGTATGCCTCGTCAGTTACGCGGGTTACTCGCTGCTGCCGCGTGCTGAGCGCGGCAGGATCGGCATCCGCTGGGCGTATCCGGCTGGGTTCGCAGCGGGCGCTCTGGGCAGTGCCTACAACTTCAACGGGGTCCCGGTGGTCGTCTACGGCTCGCTGCGCCGCTGGTCGGCAGCTGAATTCCGCGGCACCCTGCAGGCCCACTTCCTGTTCTCCGGGGGGCTGGTCGTGAGCGCGCAGGCGATCGGCGGCGTGTGGACCGCACGGTTGCCGCTGCTGCTCGCCTTGAGCCTGCCGGTCCTGATCCTGGCGACCTGGGTCGGTCATCGGCTGCACAACCGGATCTCGGCCGACCGGTTCCAGCGACTGGTCTACCTGCTGGTACTGGCGCTCGGGCTCATCCTCACCGGCAAGGGCGCTGTCTCGGCGTGATCGTGAGGAAGATACAGCCGCAGAGAGCCGCGAGACGGGGCCGGGCGCGGGGAGGCTGAGATGCCGCGTTCCCGCGACGTCACATCTTGTGTCCGAGGGGGGACTTGAACCCCCACGCCCGATAAAGGGCACTAGCACCTCAAGCTAGCGCGTCTGCCATTCCGCCACCCGGACGAGTGCGAAGCAAGAGTCTAGCCGACGGCCGGTGGCCACTCGCGCGCCTCCCCGCTCACCGCGCCACCCGGCAGCGCTTGCGTGGACTTTCGACCCTGGCGCGGGTGACCACGGCAAACGATCGTGTCCCGGTATGGAGACGACCGCAAGCCTGACCCGGGTGCCGTCCGAAGATGCACTGCGGACCGGCCTGGTTGGCGAACTAAGGACCACATTGGGCACTGATTACTCACCTGACGAGCTGGCGCAATCCGTCGAGCGAGCGATGCTCGACCTGCGTGGCTCTGTGGCGCAGGAAGCCCTGCCCGAGATGGCGATCCGGCTGGCCCGCCATCGCCTCGCTGCCCGTCAGCACTTCTGAATCTGCGTCCACCATCACACCGACAAACAAGCGGATCAGTTGTGCACGACCGCGGCGCCGCTGAACGCTCCGGTGGCAAGGTCGGTGAGCGCACGGTCCGCCGCGGCCATCGAGTAGGGAGTGACGGTGGCCTTGATGCCGAACCGCGCGGCCAGCCGCAGGAACTCATCGCCGTCCGCCCGCGTGTTCGCGGTGACGCTGCGTAGCTGTCTTTCCTGAAACAATTCCCGCTGGTAGTCGAGCCGCGGCACATCCGACACCCAGATGCCGGCGACTGCCAGCGTCCCGCCGGGAGCCAGCGCCGCGAGCGCAACCGGCACCAGCTCACCTGCCGGCGCGAACAGGATCGCGGCGTCCAGCTGCTCCGGCGGCCTGTCGATGGCACCGCCCACGGAGTCGGCGCCGAGCGAGCGGGCCAGCCGCTGATTTCCCTCTCCACGGGTCAGCACGTGCACCCGGTGGCCCAGGTGCAGCGCGAGCTGCGCGGTCAGATGCGCGCTGCCGCCGAACCCGTACAGGCCCAGCGAACCACCGGGCGGGGGATCGGCCCTCCGCAGCGCCCGGTAGCCGATGATGCCTGAGCACAGCAGCGGTGCCGCCTGCTCGTCGGACAGCCCGGCCGGCAGCAAGTACCCGAACGCCTCGTCCACCAGGCAGTAGTCGGCGTACCCGCCGTCGACGTCCCAGCCGGTGAACTCGCTGGCCCGGCACAGGTTCTCGCGTCCCTCCCGACAGAACCTGCAGCTGCCGTCAGTACCTGCCAGCCATGCGACGCCGACCCGGTCACCGACCTGGAACCGGCGCGCGGCGGGTCCCACCGCCTCGACCTGCCCGACGACCTCATGCCCCGGCGTCACCCCGAATCGCCGGGGCGCGAGATCGCCTTCTGCCAGGTGCAGGTCGGTGCGGCACACCCCGCAGCAGCTGATCCGCACCCGGACCTGCGTGCCGTGCGGTTCGGGAAGATCACGCTCCACCCGCCGCAGCGGGCCGGCAGCGATCGGCGCCGGTTCGGTCACGACCCAGCTGAACATGCGCATTCCCTCCATCCGGGCAGCTGTCACCATCCTGGACCGTCGCCGGCCCGTGCGGCGAGGGACCGAGGTCCCGCAGCGGCCCTCAGGTCACGACCGGAATGCCCTGGATCGGCCGGCAGGTCACTGCGACAGCTCGCCAGGGGCGCCGCATGACCAAAGACCCTGGCCCCGGCGATCGGGCCTCCGGCAGGGTGGGCGCTGACTACCCGTGCTGTCGAGGGGAGAGGCCATGTTCGCCCAGGTTGGTGATTGGCTGGTGGTGTCGGGACGTACCAACGACCAGCCCGCCCGGCGTGGCGAGATCCGGGAGGTGCACGGCGCGGAGGGCGCCCCGCCCTACCTCGTGCACTGGACCGACCGGGATCACGACGCCCTGGTCTATCCGGGGCCTGACAGCCACATCCTGACCCCGACCCAGCTGGCGGCCGAGGACGAGGCTCGGGACCGGCAGATCGAGAAGGTGCAGCATCTGATCGAGCCCTCCGGCTACTGAGCCGAAGCCCCCGGGGGCCCGAATCACCGCGACGGCCCGGGCTGACCGAAATACGGCCGCCTGGTAGGAAGAGGGCATGACTGCCACCCCTGCGGTATCCGACCAGGCCGGCGACGAGGTCGTCACGCTGCTCTCCGAGCTGATCCAGATCAACACGTCCAACCCGACCCATCCGGAGCGTCCGGCGGCCGAGTGGGTGGCGCAACGGCTTGACGAGATCGGCGTGGCCAGCACCATCCTGGAATCCGAGCCCGGCAGGGCTTCCCTCGTGGCCCGGATCAGCGGCAGCAACCCCGAGCGCAAGCCACTGCTGATCCACGGGCATCTCGACGTGGTGCCGGCCGATGCCGACGAGTGGTCGGTAGACCCGTTCGGCGGCGAGGTCAAGGACGGTTACGTCTGGGGCCGCGGCGCGGTGGACATGAAGGATATGGACGCGATGGTGCTCGCGGTGCTGCGCGACTGGCACCGCAACGGCGTCCAGCCCGAGCGCGACATCGTGCTCGCGTTCGTCGCCGACGAGGAGGCCGGCGGCACGTACGGCGCGCACTACCTCGTGGACACGCACCCGGACCTCTTCGCCGACTGCACGGAGGCGATCTCCGAGGTCGGCGGCTACTCCATGACGGTCAAGAATGACCTGCGGCTCTACCTGATCCAGACGGCGGAAAAGGGCATCGCCTGGCTCAAGCTGCGTGCGGAGAACCGGCCCGGCCACGGCTCGATGATCCACCCCGACAATGCGGTCACCGAGCTGGCGCGCGCCGTTACCCGGATCGGGGATTACCGGTTCCCGATCCATCTGACCCCGACGATGCAGGAGTTTCTCACCACGATCGCGTCGGTCACCGGGCTGCCGATCGACCTCGACGACCCGGAGTCGGCGCTGAAGCATTTCGGAAGCGCCGCCCGGATGCTGGGCGCCACCCTGCGCAACACCGCGAACCCGACGATGCTGACCGCGGGCTACAAGGCCAACGTCATCCCGTCCACCGCGGAGGCCACCATCGACTGTCGCTTCCTGCCCGGCTACGAGGAGGAGCTCTACGACACCATCGACCGGCTGATCGGCGAGCACGTGAGCCGGGAGACGATCACCGGCGACATCGCGGTCGAGACCAGCTTCGACGGCGAGATCGTGGACGCGATGGCGGCAGCGGTGAAGGCCGAGGACCCGTCCGGAGTGCTGGTGCCCTACCCGATGTCAGGCGGCACGGACGCCAAGTCGTTCTCACTGCTGGGAATTCGCAACTTCGGCTTCTCGCCGCTGCTGCTGCCGCCCGAGCTGGACTTCACCGCCCTGTTCCACGGCATCGACGAGCGGGTGCCGGTGCCGGCGCTGCAGTTCGGGGTTCGAGTCCTCGATCGCTTCCTGCGCAGCTGCTGACGCCCGCCTGAGCGGGCTGCGATCAGGCGATCAGGCAATCAGGCAATCAGGCAATCAGGCCAGGCATCGGCAGCTGATCGATGCCGCGCCGCTTCCGGCGCAGCAGCACCTGCCGGGTTCCGTCGGTGTACTTGCGTACGCGGGCAAGCTCCCAGCCCCCGTACTCGGCGTGCAATGCGAGCCGCACCGCAGCGTTGATCCGCGTCACGTCGGACGGGATGCGCAGCGGTGCGTACTCCCAGTCGGGGTCGGCGTCCGCTTCGTTGATCGGCATCCCTCGATTGTGCACCGCCCGGCCGCCCCCTCCGCATTGTGCGGCCGG
>DATAKO010000031.1:0-12026 GCA_036261575.1 Jatrophihabitans sp.
CCGCTGACGACGATGTTGCCGCCGTGCTCGCCCGCGCGGGGGCCGATGTCGACGACCCAGTCGGCGGTGCGGATGGTGTCCTCGTCGTGCTCGACGACGATCAGCGTGTTGCCGAGGTCCTTGAGCCGGACCAGGGTCTCGATCAGCCGGTGGTTGTCGCGCTGGTGCAGCCCGATCGACGGCTCGTCGAGGACGTACAGCACGCCGACCAGCCCGGATCCGATCTGTGTCGCCAGCCGGATGCGCTGCGCCTCGCCGCCGGCGAGCGTGGCGGCGGCGCGGTCGAGCGAGAGGTAGTGCAGCCCGACGTCGATGAGGAAGCCGAGCCGGGCGTGGACCTCCTTGAGGACGCGCTCGGCGATGAGCCGGTCGCGGTCGTCGAGTTCCAGGTCGCGCAGCCAGGCGCTGGCGTCCCCGATGGACATCCCGGCGAGTTCGGCGATGGACATCCCGCCGAGCGTGACCGCGAGGATCTCCGGCTTCAGCCGGGTGCCCTGGCAGGCGGGGCAGGGCACCTCCCGCATGTAACCCTCGTACTTCTCGCGGGCGTAGTCGCTGTCGGTCTCGGCGTAGCGCCGCTCGATCCACGGCACCACGCCCTCGTAGTTGGCGTAGTAGGAGCGCTTGCGGCCGTACCGGTTCGTGTAGCTCACGTGCACCTGGTCGGCCGTGCCGTGCAGCACGGCCTTCTGTGCCTTGGCGGGCAGTTGCTCCCACGGCGTCGACATCCGGAAGCCGAGGGTGTCGGCGAGTCCTTCGAGCAGCCGGGCGAAGTACTCGCCGGTCGTCGGGGTGTTCCAGGGGGCGATCGCGCCGTCGGCCAGGCTCAGTTCCGGGTCCGGCACGGCCAGTTCGGGGTCGACCTCCTTGCGGGTACCGAGGCCGGTGCACTCGGGGCAGGCGCCGAACGGCGAGTTGAACGAGAACGAGCGGGGCTCGAGGTCGTCGACGGCCAGCGGGTGGTCGTTCGGGCAGGCCAGCCGCTCGGAGTAGCGGCGCTCGCGGTGCGCGTTGTCCTCGGGGAGGTCGACGAAGTCGAGGATCACCAGGCCGCCGGCCAGGCCCAGCGCGGTCTCGACCGAGTCGGTGATGCGCTGCTTGCTCGACGGCTTGACGGTGAGGCGGTCGACGACGGCCTCGATGGTGTGCTTCTCCTGCTTCTTGAGCTTCGGCGGCTCGGTGAGCGGGTGCACCACGCCGTCGACGCGGACCCGCGCGAACCCCTTGGTCTGCAGGTCGGCGAACAGGTCGACGTACTCGCCCTTGCGCTCGCGGATGACCGGCGCGAGCACCTGGAAGCGGGTGCCCTCGGGCATCTCGAGGATGCGGTCGACGATCTGCTGCGGCGACTGCTTGCTGATCGGCTCGCCGCAGACCGGGCAGTGCGGCTTGCCGATGCGCGCGTAGAGCAGGCGCAGGTAGTCGTAGACCTCGGTGATGGTGCCGACCGTGGAGCGCGGGTTCTTCGACGTCGACTTCTGGTCGATCGAGACCGCGGGCGACAGGCCCTCGATGAAGTCGACGTCGGGCTTGTCCATCTGCCCGAGGAACTGGCGGGCATAGGCCGACAGCGACTCAACGTAGCGCCGCTGGCCCTCGGCGAAGATCGTGTCGAACGCCAGCGAGGACTTGCCGGAACCCGACAGCCCGGTGAACACGATCATGGAGTCCCGGGGAAGGTCGAGATGGACGTCCTTCAGGTTGTGCTCACGAGCACCACGGACGATCAGGCGGTCAGACACGGGCTTCTCTCTGCTGCAGCGATGGAGGCGGTATCAGCTGTTTCGGTCAACTGTCGGGTCAACGGTCCTGCCGGCATCGGCCAGCCCCACCGGCATTGACGGCGGGGATGAGGCGACCCTGACGAGAGTAGTAGGGGGTTACGACATCGACGTCCGGGCGAGCGGGCATCATCGAGGCATGCCTCGAACGATCGCAACGAATACCCGGGTAGAACGTCCGGAGCTGCTCGATTTCATCCGCGACCGCCATCACATCGTGCTGCTGACCCGCCGTAGCGACGGGGGGCCGCAGGCCTCGCCGGTGACGGCCGGAGTCGACCGCGAGGGCCGCGTGGTCATCTCCACCTACCCGGAGCGGGCGAAGGTGCACAACCTGCGGCGCGATCCGCGGTGCAGTGTGCTCGTGCTCTCCGACGACTTCGGCGATGCGTGGGTCCAGCTGGACGGGACGGCCGAGGTACTGGACCTGCCCGACTCGGTCGAGCCGCTGGTCGAGTACTTCCGCTCGATCTCCGGCGAGCACCCCGACTGGGACGAGTATCGGCAGGCGATGACCGACCAGGGCAAGTCGTTGATCCGGGTCAGTATCCAGAGCTGGGGACCCATCGCGACCGGCGGCTTTCCGGCCCGGCTGGCCGGCGACTGAGCAGCGGGCTCGGTTCAGAGCCGCCAGTCGACGGGCTCGGCGCCGTGCTTGACCAGCAGCGCGTTGGCGCGGCTGAACGGCTTGGAGCCGAAGAATCCGCCGCTGGCCGACAGCGGTGACGGGTGTACCGAGGTCAGGCAGTCGGCGTCGGACAGCAGCGGCATCAGGGACTGCGCCTGCCGTCCCCAGAGGATCGCGACGAGCGGCTGGTCCCGGGCGGTGAGCGCGCGCACCGCCTGGTCGGTGACCTGTTCCCAGCCCTTGCCCGCATGCGAACCCGACTTGCCCGGCGTGACGGTCAGGACTCGGTTGAGCAGCAGCACGCCCTGCCGCGTCCACGCGGTGAGATCGCCGTGCGCCGGCACGGGCACCCCCACGTCCGCCGCCAGCTCGCGATAGATGTTCTGCAGCGATCGGGGCACCGGACGCACCTCCGGCGCGACGGCGAAGGACAGTCCCACCGGATGGCCCGGCGTCGGGTATGGGTCCTGGCCGACGATCAGCACCCGCACGTCCTCGAAGGGCTGCTGGAAGGCACGCAGCACCCGGTCACCGGCCGGCAGATAACCGCGGCCCGCGCTGAGCTCGGCCCGCAGGAACTCCCCCATCCGCGCGATGTCACCGGCGACCGGGGCCAGGGCCTGCGCCCAGCCGGGTTCGACGAGGTCACTGAGCGGTCGCGAGGGCACGATCAGACACGCTATCGCCCGCTGCCGCCACCCCCATGCACGGCTACTACGCTTTGACCGGAGCACCATCACCGCGGGGCGTCGGAGGGGCAGGGGCCCGCATGGGTAACTACACGATTACCACGCTCGGGGCCGCGACCGAGCTGCTCGACCTACCTTTCGACAAGCCGCTGGCGGAGTGGACCGACCCGCGCCTGGTCCAGGTGCCCCGCGGCATCTCCCGGCACGTGGTGCGCTTCATCCGCGCGCACAACCAGATCTTCGCCTTCAAGGAGGCGACCGAGCGCTACGTCGTCCGCGAGCATCACCTGCTGCGGGAACTGGCCGAGGCCTCGGTGCCGGTGGTCGACGCCTTCGGCACCGTGATCGATCGCAGCGATCATGCCGACCATCATCTGGACGGCCTGCTGATCACCAAGCACCTGCCGTACTCGCTGCCCTACCGGGCGCTGTTCACCGAGCGTTCCCTGCCCGACCTGCGCTCCCGGTTGCTGGACGCGTTGGCGCAGCTGTTCGTCCGGCTGCATCTGACCGGCTTCTACTGGGGAGACTGCTCGCTGTCGAACACGCTGTTCCGCCGGGACGCCGGAGCGCTGGCCGCCTACCTGGTCGACGCCGAGACCGGTGAGATGCACCCGGCGCTGTCGAGTGGACAGCGTATGCATGACCTGACCATCGCCACCGAGAACATCGCCGGTGAGCTGATGGACTTGCAGGCGGGCGGCTACCTCTCCATGGACGAGGACCCGGTCGAGACCGCGATGGCCCTGCAGCCCAGGTACGAGGCGCTCTGGGCGGAGCTGACCGACGACCAGGTGTACTCCTCCTCGGAGAGCTACCGGATCGAGGAACGGGTCCGCCGGTTGAATTCACTCGGCTTCGACGTCTCCGAGATCGGCATCCGCACCGAGGACGCCGGCAGCAAGCTCCGGTTCGAGACGCACATCGTGGAGCCAGGTCACCATGCCCGGCGCGCCTACGCCCTGACCGGCCTGCATCTGCAGGAGAACCAGGCCCGGCTGGTGCTGTCCGAGCTGGCCCGGTTTCGCGCGAAGTGGATCGAGGGCGTCGAGCACGACATCCCCGAGGATCTCGCCGCCCGGCGCTGGCTGGACGAGAAGTTCTACGGGACGATCAGCATGGTGCCGCCGGCGCTGCGGCGCAAGATGCCGGATGCCGAGCTCTTCTTCGAGATCGCCGAGCATCGATGGCTGATGTCGGAGCGGCTGGGACGTGACGTCGGGCGGCAGGCCGCGGTCGACGACTATGTCAAGAACGTGCTGTCCAAGCTGCCGGATGCCAGCGTGCGCATCCTGACCGAACCCGCCACTGAGGAGCTCCCGGTGATCAGAGAATGAGCTATTCCGGCAAGGTCGTGGTCGGTGGGCCGGTGGCCACCCGGGAACTGACGGGGGCGGTGATCAGCAAGCTGGCGGTGGGACCCGGGCACAACAACGCCTACCTCCTCCGGGACCGCGGCACCGGCGCTGCGCTGCTGATCGACGCCGCGGACGAGGCACAGCGCGTCATCGAGCTGGCGGGTTCGGGTGGCGAGCCGGCCGCGGCCGTGCTCACCACCCACCGGCACCCCGATCATTGGCAGGCTCTGGCCACGGTGGTGGCGCACACGGGGGCACGGACCCTGGCCGGCGCCGATGACGCCGACGCGATTCCGGTGCCGACCGATCGCCGGCTGCGGCACGGGGACGTGGTACACGTCGGTGATCTGGAACTGCGCGCCATTCACCTGCGCGGGCACACACCGGGTTCCATCGCGGTCTACTACCGCGACGCCGACGGCTCCCAGCATCTGTTCACCGGCGATTCGCTGTTTCCGGGCGGCGTCGGCAAGACCTGGTCGCCGGCGGATTTCGAGCAGCTCATCGCCGATGTCAGCAACCGCATCTTCGATGTCTACGACGACGATGTCTGGTTCTATCCGGGTCACGGCGACGACTCGACGCTGGGCGCGGAGCGGCCGCACCTGGCCGAATGGCGCGAACGCGGCTGGTAGCTGTTGCCGGAGCACGCTGGCGCGAGGTTGGTCTCACCCGCGGCACGCCGGGCCGGCCCGGTGGCACCGTAGGAGGCGATGACACGCCTCGCCGACCGCGACACCGGCCACCGCGCCGGCACCGCTGAGTTCGTCCGGTTGCAGCGGGCCATGCTGGGTGCGGCGCTGGCGGCCTTCGCGCTGCTCTACTGCACCCAGCCGCTGCTGCCGGCAATCGGTTCGGACCTGCGCGCTGACCCGACCGGCGCCAGTCTCACGGTGTCGGCGAGCACCGGCGCGCTGGCGATCGCCATCCTGCCGCTGTCGAGCCTGGCCGAGGCGTTCGGCCGGATCCGGTTGATGCGGCTCGGCCTGATCGCCGCGTGTGTGCTCGTGCTCGCCTCGGCTGCCGCGCCCAACCTCGCAACGCTGCTGGTGCTGCGGACGCTGGTCGGGGTCGCGTTGGCGGCCGTGGTCGCAGTGGCGATGGGCCACGTCGGCGATGAGGTGCACCCGAGCTCGGTGGGTGCGGCGATGGGTGTCTACGTCGCCGGCAATTCCCTCGGCGGGGTCGGCGGCCGGCTTGTCGCGGCTGCCGCCGGTGACGCCGGCTCCTGGCGGTGGGGAGTGTGTGCGGTGGGCGTGCTCGGGGTGGTCGCCACCGCTCTGTTCAGCTACCGCATACCGCCGGCGGAGCGTTTCCGGCCGGTGCCGCTGAGCTGGCCCGTGCTGCGCCGTTCGGTGGCCGGACAGCTGCGCGACAGCGGGATCGTGCGGCTGTGCCTGCTGGCCTTCCTGCTCATGGGCGGCTTCGTCGCCAGCTACAACTTCCTGACCTACCGGCTGTCCCACCCACCGTTCCGGCTCAGCCAGGCCAGCATCGGTCTGATCTTTCTTGCCTACCTGGCCGGCACCGCGACCTCGACGGTGGCGGGCCGGCTGGCCGACCGCTGGGGCCGCCGCCGGGTGCTGTGCGGCTCCATCGCGGTGATGGGGGCCGGCCTGGCGCTCACCGCGCCCGACCGGCTGATTGCGGTGACCGCGGGACTGCTCGTGTTCACCGGCGGCTTCTTCGCCGCGCACGCGGTGGCCAGCGGCTGGGTCTCCCGGCGCGCGACCCGGGCCCGCGCGCAGGCCAGCGCGCTGTACCTGCTCGCCTATTACGCGGGCTCCAGCGTGCTCGGCTCGCTCACCGGGCTGGCCTTCGCCCACGGCGGCTGGCACGCCACGGTGCTGGTGGTGGCCGGCTACACCGTGCTTGCGCTGCTGCTCGCACTGAGCATGTCGGAGCGGCATTCACAGGAAGTCACGACATGATTACGCGATGCGCCTGACGCACTGGCTGGTGACCTCGGTCTCCGTTGCCGTCACGCTGACCCTGACCACCGCCGCGTCCGCCTCGAACGCACCGCCGAACACGCCGTCAGCGGTTGCGGCGCCGGCCACCGCGCTGGTCGGGCCGCTCTTCTCCGCGGGTCTGGCACGTCAGCACACCTGCACCGCGAGCGTGCTGGACTCCCCCGGGCACGACCTCATCCTGACCGCCGCGCACTGCGTGTCAGGCAACGGCACCGGCATCCTGTTCGCGCCTGGCTACGACCGCGGTGCCACACCGTACGGCGTCTGGACCAGCGTGGCCGCCTACGTCGACCCGTCGTGGATCAGCGATCAGGACCCGCAGCACGATGTCGCCATCCTCAGGCTGGCGCGCCGCCAGGTTCCCGGTGGCAGCGTCGGTGTGGCGGACGTGACCAGGGTGGCCGAGGCCATCGCGCCGGCGCCGCGGCCGGGCGAGCAGTTGAGCGTGCCGTCCTACCCTGCCGGCATCGAGGACCAGCCGATCTCGTGCAACGTCAGCGCCTACTACTTCGGGAAGTACCCGAGCTTCAACTGTGCCGGTTACGTGGGCGGTACCAGCGGCGCGCCCTGGCTGGCCCGGATCGGGCACAGCTGGGTGGTCACCGGCGTGATCGGTGGCCTGCACCAGGGCGGCTGCGTCGACTACACCTCATACAGCTCTGCCTTCGGGCTCGATACCTACCGGTTGTGGCTGCGGGCAGCGTTCCATCAGCCGGCGGACACGGTTCCGGTTGCCGGCCCGGATGGCTGCTGAGCCAGGTTCGCAGTCCCCGCCTTGCGTCACCGGCCGGAGCCGGTACCCGTAGTCGGACGAAGCATTACGCTGGTAGGCGCTCATGTCTGCCTCCTCGCCGCCGGCCGCCCCGACCTCCGCACCGGCGGCGGCCGCCCTCGCCGCCCGGATCGACCGGCTGGCCTTCCGCGACCGGCACCGGCTCGCCCGCCAGCTGCGGGGACGGCACGATCCACAGCGGCTGGATCAGGACGTGGCGCGCGCCGAGCAGCGGCTGGCGGCTCGGCAGGCCGCGGTACCAGCCACCATTCGCTACCCGGAACAGCTGCCGGTCGTCCAGCGCCGGGACGACCTGCTGGCGGCGATCGCCGAGCACCAGGTCATCGTGGTCGCCGGCGAGACCGGCTCCGGCAAGACGACGCAGCTGCCCAAGCTCTGTCTGGAACTCGGTCGCGGTGTGCTCGGCACCATCGGGCACACCCAGCCCCGGCGGATCGCCGCCCGGGCGGTGGCCGAGCGGATCGCCGACGAGCTGGGCACCGAGCTGGGCCAGACCGTCGGCTACGCGGTGCGCTTCACCGACCGGGTATCGGAGAGCAGCCTGATCAAGCTGATGACCGACGGCATCCTGCTGGCCGAGATCCAGCGCGACAGGATGCTGCGGCAGTACGACACGATCATCATCGACGAGGCACACGAGCGCAGCCTCAACATCGACTTTCTGCTCGGCTACCTCAAGCAGTTGCTGCCGAAGCGGCCGGAACTCAAGGTCATCGTCACCTCCGCCACCATCGATCCGCAACGCTTCGCCGACTACTTCGACGGCGCGCCGATCGTCGAGGTCTCCGGTCGCAGCTACCCGGTCGAGGTGCGGTACCGGCCGCTGACCGGCGAGGACGGCGACGGGCCGATCGAGGATCGCGATCCGCTGACCGGCATCGCCGACGCGGTGCTGGAGCTGAGCCGGGAACCGGCCGGCGACATCCTCGTTTTCCTCTCCGGCGAAAGGGAAATCCGGGACGCTGCCGAACATCTCGCCGGTCTGGAGCTGCCCGCGACCGAGATTCTGCCGCTGTACGCGCGCCTGTCGGCCGGCGAGCAGCACCGGGTGTTCGCACCGCACACCGGCAGGCGGATCGTGCTGGCCACCAACGTCGCCGAGACGTCACTGACGGTGCCGGGCATCAAGTACGTCATCGACACCGGGACGGCGCGGATCTCCCGCTACAGCCAGCGCACCAAGGTGCAGCTGTTGCCCATCGAACCGGTTTCCCAGGCATCGGCCAAGCAGCGGGCCGGCCGCTGCGGGCGGACCTCGGACGGCATCTGCATCCGGCTCTACTCCCAGGCCGATCACGATTCCCGGCCGGAATTCACCGACCCAGAGATCCTGCGCACCAACCTGGCCTCGGTCATCCTGCAGATGGCCACCATGGACCTGGGCGATGTCGCGCGATTCGGATTCCTGGACGCGCCGGACGCGCGCCAGATCGCCGACGGTGTGCAACTGCTCGTCGAGCTGGGCGCGCTGGAGTCCACCGGCCGGCGCGGCCTCACCGAGCTCGGCCGGCGGATCGCACAGCTGCCGGTGGACCCGCGGCTGGCCCGGATGGTGCTGGAGGCCGAGCAGCGCGGCGTGCTGCGCGACGTGCTGGTGCTGGCCGCCGCGCTGTCCATCCAGGACCCGCGGGAGCGGCCAGCAGAGCATCAGCAGGCGGCCGACCAGCTCCACAGCAGGTTCCTCGACCCCTCCTCCGACTTCGTCGGTTACCTGAACCTGTGGAACTACCTGCGGGAGCAGCAGTCGGCGCTCTCGGGTAACCAGTTCCGCCGGATGTGCCGCGCCGAGTACTTGAACTACCTGCGCATCCGGGAATGGCAGGACCTCGTCGGGCAGTTGCGGCAGGTCGTCAAGGGCATGGGTGTGCGGATCGGCGACCAGCCGTCGACCGCTCCCGAGCAGTTCGAACAGATCCACCGGGCGCTGCTGTCGGGATTGCTCTCGCACATCGGGTTGCGCGATCCCGCCAAGCGGGATTACTTCGGGGCGCGCAATGCGCGGTTCGCGATCTTTCCGGGCTCCGCGCTGTTCAAGAAGCAGCCGCAGTTCGTAATGGCGGCCGAGTTGGTCGAGACCTCACGGCTCTACGCCCGGGTGAACGCCGCGGTGCAGTCGGAATGGGCCGAGGAGCTGGCGCCGCAGCTGGTCAAGCGCAGCTACAGCGAACCGCACTGGGAGCGCAAGCGCGGTGCGGTGATGGCGGTCGAGCGGGTCACCCTGTACGGGGTGCCGCTGGTGGTCGGGCGCAACGTGGGCTATCACCGGGTGGATCCGGTGCTGGCCCGGGAGCTGTTCATCAGGCATGCGCTGGTGGAGGGCGACTGGGATACCCGGCATCACTTCTTCCGGGCCAACCGCGCGCTGGTCGCCGAGCTGGCAGAGCTGGAGAACCGGGCCCGCCGGCGCGACATCCTGGTCGATGACGAGTCGGTTTTCGCTTTCTACGACAAGCGCATTCCCGACTCGGTGGTATCGGCCCGGCACTTCGACTCGTGGTGGAAGCGGGCACGGCACAAGACGCCCACCCTGCTCGATCTGTCCGCCTCCGATCTGGTCCGAGCCGGGGCCGGCGAGGTGTCGCCGGAGCAGTTCCCGGACCGCTGGACCTCGGGTGAGTTCAGCGCCGAGCTGTCCTACCGGTTCGATCCCGGCTCGGCGACGGACGGCGTCACCGTGCAGCTGCCGTTGCCGGCGCTGGCCACCGCAACCGGGCTGGATTGGCACGTTCCGGGCCTGCGGGCTGAGCTGGTGACCGGGCTGCTGCGCACGCTGCCCAAGCAGTTGCGCCGGGCCGTCGTGCCCATCCCGGACACCGCGGCGTCGCTGGTCGCGCAACTGCCCGCCGACGTGTCGGCGGCCCGGGTCACCACTGTGCTGTCCGAGCTGCTGGCCACGCGCGGCATCGAGGTGCCCATCGATTCCTGGGACCCGGATCGGTTGCCTGCCCATCTGCGGCCGACCTACCAGGTGCTGGACGCCGACGGACGCGTGCTCGGTCAGGACAAGGACCTCGCCGCGCTTCAGCGCCAGTTCGCGCCGAGGGTCAGCCAGACGCTCGAATCGGTGACCGCCGACGTGGCCAGGGACGGGCTGCGGGATTGGGACTTCGACGAGCTGCCGCAGCAGGTCCGCCGATCTGTCAACGGCGTCACCATGACCGGTTATCCGGCGCTGACGGAGCACGGCGACGACGTGAACATCCGCGTTTTCGGTTCCGCGGCTGCGCAGGCCGCGGCGCATCGTGCTGGCGTCCGTCGGCTGCTCATCATCGGGCTTCCCTCGCCTGCCAAATCCCTGGTCCGCGGCCTGAACCCGCGCTCCCGGCTGACCCTCAGCGCCGCACCGCACGGTTCCCCCGGTGCGCTGCTCGCCGACGTCATCGCGGCGGCGGTGGATCACCAGCTTGCGCTGTCCGGTCCGTTGCCATGGCGCCGCGCGGAGTACCTGGGGGCAAAGGAAGCGGTGGCGGCGGCATTCGCCGGCGAAGCGGCCCGGATCCTGCAGCTGGTGGAGCAGATCGTGGCACTGGCACAGCAGCTGCAGGTGGCTCTGGCCTCGCTCACCGCCGCACCTGCACAGCAATCCCGCACCGAGCTGCAGGCGCAGCTACAGGCGTTGATCCATCCCGGATTCGTGCTTGGCACCGGTGCCGAACGGCTGCCGCAGTTGCCCCGCTACCTGAAAGCAATGCAACACCGTGTGGACGATGTCGGGGTCAACCTCGGCCGGGACCGGGACCGGCAGGCGCAGGTAGAGGTGCTGCTCGCCGACCTGGCAGACCTGGCGCAGCGAGTCGGCGAGGTGCCGGAGCTAGCCGAGCTGCGCTGGCAGATCGAGGAGTTTCGGGTGAGCGTCTTCGCCCAGCAGCTCGGCACAGCGGGTCCGGTGTCGATTCGACGGGTGCAGGCGGCGATGGACGCGGTCGAGGACCGGTATTGCGGCTGACCCGGATCAGCCGGTGGAGTCGTCGGACGCCGCGGCCGAGACGCCGGCGTAGTAGCCGCCGCGGAAGAACACCAGCGGTTCGGCGATGGCGTCGTGGACACCGACCCGCTGGATCTCCGCGATCACGACGGTGTGGTCACCGGCCGGGTACTCGGCCTGCACCCGGCACTCCAGCCAGCCCAGTGCATCGGTGAGCAACGGGGCGCCGTTCTCCCCCACCGACCAGTCGAAGCCGGCGAACCGGTCAGCCGCGGGTGTCGCGAAGCGCCGGCTCACCTCCTCCTGGCCGGCGGACAACACGTTGATGGCCAGCTGGCCTGCATCGCGCAGCAGCGGCCAGGTTGAGGAGCTGACTGCGGGGCAGAACAGCACCAGCGGCGGTTGCAGCGACAGTGAGGTGAACGAGTTCATCGACAGCCCGACCGGCCCGCTCGGCGACTGAGCCGTGATGACGGCCACCCCGGTCGGGTAGTGCCCCAGCACGTGCCGGAACGAGTCGGCGTCGGGCCCGGCCAGGATGGGGCCGCTGCCCGCCGTCTCCGCATCAGTCACTCACCCAGCCTAGTGAGCGCCGCGGATATCCCGGCCACGCTGGTTGGATGCAGTTGGATGGAGGCAAGGATGCAGGCAAGCCGAATCAGCGAGGGAGAACACGTGAGCTGGCTGGAAATCGATCCCGCCGACCCGTTCGGGGTGCAGACGCTGCCCTACGGGGCCACCGCGGATGGCCCGGCGGTGCGGATCGGCGAATGGGTCCTGCCGCTGCGGGCCTTGAGCGCCGCACTGCTGCCCGGCCGCGCCCAGCTGTTCGGCGGCGGCAACCTGGATGCGTTCCTCGCCGCCGGGCCGGCCGCCTGG
>DATAKO010000041.1:0-10751 GCA_036261575.1 Jatrophihabitans sp.
GTCGCCGCAGGCAGCACCTGGGGGCTGGGACGCATCTGGACCCGGCTGTCGTTCGTGCAGCACCGGCCGTGGCTGTGGTGAGCTGACCGGCCGGGTCGGGTGAGAATCGCACAGGCTGGGCGGGCCGGTCGAGCAGGTTGACCGGTCCGCCGCCGCTGTCGATCAGCCGCGCGGCTCGCCGTGTTCCTCGCGGTACTCCGAGCGCACCTCGCGGGCGATGTCTTCCTGCTCCTCGCCCTCCTCGACCAGCTCCTCGTCGCCGGTGAGCTTGCCGAGCGCCTCCTTGGCCTTGCCGACCGCCACGTTCTCCCACGTCGCCGGTGACTCCGGCACTTCGAACTCTTCGCTGTCCATGCCGCTGAGGTTAGTCGCGTCCGGGGTACTCGCCGCGCAGCCGGGCGATGTAGCGATCGGCCGACCGGCGTACCGCGGCCGCGCCGTCGCGGACCACCACCCGGCCCCACCAGCCGCCGTAGATCCGGTCGAAGCGGAACTGCTCGATCCGCTCGGCAATGTCGGCGATGGTGTGCTCGTCCAGCGGGATCAGGTTCGGGAAGCTCCACATGAAGCTGACCCAGTCGCGGTCCTGGACCACCGTGATGGTGTCCCCGGTGAGCAGCGCTCCGCGTCCCTGCGATCCGGCCGGCCAGTGCAGCACCGCGGCACCGTCGAAGTGACCGCCGATGCGGGCGACGGTGATGCCCGGTAGCGGCTCGACCTGCTCGTCGAACAGCTCGATCCGGCTGGACCGGCGCTGGATCCACTGCCGGTCGGCGGCGGGCAGGAAGACCCGGGCGTCGAAGGCATCGGCGAACTCGATGTGCGCTGCGTAGAAGTGCGGGTGCGACATGCAGATGGCAGCGATCCCGCCGAGTTCCTCGATCCGCTGGCGGGCAGCCTCGTCCAGGTAGGACACGCAATCCCAGAGCACGTTGCCGTGCGGCGTGCGCACCAGCAACGCTCGCTGCCCGATGGCGATCGGCGGATCCACCCCGATACCGATTAGCCCCGGCTCCTCCTCACGGAACTCCAGCACGTGATCGTCCTGCAGCTCGGCCAACGTGGTCCAGCGCTGGCCTTCCCAGCCGACGTACTGCCGCTCGTCGGAGCAGATCGGGCAGCCGGCCGGCGGCTGCTCGGTGTCCGGATACTGCACTCCGCAGGTCACGCAGATCCAGGCCGGCATCGCGTCACTCCCTCACGTTGATCGCAGGTGAGCCCGAGCCCGCCATGACCGCCTCGACGCGCGCCCGGGCCGTGCTGGGCCCCTCGATCATGCCGCGCAGTCAGCGGCGGCGCCGCCCGGAGCCGGCCGGCTCGATCCGGTCGCGCCACCACGGCGTCTCCACGAAGCCGCGCTTGAGCGTGATCAGTTCGGTATAGGCCTGCCAGCCGCGCACCCCCTCCAGGTGGGCGAGCTGATCGGTCAGGAACCGGTGCATGTCAGCGGTGGTCGGCAGGATCAGCTCGGCGAACAGCGAGGACGAGCCGAGCGTGCCGGCCAGGTAGCGCACACCCACGTAATCCGACAGCTCCTGCGCCACCGCACCGATCTGGGCCGGCGCCACCTCGATCTGCACCAGCGTCTCGAACTCGAAGCCCAGCGCGGCGGCCGCGACGATGGTGACCACCTGGATGCAGCCCTGCTCGGCCATCGCCTCGAAGCGGCGGCGCACGGTGCTCTCGTTGGCGCCCAACGTCTCGGCGACGGAGGTGAAGCTGGCCCGGCCGTCCACCCGCATCGCCTCCACGATCTGAAGTCCCAGCTTGTCGAAATGCGACGGGTCGCACTCGTGCACCACCTGGCTCGGCGCGGTCTGCACCTGTCCCGCCAGCAGCGCCCGGCTCCAGTCGTGCGCGACCTTGTAGGTGTGCAGCACCATGTCGCTCTCGCAGCTGAGCACGCCCTTGATGAGCTGCACGTCGGTGATCAGGCGAAGGCTCGGAATCTCGTCCCGGCGGCACACCATCTCAGCGACCAGGTCGCTGCCGCCGGCGGTGATCGCCAGGAACCGGATGCTCGGCAGGGTCGCCAGCTGCTCGGCGACCGCCAGTTGCTGGCCGGGATTGCACCGGATTCGCAGTAGGAACAGCTCCGCCGGCCCGGCGTGGTGGATGTCGGCCACCACACCGACCCGCAGGATGCGCCGCTGGAACAGGTTCTGCGCGCGCCGGGCCACCGTCGGCACGGTGGTGCCGGCCCGCTCGGCGATCTCGGTCCAGCTGGACCGCCCGTCGGACTGCAGTTCGACGACGATCCGGCGGTCGAGCTCGTCGAGTACCGGATCGGTGCCGACGGTCAAGGCCGGCCGGCTGTCGCCAGCGCCGACCGGAGGAATTCTCGCACCACGTGCTGAAATCGCTCGGCCTCCTCGATCTGGGGTGAATGCCCGGACTCTTCGAACACCACCAGCTGCGCTCCCGGGATCAGGGAGACGATCTTCTCGCTGCAGGCCACCGGCGTGATCCAGTCCCCGCGACCGACGGTCACCAGGCTGGGACAGGTGATGCTGGGCAGCTGTGCGGTCAGATCGTAATGCGGCATGTTGTGGGTGAAGGCCCAATTGTGGGTTTCGTAGCGGTAGGGCGTCGCGGCGACCTTGCGCTCGACCGCCGCCGGGTCGTAGACGTGGTCGTACAGCGGCAGGATCTCAGCCCAGCACTCCCGCAGATCCTCGTTGCTGGTGACCTTGCCGTCCATGATCCGGTAGAACTTGCCCAGATCCAGTTCGACCCGGGTGTTGGCCAGGGCGTTGGCACGGGCGAGCTCCTCGTTGGAGTTGTCGGCCGAGGTGTCGCGCAGCACCAGCGCTCGCACCCGATCGGGATAGCGCACCGCGTATTCCAGCGAGATGAACCCGCCATAGGAACCGCCTGCCATCACGATCTGCTCGGCGCCGGACCACTCGCGCAGCGCCTCGACATCGGCTGCCCACTGCTCGTGCGTGAACGGGCCGTTGCCCTCGCTCTCGCCGGAGCCGCGCGCGTCGAACACGATGACCCGGAACTCGTCGGCGAACGGGCCGAAGCTGGCCAGCGGCTCGGCGTGCGAGCCGAGGCCGGGCGCACCGTGGTGCACGATCATGACCGGCGCCTGCGGATCGCCGAGATCCTTGACCAGCAGCTCGTTTCCGTTGATGTTCACGCGCATATCGTTGCTCCGCTTCTACAGGTCGATCACGATGTCGTCGAGGGACTTGGGGTAGGAGGTGAACGGCTTGGCGCCGTCCGCGGTCACCAGCATGGAGTCGGAGATCCGGTAGCCGGCGTGCCCTGGCACGTAGATGCCCGGCTCGTTGGAGACCACGAAGTTCTCCGCCAGTACGGTGCTGTCACCGTCCTCGAGCCACGGCGGCTCGTGCATGCCGATGCCGATGCCGTGACCCTGCCGATGCCGCAGGAACTGCTCGAGGCCGGCCGCCCTGATCACGTCCAGGCACAGCTTGTTCGATTCAGCACAGGTGATGCCCGGCCGGATCGAGTCGATGCCGGTCTGCTGCGCCTGCCGGACCACCTCGTAGTAGCGGCGCTGCTCGCTGCTGGGCTCGCCGAGCAAGAAGGTGCGCTCGCCCTCCACGTACCGGCCGCCGACCGCACAGCCCAGCGACAGCATGAAGGTGTCGCCCGGTCGCAGCCGGTAGCCGGAGGGCAGCCCGTGCGGCTTGGCGCTGTTCGGGCCGGCGTAGACCAGGCCGCCGGCCAGCAGCCCGACCACCACCACATTCTCGTGCTCGGCATACATCATCGAGGTGCCGACCGAGCCGACATGCCCGGCCAGCTCGGCCTCGCTGGGCAGGTCGCGGCCGGCACGGGCGGCGTCGATGATCAGCGCGATGCCGGCCTCGATCATCCGGTCGGTGATCCGGGCTGCCTCGGCGTGCAGCGCGATCTCCTCAGGGTGCTTGCGCAGCCGCTCGTCGGAGACCGCCGTGGTGACGGCCAGCCGGCTGCCCGGCCACAGCCCGGCCAGCTGCTGCTGACGCCCGATGCTCAGCCCGGCGGACACTCCGAGCCCGGCCGGCGCGGGCACCTCATCGGCAAGGTAACGCCAGGGACTGCGCACGCCGGGAAACTCGGGATAGCTGACCAGCTGGGCGGCCGAGCGCTGCCACTCGGCGTGCTCGCGCTCCAGTTCTGGCAGTAGCAGCACCGCATCGGCGTGGTCGGCGGGCAGGTACACCACGACCGGACGCTCCCCCGGATGGTGGAAGAAGCCGGTCAGGTAGGCCACGTCGTCAGGGTGATCGAACAGCCCGGCGTCGTGGCCCGCCGCGCTCAGCCGATCGCGGACCCGGGCCTGAACGCGCTGGTAGAACTCGACCGGCAGACGCTGCTGGAAGGCCATCAGCGCTGCCTCGACTTCGGGTTGCGCGCGTCGTTGTAAGCGATCGCGATCAGGGTGGCCGACACGACCAGCAGCAGGATGGCCAGCGACGGGAACAGCGTGGTCCACCAAGCGCTGGACATCGCACCGGACTGCTGGGCCTCGTACAGGATTCGCCCCCATGACCAGCTGTTCGGATCGCCCAGGCCGAGAAAGGCCAGCCCGGCCTCACTCAGCACCGCACGCGATGCGGTGAGCACGATCGACACCACGATCACCGGGGCCACGGCGGGCAGCACATGCTTGCGCAGGATCCAGGTGTGCCGGCCCCCGATCACCCGGGCAGCGTCGACGTAGGGCAGGTTGACCACGGCCAGTGCCTGCGAGCGCACCACCCGGGCCACTTCGGGCCAGGAGAAGAAAGCGATGATCAGGATGATGGTCTGCAGGGACGGGCCGGCCAGCGCGGCGACCAGGATCGTCAGCGGTAGCACCGGCAGCGACAGGCACAGGTCGACCACGGTGCCGATCACGTTGTCTATCCGCCGGAAGTAGGCGCCGAGCACGCCCAGCAGCACTCCGAGCGCGATCGCCAGGGCCGAGGAGCAGACGGCCACCAGCATGCTGACCCGGGTGCCCCACACCACCTCGGACAGGATGTCGCGACCGAGGTTGTCGGTGCCGAACCAGTGCTGGCCCGAGGGCGCCTGCAGCACATCCGCTCCGTAACCGCCCGGATAGCTGGCGATGAGCGGGGCGAACACCGCGATCACGCCGAGCAGGGCGAGGATGGCCAGCGGGATCAGCCCGAGCGGGTTGCGCCGGAAGGCGTCCCAGGTCTGCGCGGCGGCAGTGGGCGCCTCGACGAAGGACTCGGCGGTGACCGAGGTGATCTCTGCGGTGGCGGTCATGCGGTACGCACCCGGGCGTCGAGCAGGCCGTAGGCGAGGTCGGTGATCATGTTGACCACCACCACCGTGCCGGCCAGCAACACGAAGGCACCTTGGAGTACCGGGTAGTCCAACTGGGTCACCGCCTCGTAGATCGCCCGCCCGACACCGGGGTAGGCGAAAATGGTCTCGGTCAGTACCGCTCCGCCCACCATGAAGCCCAGCTGCAGGCCGAGCAGCGTGGTGGTGGGCAGTAGCGCGTTGCGCAGGGCGTGCTTCCAGATGACCCTGCGGTCCGACAGCCCCTTGCTCATCGCCAGCAGGCAGTATTCCTCGCCCAGCGACTCGATCAGGGTGGCGCGCATGGTCAACACGTACGAGCCGAGGGAGACCAGCACCAGGCTCACGCATGGCAGCACCAGGTGCTGCAGCACGCTGGCGTACCAGCCGAGCCCGTAGGCGTTCTCGTCGTACGCGCCGCCGATCGGCAGCAGCTTCAGCTGCAGGCCCAGCACGAACAGCAGGAAGATGCCGACGCTGGGCACGAACAGCGACTGTCCGATGACGCCGCTGGTCTGCACCAGCCGGTCGACCGTCCGGCCGGCGTGCGTGGCGGCGATGACCCCCAACGGCACGCCGACCAGGACGGTCAGGATCAATGCGGACCCGGTGAGCAGCAACGTCCAGGGCAGCCGGGACATCAGCACATCGGTGACCGGTTGCGACTGGGTGAAGGACTGGCCCAGATTGCCGTGCAGCAACTGGCCCAGGTACTTGACGTACTGCGTGAACAACGGCTGGGTCAGGCCGTACTGCTTGAGCAGCTCATGGCGCATCGAGGCGTCCATGTTGGTGCTGGCCACCGCCACCGCCGGGTCGCCCGGCAGCAGCCGGAGCAGCAGGAACGTCACGGTGATGGCGAACCACATCGTGAGCAATGCCCGGCCGAGACGCTTGAGCAGGAAGGCGGCGAACGGTGGCACAGCACAAACCCCTTTCTCAGCCGGTCTTGGTCACGTTGGCCAGCGACTGCGGGTCGAGGATCGACAGCAACTCGCTGGGCTTGACCACGAAACCGGTCCACTTCGAGCTGTGCGCGACGTACAGGTTCTGCACGTACATGATGTTGTCGATCACGTTGTCGCGAACGTAGGTCGAGGCCTGCTGCACCAGCGACTTGATCTGGGTCTTGTCGGTGGTCGCCTGCGCCTGCTCGATCAGGGAGGTCAGCTTCGGGTCGTTGACCTGGGAGTAGTTGATCGCACCGTCGGGCAGGTACTGCAGGGCCATGTTCGACACCGGCTCGTCCATGATCGCGAACGATCCGGCGTAGATGTCGTAATCACCGTTGGTCGTCTTGGCCAGGTAGGTGTTGCGATCCATGCCCTCGAGGTTGATCGTGATGCCGGCCTTGGCCGCATCGCTCTTCACGATCGACGCCCATGCCGCAACCACCGGATCCTGCATCGAATAGATCATGTTGAGCTTGAGGTTGCTCACCCCGGCCTGCTGCAGCAGCTGCTTGGACAGGTTCGGATCGAAGGTGTACTCCTTCGCCGAGGGGTCGGCGTACTCGGCCAGCGACGGGGTGATCGGGCTGCTGTTGGCGCTGATCGCCTGTCCTTGCACGGCGACCTTGCGGATCGCGTCGTAGTCGACCGCATGGGCCAGGGCCTGGCGGACCAGCACGTTGTCCAGCGGCTTGCGCTTCATGTTGTAGGTCATGTGCGTGAAGCCGAGGCCGGGCACCTTCTCCACGGTGATGCCGCTCTGCTTCTGCAGCACCGACACCTGGGCCGGCGGCAGGGCGTTGGCGATGACATCGACGTCGCCCTTCTCCAGCGCGAGGATCTCGGTGTTGACGTCCGGGTAGATCTTGAACACGACCTTGTCCACCGTCGGCGTGCCGTTGGGCGCCATCGGGTACGGCGTGACCCGGGTCAGCGTGTAGCTCTGGCCCTTGGCGATCGAGGTCAGCTTGTACGGGCCGGCGCTGATCCAGTCCGAGGTGTTGGTGAACTGGTCGACCGGGTTGTGCTGGCCGAACTGCTCGGCCGGCACGATGACCGTCCAGAAGCCGACCTCGGGAACCAGGATGCTGTCCGGGCGCTTCATGCTGATCTCGACCCGGGTGTCGGACACCGCCTTGGCACTGATCATGTTGGTCATGAAGCCGTTCACCACGCCACCCTTGGGATTCTGGGTCTTGATGGTGTTCAGCGTGTAGGCCACGTCCTTGGCGGTGACCGGGGTCCCGTCGCTCCACTTGAAGTCGCTGCGCAGCACGAAGTAGCCGGTCTTGCCGCCGTCGGTGTAGCCCCACTCCTTGGCCAGGTACGGCTGCTTGCTGCCGTCGGCGTTGATGGTGAGCAGCCGCGGGTACATCAGGTTGGTCACCCAGTCGTCGGTACGGCTGTTGCCGACCAGCGGGTTCAGGTTGACCACATCGGTGGTCGAGGCGATGGTCAGCGTCTGGCTGCTGCTGCTGCCACTGTTGGAGCCACCCTTGTCGGCGTTGGCCTTCTTGCCCGGCGCGCAGGCTGCCAGTCCCATCGTGACTGCGGCCACGACCAGCGTGGCGCCGGCGGTGCGGAGTTTGTTCATCAGTTCCAAACCTCTTCCAGGACGCGGATGATGTTGCCGCTGACGACGGCGCGGATCTCGTCGTCGGAGTAGCCGTGTTTCACCAGCCAGCCGATGATGTTGTAGAAGCACTCGGCCGGGTTCTCCAGCCCGTCGACGTAGGGCTGCTTCTCGTACTCGACATGGCCATGGGCCTGACCGATGGACAGGTTGGCCGAGAATGTGTCGTGCAGGCCGACATGGTCACCGAACAGGGTGTCCGGGCCGAAGGCGACGTGCTCGAGCCCGATCACCTCGACGAGGTGGGTGAAGTGGTCCATCACCGACTCGAGCGAATGCGCCGGGTGCTGCGGGGACAGGGTGGTGTGCGGAGCTGCCTCCAGGCCGATCACGCCGCCGCGTTCGGCCATCGCCTTGATGACCGCGTCGGGCTTCATCCGGTTGGTCGGCCACACCTCGCGGGAGCCGCAGTGCGTCATGAATACCGGCTTGGTGGACGCCTTGATGACGTCGAGTGAGGTCTGATCGCCCGAGTGCGAAAGGTCGATCGCCAGTCCGAGATCGTTCATCCGCTTGACCGCGCGCTCGCCGAAGTAGGTCAGGCCGCCGTCAGCGCGCTCCTTCAGGCCGCTGCCGAGATAGTTGGCCTCGGAGTAGGCGATGCCGATCTGGCGCACCCCGAAGCCGTACAGGATGTCCAGCCGGTCGACCTCGTTCTCGATCATGGTCGCCGCTTCGAGGGCGAATACCAGGGCCAGCTTGCCCTCGCGGTGTGCGGCGTAGATGTCCTGCAACGACTCGCCCTTGACCAGGTAGTCCTGATGCGCCAGGTCGCACATCCGCATGCCCAGGTCGTGCAGCACGTCGTTCCACTTCCAGCCGCCGTTGCTGGAGATGCAGCAGGTGCCGTCCATGACGTTGTCGAAGACGGCGGTCAGGCCGGACCGGGCAAGGCCGGCGAAACCGGTGGTTTCCCTGCCGCCACGGATGTACTCCCGCAGATCGGCATGCAGGTTCTCGGGAAACACCGAGGGATGGTCGTGCAGCGAGATGACGACGTTCTCGCGCAGCAGGCTCTCGGTGCGCTGGGTCTGCGCGCTGTCGAGTTCGAGGCCCGCGTACGGCGGAACCCGGTTGATCTCGGCGGCCAACGGAATGTCGGGGTAGTCCACGCCCGCCTGCAGATAGCTGTAGGAGGTGTAGCCCTTGTACTGCGGAGCACTGTCGAGCACTGGTCTGGTTCTCCTCTGTGCGGAAAGGTCTGTGCGGAAAGGGAAGTGGCGATCGTGGACCGGGCATCCGGCCCGGATCGAGGGCACTGGCACCGGCGGTTCACCCAGCTCGTCAGCTGGCGGCCCGGTTGACGGCCGAAGTCTTGCAATCATCAGTCAGCAATGTCAAGATCTACGCAATAAATCGGCAGGAGCAGCTAGCTCAACATAAATGTCAGTCAGGTTTCGTCCCTGTTGCGCGACCAGGAGGTCCGCTGGTGACCGCTTTGCCCACGTCCGTACCGGTGCTCGATCGGACGGCCGCCGCCTTGAGCGTGCGCGGTCTTTCGGTCGAGTTTCGCGGCCGGCAAGCTACCGTGCACGCCGTCAGCGAGCTGGATCTGGATATCGCCGCCGGTGAGCTGATGGCCCTGCTCGGCGAGTCCGGATCGGGAAAGTCGGTCACCGCCCGCGCCGTGATGGGCCTGCACCGCGGCAGCGGAGTCTCGGTGCGGGCCGACAGCATGCTGCTCGACGGCGTCGATCTGCTTACCCAGTCGGATGATCAGCTGCGCAGCCTGCGCGGAGACAAGATGAGCATGGTGTTTCAGGACGCGCTCTCGGCGCTGAACCCGGTGCTGACCATCGGCGACCAGATCGGCGAGCTGTTTCGCACCCACCGCGGAGCGAACAGGCGGCAGGCACGCGAGCAGGCGGCTGAATTGCTTGCGATGGTGGGCATTCCCGATCCGAAGAACCGGGTCAAGTCCTACCCGCACCAGTTCTCCGGCGGCATGCGGCAGCGACTGCTGATCGCGATGGCGATCGCGCTGGAGCCGCAACTGCTGATCGCCGACGAGCCCACCACCGCGTTGGATGTGACGGTGCAGGCACAGATCCTGGAACTGATCGATCGACTGCGCACCGAACTCAACATGGCGGTGCTGCTCATCACGCACGACCTCGGCGTGGTCTGCGAGATCGCCGATCGGGTGACCGTGATGTACGGCGGCCGGGTGGTGGAGCGCTGCAGCGCGGACGCGCTGTTCGACCGGCCCGCGCACCCCTACACCGAGGCGCTGCTCAATTCCGTGCCGCAGTCAGGCTCGGTGCGATCAGACCTGCCGGTGATCCCCGGCTCCCCGCCCAGCCTGTCCAACCTGCCGCCGGGCTGTTCGTTCCACCCGCGGTGCGGCTGGGCGATACCACGATGCGCCGAGGAGCGTCCCGAACTGCGCTCCCCCGGCCGGCCGAACCGCGAATCCGCCTGCCACCGCGCCGAGGAGGTGCTGCATGTCTGAGTTCATCCTGCAGGCCGACGGAGTCAGCAAGAGTTACCGACAAGGCCGGGGCATCGGCCGGAGCCGGGTCAGCGCGGTGGATCGGGTCAGCATCGAGGTGCGAGCCGGCGAGGCGCTCGGGATCGTGGGCGAGTCCGGCTGCGGCAAGTCGACCCTGGCCCGGATGCTGGTAGGCCTGGAAAGCCCGGACGCCGGACGTATCGTCTTCGACGACAAGGACCGGGCCGGTGCCCGCGGCCGCGGGCGGCGCGAGCTGCACCGGCGAGTCCAGATGGTCTTCCAGGACCCGTACCTGTCGCTCAACCCGCGACTGACCGTCGGCGACCTGATCGAGGAGCCGCTGGCCGTGCACGGCCTGGCCACCGGCCGCAAGCAGCGGCGGGCCCGGATCGGCGAGCTCCTCGAACTGGTGAACCTGAGCCCGGCCATGATGACCCGCTAC
>DATAKO010000033.1:0-8136 GCA_036261575.1 Jatrophihabitans sp.
CAGCCGCACGACCCGAACCTGAAGAAGCAGTGCCAGCAGCTCACCAACCGCTGACAGCGGCATCGGGAGCCGTCAGGCGGCAGTAGCGGCCGGCGGCGTCATCACCCAGCGGATGGTGCGCACCAGGCCCTCGCCGGCGACCCGCACCACCGTCGCCTCCGCCAACGGCAGGTAGGGCAGCCGCAACGGCCAGCGTGCCCAGCGAGGCAGCGAGCCCACCGCGGCGGCGGCCAGCACCGCGTACGGCGCCCGCGCCGGCAGCGGCAGCGGCGGCTGCAGCAGCATGAACCGCGCGGCATCGCGGGCCGCCGGGGTGGAGGCGAGCTCGGACCGGTAGCCGGCCAGGCCGGCACGCAGCTCGGCCACGGTGGTCGGCGGATCGATCACCCCGAGCGCCGCGGCGACCCGGGCGGTGTCGGCGACATAGCCGTCGCAGCCGGCCTCGTCCAGCGGCTGCGCGCCGTAGCGCTGGTGCGCGTCCAGGAAGCTGTCGATCTCGGCCAGGTGCACCCAGCGCAGCAGGTGCGGGTCGGAGGCGGCATAGCGCCGGCCGTCGGGAGCGGTGCCGGTGACCCGTTCGTGGATGCCCCGGATCCGCTCGATGGTCGCTTCCGCGTCGCGGGCCGTGCCGAAGGTTGTCACCGCCAGGAAATAGCTGGTACGCGCCAGCCGGCCCCACGGATCCCCGCGGTAACCGGAGTGCGCGGCCACGCCCGCCATGGCCAGCGGGTGCAGCGATTGCAGCAGCAGTGCGCGCAGGCCACCGACGAACATCGACGCGTCACCGTGCACCCGCCGGATCGGCCGGTCGCCGGCGAACCAGCGGGGACCGGTGGCGAAGTGGATCTCTTCGCGCCGGGCCGGACCCTCAGCGCCGGCGACCTTTTCGAACAGGGCCGTACCAATCCTGTCGCGTACCGATTCCAGCATGCTTTCCAGCGTACGGACGTTTCAATGCGCGTTGCGCCGGCTCCGCAGCCAGTGGATCACCGTGGGCAGGATGGACAGCACCACCACGGTCACCAGGATGAAGTCGATCTTGGGCGCGATGGTGTTGCGGACGAAGGAGATGTGCCCCAGGCCGCGGCCCAGCAGCAGCATGCCGTCAGTCCAGAGGATGCCGCCGATGACGGAGTAGACGGCGTACAGGTCGAAGCGCATCCGGCCGACGCCGGCCAGCACCGTCGCCACCGTGCGGATGACCGGCACGAACCGGGCAAGCAGCACCGTGGTCGGCCCGAAGCGGTTGAAGAAGGTCTGCGCCCGGTCCACGTACTCGGGCCGGAACATGCGCGAGCCCGGCCGGTCGAACACCGGCGGCCCGACCTTGCGGCCGATCCAGTAGCCGACGAGGTTGCCGGCGATCGCCGCCAGCGGCAGGGCCACCAGCAGCACCCACAGCGGCGGCAGGTGAATGGACGGATCGTTGATGGCGATCAGCAGCCCGGCCGAGAAGAGCAACGTGTCCCCGGGCAGGAAGAAGCCGACCAGTAGGCCGCACTCGGCGAAGATGATGATGATCAAGCCGATCAGGCCGTAGCTGCCCAGCAGGTGTTTCGGGGAGATCGGGTTGGCCAGCAGTTGCTGGGCCAGCGCGTGGGTCATGGGTGCAGAGCTTACGGAGCGGGTCTGCCTTGGCTGAGTCACGCTCAGGGCCGCATCACCATCCACAGGAATCCGAAAGGCTTTTCGGAGGGGCTAGAGAAAACCGGCCGCCATCGTTGAGTTCATGAACAGCAATGGCATGACCCCCGGCATCAAACTCGTCAGCGGCCTGGTCGCTGCGGCCAGCGCGGTGAGCCTTGGCTTCTTCGTCGAGCAGGCCGCGCACGCGAGCACCGGCTCGACAAGCACCGGCACCGGCTCGACGAGCACCGGCACCGGCTCGACGAGCACCGGTACCGGCTCGACCAGTACCGGTACCGGCTCGACGAGTACCGGCACCGGCTCGACCAGTACCGGCACCGGCGATTCCGGCTCGTCCGGTCTGGGTAGCTCGAACAGCTCAGGTGGCAGCAACTCCGGCGCGGTGTCCAACGGCAACAGCGGCATCGCCAGCAACGGCGGGAGCAACGGCTCATGACCGCCGTGCTGGCGCGTGACGCCCCGGCCGGCCTGCCGACCGCGGTGTGGCGAGACTGGAGCTGCCTGGTGCGGCTGGTGGTCACCGAGCCCACCGCGCTACAGCCGGCTGTCACGCACCTGCGGGCGCTGATGGCCCGGGTGGATCGGGCGGCGAGCCGGTTCCGGCCCGACTCGGAGTTGTGCCGGGCCAACGCGCAGGCCGGCCGGCCGGTCGCTGTCAGCCGGCTGCTGGTTCGGCTGGTCCAGGCCGCGCTCGAGGCGGCCGCGGCCTCCGGGGGTGCGGTGGATCCGACCGTCGGCCGTCAGCTGGCCCGGCTCGGTTACGACCGTGACATCACGTTGGTCACCGGCTTGCCCGACGATCCCGGCTCACGGCCGCAGGTTGCCAGCTGGCGCGACGTTCGGCTGGACCAGCGGGCCGGGCTCGTGACGGTGCCGGCCGGTACGGCGCTGGACCTTGGCGCGACGGCCAAGGCGCAGACGGCGGACTGGGCCGCCACCGAGCTTGCCGAGCGGTTCGACTGCTCGGTGCTGGTGGAACTCGGCGGTGACCTGGCGGTGGCCGGCGACAAGGACGACTGGCAGATCACGGTGGCCGAGCGGCGCGGTGGCCCGGGCCAGCAGATTCAGCTGCATCGCGGTGGTCTGGCCACATCGACCACCACCGTGCGCAGCTGGCCGGCCGGCGGCGGCCGGCTGCACCACATCATCGATCCCAGCACCGGGCGGTCGAGCACCGGCCGGTGGCGCACGGTCAGCGTCGCGGCAGAGAGCGCGGTGCGGGCCAACACCTGCAGCACTGCGGCGATCGTGCTGGGCGACCGCGCGCTCGGCTGGCTGACCGAGCAGCACGTCCCGGCCAGGCTGGTCGGCCCGGACGCCAGCTGCACGAGGCTGGGAGGCTGGCCATGCTGATCTGGTACCTCGCACGTGGGGCCGGCGTCGCCGCGTTCGCGCTGCTCAGCGTGGCAACGGCGGCCGGCGCGCTGACCAGCCGCAAGACCGCCGCGGTGCCGGCCCGGGTGCTCACCCAGTACCTGCACCGGTCGGCCGCGCTGGCCGGAATGGCCTTGCTGGCATTGCACATCCTCACCGTGCTGGCAGACTCCTACGCTCATGTGGGACCGGCCGGGGTACTCGTCCCGTTCGCCTCGGCCTACCGGCCGCTGGCGGTGACCTTCGGCGTGCTGGCGCTCTACCTGCTGGTCGCGGTGTCGCTGACCGGCGCGCTGCGGTCGGCGTTCACCCGCTCCGGCCGGGCGGTTCGTAGCTGGCGCGGCATACACCTGCTGAGCTACGCCGCCTGGGCCGCGGCCGGCTGGCACTTCTGGACAGCCGGCACCGACGCGGGGCAGGGCTGGGCGAAGCTCGTGCTGCTCGGGGGCCTCGCGACGGTCACGGCCGCCGGTGCGGTTCGGCTTGCTGGATCACCCAGCATCCGGCCGATGCCGGCGCGGATCGGAGGACGCGCATGACCGCGATCCTGCCCGGCACCCGGCCCAGCGGCCTGGTGCCGGTCCGGGCGCTCGGCATGGCGCCCCGGCTGCTGGCGGCACCACCGGCCGCGGCGCCACCGCCCTACAGCAGGGCTGGGCTCCTCGACCTGCTCGATGCGGTCAACCTGACCGGCCGTGGCGGTGCCGGCTTCCCGCTGGCGAGCAAGCTACGGGCGCTCCGGCCTGGCGCCAAGCCGGTCGTGGTGATCAACGCGGCCGAGGGTGAACCGGTCAGCGCCAAGGATCATGCGCTGCTTCAGCACAACCCGCAGCTGGTGCTGGACGGAGCCAGGGTGGCGGCGAGCGCGATCGGCGCGCGCCGGATCATCCTGGCGGTGACCGATGCGGTGCTGGCGGCCCGGCTGCGTCCGCAGCTGCCGAGGGATATCGAGCTGCGCCGGGTGCCCGAGCGCTTCATTGCCGGTGAGGCGCGGGCCCTGATCTCTGCGCTGAACGGCGGGGACGGGCTGCCGCCGGGCCGGCGGGTACTGCCGACCGAGGCAGGGGTGCAGGGCCGGCCGACACTGCTCAGCAACGTCGAGACATTCGCGCAGCTGGCGCTGCTGGCCCGGCTCGGCCCGGCCCGCTACGCCGAGCTCGGTGTGGCCGGTGAACCCGGCAGCACGCTGGTGACCGTGAGTGGTGCGGTGGCCCGGCCCGGCGTCTACGAGCTGCCGCTCGGTTACCGGCTTGCCGATCTTGCTCACCAGGTCGGTGCCGGTGCCAGCCAGGCGGTGATCACCGGTGGCTACCACGGCACCTGGCTGCCACCGATCGACTTGACCCTTTCCCGACAAGGCGTTTCGGCGGCCGGTGGGGTCTTCGGCGCAGGCGTGCTGGTTTTCGTCGGTGAGGGTACGTGCGCGCTTGCCGAGCTGACCCGGGTGGCCGCTTGGCTGGCCGGCGAGTCCGCCCGGCAGTGCGGGCCGTGCCGGTTCGGCCTGCCCGCACTGGCAGCCGATCTGGCTGGCCTGCTGCAGGGTGCGCCGAGTGGCCCGGCGTTGGATCGGCACGCCCGCCAGGTCGCGGGCCGCGGGGCGTGTGCGCATCCGGATGGTGCGGTGCGTTTCATTCGCTCGGCGCTGGGCGTTCTCGCATCCGAGCTGGACGCGCACTGCTACCGAGGCGGCTGCGGCCGGCCGGATCGTGGCCAGCTGGCAATCATCCGCGCTACCTCTGGGAGGCCGGCATGAGCATGCAGGTGGACTGGACAAGGTGTGACGGGCACGGCCTGTGTGCAGCGCTGCTGCCCGGTGCGATCGGGCGGGACGAGTGGGGCTACCCGGTGCTCGATCAGGCGGCGGTGGCACGGCGTCCCGCGGCCGAGGTCAGGCGCGCGGTGGCCTGCTGCCCGGCGCTGGCCTTGCGGCTGGAACCGGCTGGCGCCGTCCGCTGAACCGCGCCGGGGCCACGTGCTGAAGACACTGGCGCCGCCCGCTCAACCACACCGCGGCGAGCGCTGATCCAGCTCCCGCAGCGGCTCGGTACGCGGGCCGCCGACCGAGCCGGTGTTGATGGTGCCTTGCAGCTCGAACATCAACACGCTGGCCGGCCCGTCCGATCGCGGGCGGTGCTCCACACCGAGCGGCACCACGAACACGTCGTGCGGCCCCAGCTGCACGTCTCGGTCGCGCAGCTGGATGGTGATCTCGCCGGCCACGACGTAGAACAGCTCGTCGGTGTTGGGATGGCTGTGCCAGATGAACTCGCCGTCGAACTTCGCGACCTTGACGTCGTAGTCGTTGACGCTGGTGAGCCGGCGTGGCTGCCACGGTTCATCGAAGCCGGCCAGTGCGGTCAGGATGTTGCGCACTTCGGTGGTCACGGGCGCCATGATCGCATCAGCGGGCGTGCCAGCCGGCGAGCAGTTGCTGCTCCCGTTCCGCAGCGAGCCCCGGCGTCCGCTCGGACGGCTGCCAGCCGCCGGGGATCGCCTGCATCCAGTCCCATACGTCCTGCAGCGTCTGGCGTACCGGCCGGCAGGCGAGACCGGCCGCCTCGGCCGGCGCGGTGTCGTGCGCGAACACGCCCGGCGCCGCCTCCTCCGGAATCCACAACGGCAGTTCCGTCCAGCCCTGCACCCCGGCGTCGGTGAGGAAGCCGTCGTCGACCCAGGTGAACTCGGCGGTGGAGTTCGTGACCGCCCGCAGCTCGGCCATCAACTGGCCGCGACTGATCTGATGGGCGGGGCCGGTGACCTCCCAGGTTCCAGCCGCGAGGGTGAGGGCGAAGGCGGCGATGTCGCGGGCGTCGATCATGCGCAGCTGCTGTTCCGCGCGACCGGGCGCGAGCACCTCGCCGCCGCGAGAGACCCGATGCAGCCACCAGGGCAGCCGGCCCACCCCGTCGTAGCGGCCCACGATCAGCCCTGCGCGCAGGATGGCGGTACGGTCCGGCCCGAACCGGCGCAGCACCGCCCGTTCGGCCGCCACCTTGCGCCAGCCGTACTCGCCACCCTCGGGCAGGCCGTCGGGCACCTGCTCGCCCGGGACGTCCGGGTCGCCGTCGTAGGTACCGCCGGCGTGATAGTCCGCCTGGTGCGGCCAGCCGGGAAAGACATTCACGGTCGAGGTGAAGGCGTACTGCCCGGCGCGCGGCTCGAGCAGGTCGGCCGCCTGCCTGGCCTGGTAGGGCAGGTAGGCGGTGTCGAAAACCAGGTCGTAATCCTGATCGGCCACCTGACGCAGCGAATCCGGATCGTCCCGGTCGCCGATCAGGTGCCGGGCGCCGGCGACCGGCTCGCCGCTTCGGCCGCGGCTGAACGTGGTCACGCTGTGGTCGTGCTCGACCGCGTACTGGGCCACGTTGCGGGAGAGGAACACGGTGCCGCCGAGAACCAGAATCTTCACGGTGCCAGCCGATCAGGCAGGCCCGGGCGCGCGCAATGGGTGTTCGCCGCTGGTGGAATACTTCAGCCGAGCCCTGTCAGCCCGCGAGTACGGAGATCTGAAGATGCCCATCGCCACTCCTGAGATCTACAACGAGATGCTGGACCGTGCCAAGAAGGGCGGCTTCGCTTACCCCGCAATCAACTGCACGTCCTCGGAGACGATCAACGCGGCGCTGAAGGGCTTCGCCGATGCAGGCAGCGACGGCATCATCCAGTTCTCCACCGGGGGTGCTGAGTTCGGCTCCGGCACGGCGGTGAAGAACATGGTCACCGGCGCGGTGGCGCTGGCCGAATTCGCGCACGTGGTGGCCGAGAAGTACTCGATCAACGTGGCGTTGCACACCGACCACTGCCCGAAGGACAAGCTCGACGGCTACGTGCGGCCGCTGCTGGAGATCTCGCGGGAGCGGGTCCAGGCAGGGCAGAACCCGCTGTTCCAGTCGCACATGTGGGACGGTTCCGCGGTCCCGCTGGATGAGAACCTGCGGATCGCCGCTGACCTGCTCAAGCTGACCCACGAGGCCCGGATCATTCTGGAGATCGAGGTGGGCGTGGTCGGCGGCGAAGAGGACGGCGTCGCCAACGAGATCAACGAGAAGCTCTACACCACCGACCAGGACTACCTGGACACCTTGAAGGCGCTGGGTTCCGGTGAGAACGGCCGGTACCTGCTGGCGGCGACCTTCGGCAACGTGCACGGCGTGTACAAGCCGGGCAACGTCAAGCTGCGGCCGGTGGTGCTCAAGGGCGGTCAGCAGGTGGCCTCGCGCGAGCTCGGCCTGCCGGCCGGCTCGAAGCCGTTCGACCTTGTTTTCCATGGTGGTTCGGGCTCGTCGCTGGAGGAGATCCGCGAGGCTGTGTCCTACGGCGTGGTCAAGATGAACGTCGATACCGACACCCAGTACGCCTTCACCCGGCCCATCGTCGGGCACATGTTCGCCAACTACGACGGCGTGCTGAAGATCGACGGCGAGGTCGGCAACAAGAAGGCCTACGACCCGCGCTCGTACCTCAAGGCCGCCGAGGCCGGGATGGCCGCTCGGGTGGTGGAAGCCTGCGAGAACCTGCAGTCGGCCGGGACGGCGATCAGCGGCTCGTGATCGGCCCGGCTTCGGCGATTCGGTAGGCCGACGGCTCGTCCTGACGCGCTGTCGGTCCACCCAATCAGGGCTGCGGCAGAATGACCGGCATGGACCTGCTCGCTCCTCGCACCCTGCTGCCCGAAGATCCGGCCGTTGCTCAACTCGCTTCCGGCGCCGACCCGGTTCAGGTCGCCACCAGCCACCCGGCATCCTCGGCAGCCTGGGCCGCCCTGGCGGAGGAGGCGTTGGGTCGAGGCTTCGCCGTCGAGGCCTACGCCTATGCCCGCACCGGATACCACCGCGGGCTGGACGCGCTGCGCCGGGCCGGCTGGCGGGGGACCGGCCCGGTGCCGTGGTCGCACGAGCCGAATCGTGGCTTCCTGCGGGCCCTGTTCTTTCTCGCGCAGGCCGCGCAGGCGATCGGCGAGATCGACGAGTACGAGCGCTGCAGCACGTTCCTCACCGACTGCGACCCCGAAGCCGCCCGAGCCCTCAGCTAGCCGGCACCCCCCTTGGCATTGTGCGGCCCGAAAGGACCCGGATCAGGCCCAGATCACGTCCTTTCCGGCCGCACAATGCGGGT
>DATAKO010000035.1:0-9775 GCA_036261575.1 Jatrophihabitans sp.
GCTTTCCGGCCGGACCCGAGACGCTGCATTCCACCACCCTCGGCTGGCGCATGGTGAATCCGAGGATGCCGGCCGAATGGACGATCTCGCTCGGCGAGTGCACGGAGCTACTGGCCGAGAAGTACGGCATCAGCCGGTCCGCGCAGGACGAGTTCGCCCTCGCCAGCCATCAGAAGGCAGCTGCGGCCTGGACGGCCGGAGCCTTCGCCGCCGAGGTCGTGCCGATCAACGAACTGGAGCGGGACGAGGGCATCCGCGCCGACACCTCGCTGGCCGCCCTGGCCAAGCTCAAGCCGGCATTCCGGCCGGATGGCACCGTCACCGCCGGCAACGCCAGCCCGCTCAACGACGGGGCCGCGGCCCTGCTCATCGGCGACCGGTCCGCGGCCGAGCGCGCCGGCAAGCAACCGCTGGCCCGGATCGTCAGCCGTGCGGTGGCCGCGCTCGAGCCGCAGTACTTCGGAATCGGTCCGGTGGCCGCCGCCGAACGGGCGCTGGCCCGGGCCGGCCTCGACTGGTCGGAGCTGGCCCTGGTCGAGCTCAACGAGGCGTTCGCCGCCCAGTCGCTGGCCTGCCTTGCCGACTGGCCCGAGCTCGATCCCGCGATCGTGAACGTGCACGGCGGCGCGATCGCGATCGGGCATCCCTTGGGCTGTTCGGGCGCGCGCATCCTGGGCCACCTCGCGCACGCGCTGCACGGGCGCGGCGGCGGCTACGGCCTGGCCGCAATCTGCATCGGGGTCGGGCAGGGGCTGGCTGTCGTGCTGGAGGCGTGCTGAGCGGGCGCCCGTCTGCCAAGCTGGAGCCGCTGCGGCAGCGAACGGAGGGCTCCCATGGGTGAGGACGTCGACAGCACCGAGTTCACCGGCCGGGACCGGCAGCGGTACCGGGAGAAGGTGCGCCGTTGCCTGGACGTCTTCGCCAGGATGCTCACCGAGTCGAAGTTCGACTTCGACCATCCGATGACCGGACTGGAGATCGAGTTCAACCTGATCGACGCCGAGCACAACCCGGCCATGAAGAACGCGGCGGTGCTCGAAGCGATCGCCAACCCCGACTTCCAGACCGAGCTCGGGCAGTTCAACATCGAGATCAACGTCAAGCCGCGGGAGCTGCACGGTCAGTCCAGTGACGAGCTGGAGCGCGACCTGCGGGCGAGTCTGAACGACGCGGAGCATCGCGCCGCCAGCCAGGGCGCGCACATCGTGATGATCGGCATCCTGCCGACGCTGCTGTCGGCGCACCTGTCCAGCGACGTGCTGTCCGACAACGCCCGCTACGCCATGCTGCAGCAGCAGATCTTCGCCGCCCGCGGCGAGGACCTGCACATCGACATCGACGGGCCGGAGCGGCTGTCCAGCTACTCCGACAGCATCGCGCCGGAGGCTGCGTGCACCAGCGTGCAGTTTCACCTGCAGGTAAGCCCGCAGGAGTACGCCAACAACTGGAACGCCGCGCAGGCGATGGCCGGTGTGCAACTCGCGCTCGGTGCCAACTCCCCCTACCTGTTCGGCAAGGAGCTGTGGCGCGAAACCCGGGTGGTGCTGTTCGAGCAGTCCACCGACACCCGCCCTGCCGAGTTGAAGACACAGGGCGTGCGGCCGCGGGTCTGGTTCGGCGAGCGGTGGATCAACTCCATCTTCGACCAGTTCGAGGAGAACGTCAGCTACTTCCCAGCCATCCTGCCGGTGTGCGACGTCGAGGATCCGGTGGAGGTGCTCAACCGCGGCGATATCCCGCAGCTGCAGGAACTGCGCATGCACAACGGCACGATCTACCGCTGGAACCGGCCGGTCTATGACGTCTACCGGAACAAGCCGCACCTGCGCGTGGAGAACCGGGTGCTGCCCGCCGGCCCGACCGTGGTCGACATCCTCGCCAACGGTGCCTTCTACTACGGACTGCTGCGCACGCTGGCCGAGGAGGACCGGCCGATCTGGACCCGGCTGTCCTTCGCGGCCGCCGCGGACAACTTCTACGCCGGCGCCCGACACGGCATCAACGCCACGCTGTACTGGCCCGGCCTAGGCGAGGTGCCGGCCACCGAGCTGGTGCTGCGCCGGTTGCTACCGATGGCCTACGAGGGGCTGGCCCGCTGGGGGGTGGCAGGCGACGTGCAGGACCGGCTGCTCGGCATCATCGAGCAGCGCTGCATCACGCATCTCAACGGAGCCGAGTGGCAGACGAGCGTGGTGCACCGGCTGGAAAAGGAGAATCGCAATCTGGACCGGCCGGATGCGCTTCGACAGATGCTCGGCCGCTACGTCGAGAACATGCACACAAACCAGCCCGTGCACACCTGGGAGATCTGAGGCCCTGTGTAAGCCGCGCGAAAAGTGGGTACGTTCGCACTGCGGCTCAAACCAGAGCCCACGGGTGCCCGGCGGCAGCGAGATCGGCCCGGGTACGGGCGAGAGGACTCGCACCGCATGTTCGTCGTGGTCATCACCGACCCGGATGCTCCGCTCGTCGCGCCGCGCGCAGTGGGCCCCTTCGAAGACTTCGATACCGCGCAGGCCTTCAGCCTGACCCTGGTGCAGAAGTGGCAAGACTCCGCCGGCAACCCGCCGACGGCGTTCGTGACCCGGGTCGAGGAGAGCCAGCCCGGCGTCGTCATCGGCGAGATCCAGCCGTAGGAGGGACCGCCCGTGCTTCGCCTCGACGTCAACGCCTTCGACTACGCAATCCTGATCATCTACTTCGCGCTCGTCGTGGCGATCGGCGTGATGGCGCGCCGCGCGGTCGCCACCAGCGAAGATTTCTTGCTGTCGGGCCGCTCGCTGCCGGCCTGGGTCACCGGGCTGGCCTTCATCTCGGCCAACCTCGGCGCCATCGAGATCCTGGGCATGGCGGCCAACGGCGCCCAGTACGGGCTGTCGACCGTGCACTTCTACTGGATCGGCGCCGTCCCGGCGATGATCTTCCTCGGCCTGGTGATGATGCCGTTCTACTACGGCTCCCGGGTCCGCACGGTGCCGGAGTTCCTGCTGCGGCGATTCAATCCCGCCACTCACCTGTTCAATGCGATCAGCTTCGCGGCCGCCGCCGTACTCACCGCCGGCGTCAATCTCTACGCCCTCGCGCTGGTCATCCACGCCCTCATCGGCTGGCCAACCTGGCTGTCGATCATCATCTCGGCCGTCTTCGTGCTGATCTACATCACGCTCGGCGGCCTGTCCGGGGCCATCTACAACGAGGTGCTGCAGTTCTTCGTGATCGTTGCCGGCCTGATTCCGCTGGTGATCATCGGGCTGAAGGACGTCGGCGGCTATGGCGGCCTGAAGCACAAGATCGAGGCATCGGGCAAGATCCACCACGCGTTCTCCACCTGGAGCGGCACGAACGTCGGGCACTGGACGAACCCGCTCGGTGACTGGATCGGCATCGTGATGGGTCTGGGCTTCGTCTTGTCCTTCGGCTACTGGACAACCAACTTTGCCGAGGTGCAGCGCGCACTGTCGGCCAAGGACCTGTCCGCGGCGCAGCGCACCCCGCTGATCGGCGCCTTCCCGAAGATCTTCATCCCGGCGCTGACCATCATCCCCGGGCTGGTCGCGGTAGCCGTGGTTGGCAACCTCAATGGCGGCGGCAAGAACGACCCCACCTACAACGACGCGATCCCGCTGCTGATGCAGCGCTACCTGCCCAACGGCGCGCTGGGTGTCGCGCTCGCCGGGCTGCTCGCCGCATTCATGGCGGGCATGGCCGCCAACGTCAGCTCCTTCAACACCGTGTTCACCTACGACATCTGGCAGACCTATGTGGCCAAGGGTCGCCGGGATGGCTACTACCTGCAGGTGGGCCGGATCGTGACCGTGGTCGGCATCCTGATCGGGATCCTGACCGCGTTCATCGCCTCGGGCTACAGCAACATCATGAACTACATCCAGTTGCTGTTCTCCTACTTCAATGCCCCGTTGTTCGCCACCTTCATCATCGCGATGTTCTGGAAGCGCACCACGCCGTGGGCCGGTGTCTCGGGCCTGGCCGCCGGCACCTTGGGAGCCGCGGTGATGCACTTCGCCGGCTATCACATCGCCTACTTCTATCCGGGCGGCGTGTTCGACCCCAGCCACGCCAAGATCAACGCCCAGATGCTGAACTTCTACGGCGCGATAACGGCTTTCGTCGCCGACGCGGTGGTCACCGTGGTGGTCAGCCTGGTCACCCGGCCCAAGCCCGACAACGAGCTGGCAGGGCTGGTCTGGGGCATTCCCGATCCGAATGCACCTGATCCGGCCTCGGTGCCCAAGCCGCAGTGGTGGGCCTCCCCCAAGCTTCTCGGCGGCACCGGCATCGTGTTCGTCGTCGTCCTGTCGGTCATCTTCGTCTAGGGAGGGTGGACATGGCTCAGAACGATTCCGAGGCCGCGGCACCGAAGTCGGCCGCCGCCAAGCTGTTCGACATCCGCCTGCTCATCGGCGGCCTGTTCACCCTGTACGGGGTGCTGCTGACGGTGGCTGGTTTCTTCACCTCCAGCTCCGAGCGGCACAAGGCTGCCGGTATCAACATCAACCTCTGGCTCGGCATCGCGATGTTGATCGTCGGTCTGCTGTTCCTGCTCTGGCGCACGCTGGCCCCGCTGCGGGTGGAGCCTCATCCGACGGACGAGGCGGCGCGGTGAACGCCTGGGTGGCGGAGGAGATGCGGCGATGAGCGACGTGATCGTGGTCGGGGTTGACGGCTCCCCGGCCTCGCGCGACGCGGTGCGGTGGGCGGCCCAGCAGGCGGAACTCACCGGTGCCTCGCTGCGGGCGGTTGCCAGCTGGCGCTGGCCGAACTACATCACCCGGGTGCCGCCAGGGTCAGATCCGGCCGCAGATACCAGGCGGACACTGGACGAGGTGCTGGAGGCAGCGCTTGCCGATCACCCCGAACTCGAGGTGACCAGGCACGTGGTCGAGGGGCCGCCGGGACCCGCGCTGCTGACCCAGGCCGTAGGTGCGCAGCTGCTCGTCGTGGGCGCCAAGGGTCGTGCGGCGTTTCCGGGCATGTTGCTGGGGTCGGTCGCCGAATACTGTGTCCGAAACGGAGAATGCCCGGTCGTGGTGGTCCGGGCCTGAGCGTCAGTCGTTGAGCGCGATCACCATGGTGGGTTGCGCGATGACGTGATCATCGCGCAGTGGTCGGACCGCGGTGCCGATCGCGAAGAACTCAGTGGTGTGCCCGCCCCACAGGTGGCCGAGACTGTTCAGCTGCACCCCGACGATGCCGTCGGCGTCCAGCGCTTCAGCTTCGCGCTGCATCCGGGTCATGGCCAGCTCACGAGCGTCGTAGAGCGCCTGGGTGTAACTGGGTACCTCGGTGTTGACGCCGAATGTGCCTATCGTCTGCGCCGGACCGCGATGGGCGATGTGATAGACGCAGCTGCCCATCACCAGACCGAGCGGCGCGTAGCCGGATTGGATCAGGGTCCAGAAGTCCTGCCCAGACAAGTCGGAGGTGAAGGGCAGCTGCTTGTTGTTGCGCCATACACCGCCCGGGGACGGCGGCTTGTCAGCCACGACCGCGGTGCCGACGGCGATGAACTCGGCCAGGTTGTGGCCGAACTGCTTGAACTCGATCTCCAGCCGCACCCCCACGATGCCGTCCGCACCGAGGCTGTCGGCTTCGGCCTCCATCCGGGTCATCGCCAGCTCGCGCGCGTGGTACATCGCCTGGGACAGCTTGTCCAGCTCCTGGCTGGCGGACCAGCGCCGCGTCTGCAAGCCGACATGGTAGATGCTCGAGCCGAGCACCAGCCCCAGCGGGCGAAAGCCTGCCTCTCGAACCAGCAGGAACTCGTTCACCGACAGATCCGAGGTGAACAGCGCCTTGCCGCGACGGTCGGCACCGCGCAGCTCGGACAGCCGTTCCACCGCGGCGTCGGAGAGCAGGGCCGGCTCGGTCATCACTGTTCTCCCTTGCTGGAAAGACGCATTATCGGCAATCCAGCTTCCCTCGCGGGCGCCCGGAACTGCCCGAGCGCGGTGCCGGTGACCGTGACCATCGCCTCGCAGTAGCCCTCGTTGCGGTTGGGATCGAAGTCGAGTTCCATCCGGCTCAGCACCGCGGCGTCGCCGCCTGCGCGTTCTGCCTCGGCCGCGAAGTCATCGCGCGCCTGGCGTCGGCAGACACCGACCACATCGGCGTAGGCCGCGATCTCACCCGGCGGCGCCCACCGTCGGCGGGCGCCCTGCGACCACGGATCCACCAACCGGATCGCCATCACCGGCGCGATCACCATGGAGAGCGGCACCCACCCCGCGCGCACGGCTGAGGCCACATCTGTCCCGCTCAGATCGGTGGTGAACGGGGTGGCAGCACGCCGGCGACCGGTCGAACGCACCGCGGTTCCGACCGCCAGGAAGCGCCACAGCTCGGTGCCACCGGAACGTCCCTCGCGGGTCAAACTCAGCTGCAGCCCGACAACACCGTCGGCCCCCGCGGCCTGGGCTTCAGCTCGGATCCGGGCCAGCACCGTCCGGTTGCCTTCCTTGAGTTCCTTGATGCGCAGGGGCTTTCCTACCGACACCGGCGCGGTGGAGCTGGTGTAGGTGCGGCCGCGGCGGTCCTGCCAGTAGTTGCCTGCCGAGTAGAAGCCGGTTGGCTGCACCTGTTTGGCCAGCGCACCGATGACCTCCGTCACCGGCTCGAAGCCGACCCCGGCGAGGGCGGCTTGTTCGGCGACCGGCAACAGGCCGGTTCGAACCTTCAGCTGCTGCAACCTTTCGAGCCGTTGCCGGGGAGAGCTGGGTGGTTGCGGTGCGGGCACAGGGCGGACTCTAGCCGCGCGGATAGCCAGCGTGTGGCAATCTGGAGAAAAGCACACCGCAACCGGAGGAAACCCATGTCGCTGGCCGCCAGACTCCGCCGAGCCCCGGGTCGCGTCGCGGCCGGTGCTTTCATTCTGAACTCGGGTGTGGCGAAGCTGTCGGGTGACGCCGAGACCGCCAAGCGCATTCACGCTATGGCAAGCGGCAGCTACCCGTTCCTCAAGCCCATCCCGGCCGCCCTCTTCCTGCGGCTGCTGGCAGTGACCGAGATCGCCGTCGGCGCCCTGCTGCTGCTGCCCTTCGTCGGCGCGGCGCTGTCCGGGCTGGCGCTCACCGCGTTCTCCGGCGGCTTGCTCGGCCTGTACATCCGCACGCCGGGCATGCACGACGAACGGTTCCGGCCGACGCAGCAGGGCACCCCCTTGGCCAAAGACGCGTGGTTGCTGGCGATCGGCGCGGGACTCGTGCTCGACGCCGCCACCGCCGACTAGCGGCAGTCGCGGCCGACCGGCGTCAGCCGACCGAGATCAGATCGACGATGAAGACGATCGGGGTGTTCGGCGGAATGCTGCCGTCCGGCGTCCCTTCCGGGTAGCCCAGTGCAGGCGGCAGGATCAGGATCCGGCGTCCGCCGGCCTTCATCGGCGGCACCGAACTGGTGCCGCCGATGCCCTGGGTGAAGCCGGGCACCACACCCTGCAGCGAGAACGAACTTGCTCCCGGGCCGTCCCAGGAAGCCTGGAACTGCTTTCCGGTCGGGTAGATCAGCCCGTCGTACTGCACCCGCACGGTGGACGTCGGGGTTGCCGCGGCACCGCTGCCGATCACCAGATCCTTGTACTGCAACTGCGACGGGACCGAAGTCGAGGAGCCTGTCACATGCGGCTTGCTGGTCAGGTCGCTCGGATTGCTGACCGTGAGGCCGGCAAAGCTCACCGCTGATGCGGCAGGCTTGCTGCTGCCACCGCAGCCGGTCACCAGCAGGGTCGCCGCCAGCATGCCGGCGACCAGCGAACACAACCGGCGCGCAGGACGTCGGCCGGCAGCGGCAGAGTGCATCGGAACTCCAAGCGGTGGGTGGTCAGAGCCTATCCGGCGGCGGTACGTCGTACCGCGTCGGCCACCACCTCAGCCAGCTCGCCGGTGCGAGCGAACACCGCCCGCTGGCGCTGGGCTCCGGTGCCGTCGCGCTCGATGCGACGCAGGTTCTGCTGCACGTGGGCGAGGTCCCCGCTGGCGTGCAGCGCGGGCGTGATCCAGTCCAACAAGCTGTCGCGCACCTGGTCCGCCGGTTCCTGAAGTCCGGTCAGTGGATTGATCAGGGTGCCTTCCATCCCCCACCGGGCCGCCCGCCAGGAGGCTGCCCGCAGCACCGGCAGGGTGAGCGGCAGCGGAGCCTCGGCAGCCCGCTCGACAGCGGTGTCGACCAGGCCGCGGGCCAGTACCGCCAGCAGCACCGCGTCACGGACGTCCGTGCACACGTCAGCCACCCGGATCTCCACGGTCGGGTAGCGCGCCGAGAGCCTGGCGTCGAAGTAGATCATGCCGTCGTCCAGCGCCGATCCGGTATCCAACTGCTGCTGGATCGCCGCCCGGTAGCCGTCCTCGTCACCGAACAGCGGCGCTGGGCCGGCTGAGGGCCAGCGGCCCCAGAGCACGCTGCGAAAGCTGGCGTAGCCGGTGTCCCGGTCCGACCAGAACGGCGAGTTGCCCGACAGCGCGACGAGGACCGGTAGCCAACCACGGATCCGGTCGAGCGCCCGCACGCCCTCGGCGGGGTCGGCGACGTCGACGTGGATGTGCTGGCCGCACGTCAGCTGCTCGGCCGCGAGCAGCCCGAACTCGGCGACCATCCGCTGGTAGCGCTCGTCCTCCGTGCCCCGCGGCAGGACCCGGCCCGGGCTGGTCGCGATCGCGGCAACCTGGACACCCTCGGCCGCCGCCGAGGCGATCGCGGCCGCGCGCTTGGCTACCAGGTCGGCCAGCAGGGTCGAGGCGTCCGACTGCGGTTCGGATGCGATCTCGATCTGCTCCTGCTTGAACTCCTGCTCCACCGGCCGGCCGTGCTCGGCGGCCCGCTGCACCACCTCCTCGCCGCTGGGGGTGGCTCGAGGGGTTGCTGGCCGGACCAGCAGCAGTTCCTCTTCGACACCGATCCGGCGCATCAGTCCTCCTCCGCTCGCACCGGCAGCCCGGCGCCGGCCGCGGCATGCCGCAGGACAGCGCGCAGCATGACCGGCGTCAACCTTCCGGTGAAGGTGTTCTGCTGGCTCACGTGGTAGCTGCCGACCAGCATCAGTTCACGTGGACCGGCCAGGTGTACCGCCACGCCGTGGCCGAAAGCCGGTCGTGGCCTGGGCAGCTGCCAGCCGGCGTCGGCCAGCACCGGCAGCAGCGCCTGCCAGCCGAAGGCGCCGAGCACGAGCACGCTGCGCAGGTTCGGCAGCAGCATCAACTCCTCGGCCAGCCAGGGGCGGCAGGTGTCCCGCTCGGCCGGGGTCGGCTTGTTCTGCGGCGGCGCACAGTGGACCGGCGCGGTGATCCGAACACCCGTCAGCGTCAGGCCGTCCGTGCGTGACGTCGAGGCGGCTTGGGACGCCAGCCCGATGGCGTGCAGCGCGGCGAACAGCACGTCGCCGGACCGGTCACCGGTGAACATCCGCCCGGTCCGGTTGGCGCCGTGCGCGGCCGGCGCCAAACCGACGATGGCCAGCGCGGCGTCAGCCGGCCCGAAGCCCGGTACCGGCCGGCCCCAGTAGTCCTGATCGGCAAAGGATGCCCGCTTGGTGCGGGCCACCTCCTCGCGCCAGGTCACCAGCCGCGGGCAGGCCCGGCATCGGGTCACCGCCCGGTCGAGAGCGTCGAGGGAGCGGGGCACCAGTCGATTCTGCCTGTCGGCGCCGGTCAGCGCGATCAGGGCGGCCAAGGTCGTCGCCTACCCTGTCCTACATGAAGGATCTGCTGCTGGCATTGCACCTGCTCTTCGCCGTGTTCGCGGTCGGCCCGCTGGTCGGCTCGGC
>DATAKO010000084.1:0-5228 GCA_036261575.1 Jatrophihabitans sp.
CGGAACTCGCCGAGCCGATCGTGCTCACCCGCACCGGGCGTGGCGGCAAGACCTACACGCACCACGTGGTCGAGGTCGGCGCGAACGCCCGAGCGACGCTCGTCATCGATCACCGCGGCCTGCTGCAGGCCGCAGCGAACATCGAGTTCCTGGTGGGCGACGGCGCCGCGCTGGACGTGGTCGCGGTGAACGACGCCGATCCGGGCTCGATCCAGCTCTCCTCCTACGCCGCGGTGGTCGGACGCGACGCCAGCTACCGCTTCGTGAATGTGACGCTGGGTGGCGATGTGGTCAGGATCGTGCCGACGGTGCGTTTCGCAGGTCCGGGCGGCAGCGTCGAGCTGCTCGGCGCCGGCTTTGCCGTCGACGGCCAGCACCAGGAGGCGCGGCTGTTCGTGGATCACGCCGTGCCCAACTGCTCGTCCAACGTGGTCTACAAGTCCGTGCTCGACGGAGACACGGCCCGCACGGTCTGGGTCGGAGACGTGCGCATCCGCCCGACGGCAACCGGCACCAGCACCTACGAGCTGAACCGCAATCTGCTGCTGTCGGACGGGGCACGCGCCGACTCGGTGCCGAACCTGGAGATCGAGACCGGCGAGATCGTCGGCGCCGGACATGCCTCGGCCACCGGCCGCTTCGACGATCTGCAGCTGTTCTACCTGCAGTCGCGGGGTATTCCCGCCCCGGAGGCGCGCAGGCTGGTAGTGCGCGGCTTCCTGGCCGACGTCGTCGAGCGGATCGGGCTGCCCGAGCTGCGGGAGCGGCTGATGGCTGCCATCGACGAGCGCCTGGGCCAGCTGGGTCAGGCGGGTGCGGGGGAGCGGGTGCAGTCATGAGCACGCGATTGTGCGCGCTGTCCCAGCTGATCGACGGAGAAGCGCTGCGGGTCGAGCTTGCCGAGCTGGACGTGGCGGTGGTCCGGGTGGGGGATGAGGTCTTCGCCATCGAGGACGTGTGCTCGCACGCCGAGGTGCCACTGTCCGACGGCGAGGTGTCCGGCTGCACCATCGAGTGCGAGCTGCACGGCTCCCGGTTCGATCTGCGCACCGGCAAGCCCACCGGTCCGCCGGCCACGCTGCCGGTTCCGGTCTTCGAAACATCCGTCGTCGACGGCGACGTCTATGCCGACCTGTCGGCACCGATAGAGGAGTAGCAATTGTCCAAGCTCGAAATTCGAGACCTGCACGTGTCGGTAGAGGAAACGCCGATCCTCAAGGGTGTGAACCTGACCGTCGAGTCCGGCCAGACGCACGCGATCATGGGACCGAACGGCTCCGGCAAGTCGACCTTGGCCTACTCGCTGGCGGGCCACCCGAAGTACACCGTGACCTCGGGTGAGGTGCTGCTCGACGGTGCCAACGTACTCGAGATGGCGGTGGACGAGCGGGCCCGGGCAGGCCTGTTCCTGGCGATGCAGTATCCGGTCGAGGTGCCGGGAGTGTCGGTGTCGAACTTCCTGCGAACCGCGGCGACCGCGGTCCGGGGTGAGGCCCCGAAGCTGCGCACCTGGGTGAAGGAGGTGCAGACCGCCATGTCCGACCTGGAGATGGACAAGGCCTTCGCCGAGCGCAACGTCAACGAGGGTTTCTCCGGCGGGGAGAAGAAGCGTCACGAGATCTTGCAGATGGCGCTGCTGCAGCCCAAGATCGCAATCCTCGACGAGACCGACTCCGGCCTGGACGTGGATGCGTTGCGGATCGTCAGCGAGGGCGTGAACCGGGTTCGGGAGACCGGGATCGGCACGTTGCTGATCACCCACTACACCCGCATCCTGCGCTACATCAAGCCCGACTTCGTGCACGTGTTCTTCGACGGCCGCATCGTCGAGTCCGGCGGTGCCGAGCTCGCCGACAAGCTGGAAGCACACGGCTACGCCGGTTACGGGGCCAACGAGCCGGCTTCGGTCTGATCGAGAAGGAAGTTCTTCGAGCGTGTCCGAGTTCGTGTCCGAGCAGGACGTCCACCGGGAGGAGGGTGCGGCGATGTCGTTCGATGTCGAGCGGATCCGGCAAGATTTTCCGATCCTGAATCGGCAGGTGCACGGCGTTCCGCTGGTCTACCTCGACTCGGCGAACACCTCGCAGAAGCCGCAGCTCGTCCTCGACACCATGGACGAGTACTACCGGCGGCACAACGCCAACGTGGCCCGGGCGGTGCACACGCTCGGTTCCGAGGCGACGAACCTGTTCGAGGCAGCCCGGGACAAGGTCGCGGCATTCATCAACGCGCCGCGGCGCGAGGAGATCGTTTTCACCAAGAACATCTCCGAATCGCTCAACCTGCTGGCCTACTCGCTGTCGAACGCGAACACCACCAGCGGTGCCGAAAGGTTCCGCATCGGCCCGGGTGACAACGTGGTGGTCACCGAGATGGAACACCACTCCAACCTGGTGCCGTGGCAGCTGCTGGCCCAGCGCACCGGTGCACAGTTCCGTTACATCCCGATCGACGACGACGGCCGGCTGGTCGAGGAGGCGATCGACGAGCGGATCGACGAGCGCACGAAGGTCGTGTCCTTCGTGCACCAGTCCAACGCGCTGGGCACGGTGAACCCCGTGGCGCGTCTGGTCGCGCGGGCGCGATCGGTCGGCGCGCTGACGATCCTGGATGCCGCCCAGTCGGCCCCGCACCGGCCGCTGGACGTGCAGGAGCTCGATGTCGACTTCGTCGGCTTCACCGGCCACAAGCTCTACGGCCCGACCGGTGTAGGCGTGCTCTGGGGCCGCTACGAGCTGCTGGCCGCGCTGCCGCCGTTCCTGGGTGGCGGCGAGATGATCGAGACGGTGGACATGAGCGGCACCACCTTCGCGGCGCCGCCACACCGGTTCGAGGCCGGTACCCCGATGATCGCCGAAGCGATCGGGCTGGGCGCGGCGATCGACTACCTGAGCGGGATCGGTATGCCGGCCGTCCAGCGGCACGAGGAGCAACTGACCGCCTACGCGCTGGACGCGTTGCAGTCGGTTCCCGGGCTGAAGGTGATCGGGCCGAACGTGCCGGATCACCGCGGGGCCACGATCTCCTTCACGGTGAAGGGGATTCATCCGCACGATGTAGCCCAGCTGCTGGACGAGCAGGGCATCGCGGTGCGGGCCGGCCACCACTGCGCCCGGCCGGTCTGCGTCCGGTACGGCGTGCCGGCCACCACACGGGCCTCGTTCGGGGTCTACACCACGACCGGCGAGGTCGATGCGCTTGTGGCCGGGTTGGCCAAGGTGCAGGAGATGTTCGGATGAGCACTCGCGCGAGGCAGCAGGCCGGCGCGGGCACGGCGGCAAAGGGGCCGGTTCGGCGATGAGCCTTTCGATGGATTCGATGTACCAGCAGATCATTCTCGATCACTACAAGCACCCGCAGCACCGGCAGGAGCTGGCGGACTTCGATGCCGAGGTGCATCACGTCAACCCGACGTGCGGTGACGAGGTGACGCTGCGGGTGAAGCTGGCAGACGGACAGATCGCGGAACTGGGCTGGGTCGGCGAAGGGTGCTCGATCAGCCAGGCGTCCACCTCGGTGATGAGCGGCCTGGTGGTCGGCCAGCCGATCGAGGATGCGCTTCGGTTGCAGGAGAAGTTCTTGGAGCTGATGCAGTCCCAGGGCACCGCTCAGCTCGACGAGGACGAGGCAGAGGCCCTCGACGACGCCGTCGCCTTCGAGGGCGTCTCCAAGTACCCCGCCCGGGTCAAGTGCGCCCTGCTGGGCTGGATGGCGATGAAGTCCGCCGTAGCCGAGGCCACCGGGCGTGCGCCGGGACAGCCCGAATCTGACAGCGACAAGAGCGTGGAGATCTGATATGAGCCAGCCCGACACCCTGCCCCGGCCGTCGCAGGACGACGTGGAAGAGGCGTTGCGTGACGTCGTGGACCCTGAGCTGGGCATCAACGTAGTAGACCTCGGGCTCGTCTACGGCCTGGACATCACCGACGACGCGGTGGTCACGGTGGACATGACGCTGACCTCCGCGGCCTGCCCGCTCACCGACGAGATCGAGGAGCAGGCGCAGGTGGCGCTCACCGGCGGCCCGAAGCCGCTGGCCAGCGACGTGCGGATCAACTGGGTCTGGATGCCGCCGTGGGGCCCGGACAAGATCACCGACGAGGGCCGCGAGCAGCTGCGCGCGCTTGGGTTCAACGTCTGATCGCTGAGCCTTCGGACGATCGACACGACGTCGAACGACGCACGGCACCAGATCGTCACCCGAGGCTGCCGGAGCTGAACGTGTTGCACCGTGCAGCCTCCCCGGTGGTGTAGCCGGTACTGAACCACTTCGTGCGCTGCGCTGACGTGCCGTGGGTGAACGTGTTCGGATTCGGCGTTCCGGAGCCGAGATGTGCCTGGATCCAGTCGTCGCCGATCCGGCTGGCGGTGTCGAGCGCGCCGCTCACATCGGCCTGCGTGATCGAGGTGATGAACGGGTGACCATCCGGGCCGGCTGCCGTGGTGGCGTGGTTGGCCCACACCCCGGCGTAGCAGTCGGCCTGCAGCTCCAGGCGCACCGAGTCCGACGTCGGCCCGGTGGCGGTATGGTTCGCCCGCGCCTCGATGCCGAGCAAATCCTGCACGTGGTGCCCGTACTCGTGCGCGAGCACGTAGGCGTTGACGAAGGCACCCCCGGTCGCGCCGAACTGCGTCTTCAGCTCGTCGAAGAAGGACAGGTCGATGTAGACCCGCCGGTCCGCGGGGCAGTAGAACGGCCCGACCCCGGAGTCCGCGGCGCCGCAACCGGTCGAGCTCTGGCCGCGGAAGAAGCGGGTCGGTGCATGCACGTAGTTGGTGCCGAGCGAGGGCAGCTCCGCCTGCCAGTAATCCTCGATCGATTCGATATCGGCCACGATGGCGCAGTCGGAGCTGCGATTGGCATCCTTGCCGGTCTTGCACGAGGCCGCCAGCTGGGCGTTGTCCACCGAGCTGACCGCATTACCGGTGCCCACGTCGGAGAGCCCGGTGACGCCACCCGGCAGGCCGGCGGAGCCGCCACCACCGAGCACCTGCAGCAGCACCACGATGATCACGCCGACGATGCCGAGGCCACCGCCGCCGACGGCAAGCCCACCGCGGCCCAGGCCGGCGAACCCGCCGCCCGAACCTGCCCGCGCGTCCTCCACCACCGACGTGTCGAGCTGGGCGTCGTCGTTGTACTGCATGGCTGGCGCTCCTCGACCTCGGCCGGCGGAAGCCGGTTGTCCTGCGACCGTACGGTAACCTTGAGGCCATGGGCACCGTCC
>DATAKO010000036.1:0-2339 GCA_036261575.1 Jatrophihabitans sp.
GGGAGTCCGTACCGTGGACGACCTGCGGATCCGCTGGATCGGTCACACCCTGCACGCGGAGGCAGCCATCACCCTGGACCCCGACATCAGCTTCGCCGAGGCGCACGAGATCGCCCACCACGCGGAGGCGCACCTGCTTGCCGACGTGCGGCGGCTGCACGGGGCGACCGTGCACGCCAGCCCCGACGGTGTCCACGCGAGCCGGGCGGTGGCGCACGGGATGCCCGCATGAGCAGCACTGCCGCGGGCACCGGCCGTCAGGGTGGGGACAGCCGGCACGGCCACTCGCACGAGCACGACCAGAGCGATGCGCGGCATCTGAGGATTGCGTTGGGGCTGCTGCTGGCATTCATGCTCGGTGAGGTCGTCGTGGCCGTGCTCGCCAGCTCGCTCGCACTGCTGTCCGATGCCGGGCACATGCTTTCCGACGTCGGTGCGCTCGGCGCATCGTTGTGGGCCCTGCGGCTGGCCGCCCGACCCGCGCGCGGCGCCTGGACCTATGGCTGGAAGCGGGCCGAGATCCTGTCCGCTGCCGGCAACGGCATCACCTTGCTGGTGGTGTCGGGCATCGTGGCCATCGAGGCGATCCAGCGGCTGATCCACCCGCCGGCCGTGGACGGGCTGCCGGTGCTGCTGGTGGCGCTGATCGGGGTGGCCGTCAACATCGCCGCGACCGTCGTGCTGTCCCGCGGCAACAGGGAAAGCCTCAACATCAAAGGGGCGTTCGCACACCTGCTGACCGACCTTTACGGCTTTCTCGGCACCGTCATCGCCGGCATCGTCATCCTCACCACCGGCTTCAGCCGGGCCGATGCGATCGCCTCGCTGGTGGTGGTCGCGCTGATGCTGCACGCTGCCTGGGGGCTGGTGCGCGATTCCGGTCGCATCCTGCTCGAGGCGGCGCCGGCCGACATCGACCTCTCGGACGTGCGCCGGCACCTGATGGAGGTCGATCACGTGCAGGACGTGCACGACCTGCACGTGTGGACGGTGACCTCGAACCTGCCCACGCTGTCCGCGCACGTGGTGCTCGACGAGCAGTGCTTCTCCGACGGGCACGCGCCGCGGCTGCTGGACGAGCTGCAGGCCTGCCTCGGCGACCACTTCGACCTGGCCCATTCCACCTTCCAGTTCGAGCAGGCCGTGCACGCCGCGCACGAGGCCGAACTGCACCCATGACCGCTACCGACAACACGACCCTGCTGCGCCGCGGTCGTCAACTGGAGGGCGCCACGCTGGCGTGGAACGTCCTCGGCATCGTCGTGCTGGCATTCGCCGCGGTCACGGCGCGATCGGTGGCGCTGGCCGGCTTCGGGCTGGACTCGCTGATCGAGATCGGCGCCAGCACGGTCGTGCTGTGGGAGCTGTCCGGCACCGGCGAGCAGCGGCAGCGGCGCGCCCTGCGGCTGATCGGCGCCGCGTTTCTCGCTCTTGCCGGCTACCTGGCTATCCAGACGGTTGCAGTGTTCGCCACCGGGTTCCGGCCGCACCACAGCGCTGCCGGCATCGTCTGGACGGCGGTGACAGCTGCCGCGATGTTCTGCCTGGCGTCCGGCAAGCGCAAGATCGGCGCTGCGCTCGGCAACCCGGTTCTCCTCACCGAGGCTCGGGTCACCGTCATCGACGGCCTGCTGGCGTGCGCGGTGCTGCTCGGGCTGCTGCTCAACGCCGTGCTCGGCTGGTGGTGGGCCGATCCGCTGGCAGCGCTGGTGATCGGCTACTACGCGGTGCGCGAGGCTCGAGCCATCTTCCGACCCTGATCGTCACGTCCCGCTGCGCCGGTAGCGGATGTGCGTGGCCAGCGGGGAGTGCAGCACCTCGACCGGCTCGAAACCGAAATCCTCCGCGCCGTCGAAGATCCGCTCACCGGAGCCGAGCAACACCGGGGCGATGTCCAGGCTGAGCTCGTCGATCACGCCGGCTTGCAGCGCCTGCCGAACCGTGGCGGCGCCACCCGCGACGTCCACACCCTGGCCGCCGGCCGCCTGGCACGCGGCGGCGTAGCCGGCGTCGAAACCGCCGGTGACGAAGTGGAAGGTCGTGCCGCCCTGCAGCTCGATCGGCTCGTGTTCGTAGTGGGTGAGCACGAACACCGGTGCGTGGTAGGGCGGTTCCGCGCCCCACCAGCCGGTCCACTCGCCGTCCCACTCCCCCCGGATCGGGCCGTACATGTTGCGGCCCATCAGGTACGCGCCACGCGGGCGCATCAGCCAGCCGGCGGCCTGCCGGTCGGAATCGGTCGCGCGCTGGTCGTCCAGGTGCCAGGTGTGCAACTCGTGGCCGCGCTTGCCGAGCGGGTGCTCCCGACTCTGGTCCGGACCGGCGACGAAGCCATCCAG
>DATAKO010000088.1:0-28805 GCA_036261575.1 Jatrophihabitans sp.
GGCCACGACGCGGCTGGTGGCGGCGCTGGTGGAGGACATCGCCGAGACCGCGCGGGTGGTGGCGGCGCGCTCGCCGGGGGCGCGGTTGGATCCGCCGTTGACGCTGGTGCTGGATGAGGCCGCGAATTACCGGATCCCGTCGTTGCCGTCGCTGGTGAGTGAGGGCGGCGGGTCGGGGATCTGCACGGTGGTGGTGCTGCAGTCCCTGGCGCAGGCGCGGGCGGTGTGGGGGGAGCATGAGGGGACGGCGTTGTGGGACGCGGCGATCGTGAAGATCATCTTGGGTGGCGGCTCGTCGGCGCGGGATTTGGAGGACATGTCGCGCCTGATCGGCACGCGGCGGGAGAAGCAGGTGAGCACGAGCCGGGGCCCGGATGGGAAGAAGTCGTGGTCGGCCAGTGAGCGGGAGGTGCCGATCCTGGAGCCGGCGGCGTTGCGGCAGTTGCCGTTCGGGCAGGCGGTGATGCTGCTGCGTTCGGCACCGGCGATCCTGCTCGAGCTGCAGGCCTGGACCAAACGCAAGGACGCCGCGCAGCTGCGGGCGGGGCAGGTCGAGGTGGAACGCCTGATCCGCAGCCACGCCGAACACCAGGGCGCCCATCGTGCCGCGCACTGTGCAGTGGGGGTGGCCGGTGGTTGAGGGGCCACTGTGGTGGCCCGGGTTGCAGCCGGTGCAGGCCGAGGCGGCGTGGGGACAGTTGCGGGCCTGGGTGCAGCAGTTGGTGGCGCGGTTCGGCCTGTCGGGGCGGGTGTTGCCGCCGTGCTGGTTCCGGCACAACGGCATGGTGGAGCTCTTGTCGGCGCTGCGTGACTACGAGAATGCCTGCTACGCTGCCTCGGCTGCGCCCGGCGGTGGTCTGGATTTCCTGCGTGGCCTGCGGGAGGCCGAGTTCCTGCTGGGGGAGTGGACCGGCCGCGCCGGCTGCACCGCCGGCGAGCACCACCCCGACCCTGCCCGCACGCTCGTCACGGACAAGGCCGGGTGGGATGCGCACGTGGCAGCGGACGTGGCGCGGCGGGCGCAGCTGCTGCTCGAGGTGGAGGGTGTCCTCGGCTTCAGCTAGTGAATCGAATACGTGTTCGATACGGTGGGTGGGTGCCGGAACCGTTGCGTCGCGCCGCCGCGCTCGCTGCCTGGGGCCAGGCGCAGCGGACGTGCGAGGGTGCGGGGCTGGCTCCGGAGCTGATGGTCGCGGTGCTGCTGGACGCCGATGATGAGTACGGGCGCGGTCGGGGGCTGGTCGTGGTCGCTGACCGGGTGAGCTGGTCGATGCTGGATGCGCTGCTGGACATGGCCCTCTACGGCTCCCTGTCCCATAAGCGGGACCCGCACCCGCCCGGTGGTGCTGGTTGCCGCTGGTGTCAGCAGGCACAGGCGATGTGGCATGCCGCGCTGATCACCCCGCTCACCGCCGCCCGCGGGATCACTGCCACCCAGCTGCACGAGCAGATCCGCCGCGCTGTCGGGCAGGCCGATGACGTGACCGGGCCCGGGTAGTCCGTTTCGAGCCGGCGCTGACCGCGCCCCTGCGGGCCGCCGGCACGGATGGAGGCGACAACCGTGGCTGGTAATGGTCATGAGCCCGACCGTGAGCACGCAGAGTTTGCGGACCTGGCGGGCGTGCAGTGGATGAGCCTGCCCCGCCTGGACCAGCTGCACCCGCCGCTGGTCCCGGACGTGCGACTGGGCCGGCACTGGGGTCCACGCTTGGACCAGCAGGTGCACTTCCGCGCCGGCGCCGGCCGGGAGCAGGGGCTACTGCTCGGCTTCGACCCGCTCTGGAACGAATGGGCCGTGCTGGCCGACCCGATCTGCCTCACCACCGCCCAAGCAGCGATCCGTGACGTCGCAGCAGCCCTCGGCCACCACGGCGTGAGCCTGCATGTCCTGGCCCTGCATGCCCGGCTCCGCGCCACGACCCCGGCCGCCGAGCCGGGGCGAGGGGTGATGTTGTGAGCCGGGTCGACGTCGACGAACTGCGCCGCCAGTTCCCGCTGGCCGAGGTGGTCGCTGCCTCCGGCCTCACCCTGCACCCCCGCGGCGCCGGGTTCATCGCCTGCTGCCCCTTCCACGACGATGACACCCCCTCCCTGTCGGTGGAGGGTGTGCCGGGCCGGTTCCACTGCTTCGGCTGCGGAGCCAGCTGCGACGTCATCGACTACATCGCCCGCACCCACCACCTCGACTTCCTCGCCGCCGCCGCCCACCTCACCCGCCCGAACCGCCCCAACCCCGCCCTGCCCGCTCCGCAGCGACGCCCGCTGCCCGCGGAGTCGTCGGTCAGGACGAGCCGCGAGCGGATCCTGCAGCTGAACACACTGGCCTGGGACCACTTCACCCAACCGGGCAAAGTAATCGCCGCCGAGCGCTACCTACGGGACGTGCGCGGCATCGACCCCGAATCGATCCGCGCGGCGACCGGCGGAGCACACGTCGTCGGTCTCGCGACCCGAACCCGCGACGGGCTCACCACCCACCTTCTGCGAGCCGGTGCTCGCCGGGAGGAGATCGTGGACGCGGGCCTTGCGGTGGACCGCGGCGGCCGACTCATCGACACCTACCGCGGCCGCGTCCTCGTCCCCGTCCGCGACCCCCACGGCGGTATCGAGGGGTTCCTCGGCCGTGACATCACCGGCCACCCGAGCGCCCCGAAATACTTGAACCCCACCCGCACCCCCGCCTACGACAAATCCCGCAGCCTCTACTGGCCCCTCGGCCGGCCACCCGAGCCCACGGAGCAGGTCGTGATCGTCGAAGGATTCATCGACGCCCTCGCCATCGCCGCCGGCCGCCGCCTTCACGTCGGGAAGGTTTTCCCCTGCAGCGCCAGCGGAATCAGCGTCTCCACCCACCAAGCCCAGCAAGTCACCACCCTCACCTGCCGCCCAGTCCTGCTCGCTTTGGACGCCGACACGGCCGGCAAGGCCGGCGCCCACCGCTGGACGCAGCAACTCCACCAGCTGAACAGGACCACCCAGACCCTTGCACTACCAAGCGGAACCGACCCGGCCCAGCACTTTGGCCAGTCTCCGGATCCGGATCTGTCGATCTAATGGTCCTAGGGATGCACCGATCCGCGGAGTCATGTCGATCGAGGCCATGAGGTCGCGCACTCCGACACGGAGCCAACTTCGGTGGTGGGGTGAGGTTGGCACCCGCGCGGCGTCCCAATAAGAAGACCTCCCCCGCGTAATCAATCTTGATCACGCTGGGCACCCGCGAAGGGACCGAGATGTTGCGGACCGTTGATATAGCAGGCCAGGTCGTCACCCAGGATGCCTTCACGGTTACCGGAGACCTGGACGAGGTGTCCGGGCTGCTGACGGAGTTGGCATCGCGGCTCCACGCCATCCGGGGTGCCATGGGCACGACCAAGGCTTTGACCGCACCTGTGGAAATCCCGCGCTCCAATGTGCTACTCACGGCAGAGGAAGCGGCTGAAAGTCTCCGCGTTTCGCGCACGGTCGTGTACGCGCTTATCAAGAATGGTGAGCTTCGATCAGTCAAGATCGGATCGTCGAGACGAATTCCGGTGGCCGCACTCGACGAGTACGTCGATTCACTCCGCAGCTGAGGCGGCTCCCGGTGGGCAACCGGCGCAGTGACGGGGAAGGCACCGACATCACCAAAGGAAGTGATGGTCGATGGCACGCATACCTGTCTGTCGGGACCAAGCCCGACGGCTCACGTGATCGCCGGCACCTGTCGGGCCGCACCAGAGCGGACGTAGCCGCACAGCTCCGGCAGCTGCAGAAGCAGAAGGAAACCGGTCTCGTGCCGGCGCCAAGGCAAACGCTGACCGTCGCCGAGTGGCTGACCCACTGGCTGGAACACATCGCTCCGGCGCGCGTCCGCCCGTCGACCTTGCACGCCTATGAGACCTATATCAACGGGCGCATAATCCCGGCGCTCGGACAGCATCGCCTCGATCGACTTTTGCCCGAACATGTCGAGAAGTTCTACCGCGACTGCACCCGCCCCGGCATCAGGATCGACCCACAGACCGGGCGTCGGATCGAGCAGAAACCGATGCAGCCGGCTTCCATCCTGCACTGCCACCGCATCCTCTCCCGCGCGCTCAAGGTCGCCATGCAACGCGAACGGGTCGGTCGCAACGTCTGCACCCTCGTCGACGCACCCCGCGTCGTCCGCGCCGAAGTGGAACCTCTCACCAACGACGAAGCCCGCAAAGTCCTCCATGCGGCCAAAGCCGACCGCAACGCCGCCCGGTGGTCGGTCGCGCTCGCCCTCGGCCTCCGCCAAGGCGAAGCCCTGGGTCTGCAATGGAAAGACGTCGACCTCGACGCCGGCACTGTCCGCATCCGCCGCGCCCTGCAACGCCAGGGCGGCACCGGCCTCGTTTTCGTCGAACCGAAGTCTCGCGCCGGCCGGCGCACCATCGCTCTCCCCGGCCAGCTCGTCGAGGTGTTGCGCGGCCACCGCGACCAGCAGAATATCGAACGCCTCGCGGCCGCCAACCTCTGGCACGAGTATGACCTCGTGTTCGCTCAGGTCACCGGAAAGCCGATCGACCCGCGCCGGGACTACCTCGACTGGAAGGCGCTGCTCCGCCGAGCCGAGGTCCGCGATGCCCGCCTGCACGACGCCCGCCACACCGCCGCGACCCTCCTGCTCACCCAGGGGGTGCCCGCCCGGGTCGCGATGCAGATCCTCGGCCACTCCCAGATCACACTCACGCTCGGCACCTACAGCCACGTCGCCCCCGAGCTCGGAATCGAAGCCGCCCGGCGCATCGGCAACGCCCTGTGGGGCGACGGTCCTGAACGCCCAGGAACCGGCAGCGCCAGCATTGACATCTAGTCACAGATTGTCAATGGCACCTTTTTGGCACGGGATGGCACCGTAAAGGCTTCCATCAAGGCAGTCCGGATCGGCTGGAGGCCCCGAAAACAAAGGGCTGGAAGGGTGTGGGCCCCGCGGGGCTCGAACCCGCAACCTACGGATTAAAAGTCCGCAGCTCTGCCAATTGAGCTAGAGGCCCGGCGTATGGGAAGAATCCTGGGAAGCGGACTCGAACAACCCGGAGGAGAACCCGAACGACCACCGCAAGCCTATCCGCTCGCCCTCGCGTCCACGTCAGCAGCAACGAGGAGCGCTGCTCGAGTTGGACGGCCGGTCTCGGGCGGGTCCCTGCCGTTGGGTCAGGTACTGCTGGCTGCAGAACGAGTTCAGCGCGCCCCACGCTGATGCAGCACGGAATCGCTGGTGGTAGCCGGTCGGCAGCGCGGGGCGAGGTCAGCGACGGACCTGGTACCGAAGGTGCAGCACCCGATCCCCCGGGATCACGACATCCGGGTCGTCCAGCAACTGCTGAGCGCGAAGCTCTCCGAAGTAGCGCTTGCCGGATCCGAACACCACCGGCACCACGTCCATCGCAACCTCATCAACCAGTCCCAACGCGAGCGCCTGCGCACCGACATCGCCCGCGGCAACCGCCACGATGCGATCTCGGGCAAGCGCGGTGGCCTCGTCAATGGCAGCTCCGATGTCGCTGACGAACCGGTACGACGCCTCCGGGTGCCAGTCCACTGGTTTGGGTCGGTGCGAGACCACGACGACATGCTCACCCGTGGGTGGCCGTCCCTCCCACCCGTTGGTGAGATCGAACAGTCGTCGCCCGATCACCATGGCGCCGATGTCGTCCCACATCGAGCGGACGTAGTCAGCAGACCTGCCCGACACCCTGAACGGGCCGCCGGCCACGATCTGGTGCTCGCCGTTGAAGTACCACTCGAACAGCGGGCCCACATCGTCGCGCTCGTCGGCGATGAAGCCGTCCACGGAGACGACTGCATGCATGACAACGCGACTCACTCGGATACCTCCTTCTCGAAGGCTCCCTGAACCTGCATGCGCAGTATCAGCGGCGGGCGTGGCGCCACTTCTCAAACGATAGCGCCGCCGCCGACGGCAAACGAGGTAGGCCGGCGCTGCTGGTTTCACGTCTCTCGGAAGGAGAGCGCCATGCTCACCGCCCCACGTACCGCGGCGATCGCGATCGCCGTCGTGCTACTGGCCGCCGGCTGCCGCGGCGGCAGCCACGCGAGGCTGGTGGCCGGCTCCGGCGCCACAACTCCTGCGGCCGGCGCCAGCGCCGCTACTCCTGCCTTCCGCGCTAGCGCGAGCGGCGCGCCGTCCGCTGGCGCCCGCACCACGTCAGCAGCCGCCGGCAGCCTCAGCGGCAGGTGGGACGGCCAGTACAGCGGCCAGTATGCCGGTAACTTCACGCTGTACTGGACGCAGACGGGCAGCGCGGTGCACGGCACCATCGCCCTCACAAATCCAGCTGTCTCCCTCAGCCTGACCGGGATGCTGGGTGGTCAGAGGATCACGTTCGGGACGGTCGGCTCCACCCAGATCACCTACACCGGCGACGTCGCCGGCAACTCCATGCTCGGCTCCTACGCGATCGGCGGACAGACCGTCGGCACCTGGCGGGCCAGCCGCGTAGCCGGATGATCCGGCACCGGCCGGCCCGCCCGGTGGCGCCGGCATCGCCGGACACGACCGCCGTGTCGATCCCGGCTACGGCGACCACCTCACGGCCCGCCGCCGTGATCGCGAACAGCTCGCTGTCTACACCGGAGTCCACGGCCCGCCAGCTGCGGCCGTCCCCCGAGCGCAGCACGACCCCGCCACCACCGACCGCGAGCCACGCCCCGGCCACCGGCGCGACGCCGCGCAGCGTGCGGGTGGTCACCGCCGACGCAGCCGTCCAATGCACCCCGTCGGCGCTGGCGCGGATCGCGCCCGAGGCGCCGACCGCGACGTAGCCCCGGGCGTCCGCGCTGACCGAGCGCAGCGTCTGACGGGAGCCGGTCGGCACGCTGCTCCAGCGCACCCCGTCGGGCGAGTGGACCGTCGCGCCGTCGACGCCGACGGCGACGAACCCGGCCGGTCCCCAGGTCACGGAGAACAGCGTCGAACCCTGCGGGCGCGCGACGGCCTGCCAGCTGCGGCCCGAGTCTGTCGACGTGAGGATGACGCCACCGGCTCCGACGGCGACGATCCGACCCCGGCCACCGGGCGTGGCCGCCGCGGACCAGAGTTCGGCGCCGGTCCCGCTGGGCCGCACGGTGAACGTCACGGCATCGGGCGAGGTCAGGATGGTTCCGCCGCCACCGGTCACCACCCAGACGCCGTCGACATGCTGGACCGACCGCAGCTCGCGCCGTCCGGGCGCCGATGCCACCGGCAGCCAGCTGCCGTCGGCCCGGCGACGAGCGACGATCCCGTCCACCCCGGCGGCCAGCAGTGTCGATCCGTCGCTGCCCACGCCGTAGAAGCCGACCCGCGTCGTCTGCGCGCCGGACCAGCTCGACAGATCCGCCGACACGACCCTCGTCCCGCCGGCGCCGACGGCCAGCCACCGCGACGCTGTCGCCGCCGGCCGCCACAGCTCCACACCCGGGTCGCCGATCGAGCGCGCATGCCAGGTGACACCGTCGGGCGAGGAGACCGCTGCACCGTCCGACCCGACCGCCAGATAGTGGCCCTGGGCATAGGTGACCCCGCGCAATGCTTGGGTGGTGCCCGAGTCGCGTGCCGTCCAGTTGCGACCGTCCGGCGACTGCAGGATCGCACCACCCGCGCCGGTGACGACGAATCCCTGGGCACCGAAGCAGACGCCCCACAACCACAGCCCGTCGGCGGCGCGGGCCATGCGCCAGGTCTGCCCGTCGCTGGAGGTCACGATGCTGCCGAGATCGGTCACGGCGACGAAGCGACCGGCACCATAGGCCACCGCGAAGACGTCGCCGTCGGTGCCCGAGTTGCGTGCCGTCCAGCTCGACAGGTCAGTCGAACTGAGCACGGTCCCGCTGCTGCCGGCGACGATCCAGGTGCCGCGTCCGGCAGCGACGCCGAGCAGCGGCACGTCGACGCCTGTCGGGCGCCGCCGCGCGGATCCGGGTTCGCCCACCGGCCAGCTCAGCACCGTGCCACCGGTGCCGACGGCCACGGTCGTGCTGCCGCCCGTGGCGATCCCGCGAAGCGTCTGGCCGGTGACCCGCGGCTGCTGCGCCCAGCGCTGCCCGTCGACGGAGGTGAGCGCCGACCGCGGTGAAACCGCCGGCATCGCCGACGGCGTCCCACAGCAGGTCGGTGCCCCGCCAGCCGCCGGTCCCGCTCGCCGCCGAGGTCGCGCCAGGTCGGTGATGCGCGGTGCATCCGTCGCAGACCAGCAGCGCGAGCAATGCCAGCACGCCCACCAGGGCGCGCTTCGCGAGCGGGTGCGGCATCAGTTCAGTACTGACCGGTGAGCCAGGGAACCGGCAGCGCCGGCGCCCTGTGCCAGCCCTCTGTCGGGCCCCACTGATATTCGCCGATCACGTTGTGTGCGTCGTCGTTCGGCGGCACCAGGTATGCCTCGACGTCATTCGGCGACGGGGACAGCCCGGAAAGTGTGGCGACCGGGTAGGGCATCGGGGGACCGACGGTGGCTGGACTCGACCAGCCGGAGCCGGTGAAGGTGACGGCCTGCAACAGCGTCGACCCGCCGGGCGCGTTGGCTTTGTCGGTGAAGAACACAGTGGCACCGCCAGTACCGTCGGATGCTGCCGTCAAGGGTGTCTGCTCGTCCACCTGGCCGACCACCGTGCTCGACTTCCAGGATCCGTTGGACCAGGTGGCCGCGACGACGTTCGAGCTGCTGTAGCCGAACGTCAGATAGAAGACAGTGATCGAGCCCGGCGAGAGCGAGGCTGCCGCGAGCGGGGTCTGCCCGTTGCCGGATGAGACCGCGTTCGCGACCGCGGTGACCGGACCGATCCATCCAGTGCCGGGCACGTAGTAGTCGTACACCAGGTTGTCGCCCTGCCAGAAGAAAACGTGCAGGGTGCCAGCGCCGAAGGCGGCCGCGATCATGCCGCCGTTGTTGACACTGTCGGGCGTGCCTGGCAGCCCCCCTGGACCCTGCCAGCCGGTGCTGGTCAGGTAGTCGTTCACCAGCTTGCCCTTCTGCAGGAAGAAGACGTTCTCGGCGCCTGGTTGTAAGGACGCCGCGGCCAGTGGGGTGGCTCCGTTGTGCGGGCGATCAGGCACGCCCGGGAGCTGGGTCGGACCGTGCCACGTTGCCGACAGCGGATCGCCGTCGTCGACGAACAGGTTGTAGGGCGCGCCCTTCTCGCGTGCGAGCGTGTAGAAGACATGCCGATCGCCCGGTGCGTCCGACAGGGAGGCGATCCCGTTACCGGGAAGCCCGGGGCTGAGCGGACAGGTCACGGCCGTGCCCGCGCCGAGACCGAACGCGCGCGCGAAGGTGTGGGCCTGCAGCATGCCCAGATGAGTCACGTCGTTGGTCTGCTGGACCGGAGCGAACATGTTCGCCAGCAGGTCGGAGGGAGGCAGGTCCGGCGTGATCGTGGTGCGCGGCGCGGGTTGGCCGACCACGCTGGGGTTGCCCGGAGTCGCCAGAATGTAGCGCTGCGTCGGCGAGCCGCCGAGGTACTCAGAGCCTGGGGGCGGAGATCGGAACGGTGCGTAGGTATTGGTGCCCCTGTCCACGGTGAACCAGTAGCAGGAGAAGTTGGCCGCGTCATCGCGGTAGGGGCCCGATGCATAGACGTTGGTGGTGTCCACACCGCTGCCCTGCGAGGTGAGCGAATCCGGTTCGAACGCCGCCGACAGCAGCAGGGGAGCCGCCCACGCCTGGGTGGCTCGATCAATCGCGTACTCGTAGTCGGTCAGGTCGGGCGCCGTGAGCGGGACGTTGGCCGCCCGAGCGAGCTTTCCGTAGTCGGTCACCAGGATCGGCTGCAGGGACTGGATCCCGGTCTCGATGTTGCGGTAGACCGCATTCGCATCCGAGGCGACCTGGTCGGCTCGCTCGCTCACCTTCTGTACCAGCTGACTCTGCGCCGAGCCGGCCGTCGCCGGGATCAACTGACTGGCGATGCCCATCCCCTGGCCGAGGCCGTTCACGATCGCCGCCGCGAGCTGGCCGCCCTGCGGAACCCCGATGAAGCCCGCGACCAGGCTCGCCGCGTCGTCGAACAGCCCCAGCCAGAATGACCACAGCGACTGAGTCGGGCCCACCACTGGGACCTCGACCTGCTGGTCGATGCTAGAGATGATCTTGCTCAGGTCGATCGTTCCGTTCGCGCCACTACCGAACGGAGCGGACAGCAACTGCAGCACGTTATCCACCGTGCCGACGCTCTTCAGTTCGCTGCTGAACTCGCCCAGGACGTGGGACCAGGTTGTGGTGTCGAAGCCGTGCCCGGACGCGTACCCGGGCAGCGTCAACGAGTGCCGCGGCAGGTCGCAGAAGATGTCCCGGATGCTGAAGTTGTCGATGCCCCAGCAGGCGCCGAGGTCGGGGCCGAGCCGGAAGCCGCTGAGCTGCTGCACCTGGGCCGTGAGGTACTTCCAAGCCGCGCGTTCCGAGGCTGTGTCCTCGGCCGGCCACGGGGTCGGCGGCCGGGTGGCGATCGCGGCCAAGCCGTCGGCGGCCGGTCCGGCCAGCGGCGCGTTCGACTGCGCGTAGAAATCGTTGCGGTTGTTGCGAGCGAGCACGCCGTTCAGTACGGCGGGCGGCGGGGTGTTGCCTCGGTGTGGGACGTCTCCGGTGGACTCGGGCCCGAATGGAGCGCCGAAGCCTGGCAGCGTGGTGTCGCTATAGCCCATGAGCGCATACCCCGACTGGTAGCCGAGGAAGTCGAACACCGAGCCCGTTCCGCCGAGCGGCACGATTTCGTGGGTCCCGAACGAGGTCCAGGCATTGTTCACCGACGGTGAGGACGTCCGTGGCCTCGGCGAACCGATGCTCTGCAGTATGACCAGGTAGTCCTTGGTGCCACCGCTGCTGACGTAGGGAGCGACGGTGGCGGCCATGGCTGCCAGCTGCGCCGCATCGCCCTGGATCGCGCCGGTGCCACAACCGCTGTTGGTGGTGAATGTCTTGTTCGTGATGAGACTCAGCGACGTCGCCCACAGCACGGCCACCTGGAAACCGCCGGTCGGCCGGTTGCCGGGACAGGTCGTCAGTGGACCGCTCGCCAGTTGCTGGCATGCGGGCATGCCGGGGGTCGGTGGGTACAGGGTGCCCTGGGCGCACTGGCCGAGCTGGATCGTGTTGGTGCTCGGGTTCGAGTTGGTCGACGTGGAGAAGGACAGGTTCGTGTCGTTGATGAACATGGCCGGTTCCGAACCGAGCGGAAATTCCAGGTAGCCGCTGAGATCGCCGGCGCCGACCTTGGCTCCGGGGAGCAGCGGCGTGGCGAAAGCGGCCGGCGCGGTGCTCGATCGCCACACCGCACTGTCTGTCGACGAGGTGACCGTGATGGTCGAGAACGGCACACCGCTGTGGATCGTGGCGTCGTTCTCGCTGGCCTTCTTCGCGTCGTCGATGCCCAGCGCCTGCAGGAGCTTCTCGAACGCGGCGCAGCCGCCGGGGACAGGAGTGCACCGGTACCCCGCGGGTGCGCTGAGCACTGCCACGACACCGTCTTCGGAGTACTGCGCGTTCTGAGCCGCGCCGGCAAGCTGGGCGAGCATCGTCGTGACGGAGTCGGCGGTGGCGCCACCGGATGCCGTCGCCAGCAGCGCCAGCGTTCCCCGGTCGAGGATCTGCATCACCAGCGGCTGCCCACTCGCCGGGCCGGTCGTGATGCCGTTGAGGTCGATGCCTCCCGGCGCCTGTGTCACCACCGGTTCGCCCTCCGGGGGCAGGTTCGGCAGGACGGTGAGGTCGGTGGTGTCGGTCGACGCACTCGAGCTGCCCGGCTGCGCAACCGTCACCGCAAGCCGGTAGCGGCCCGGCCGGTCCGGGACGAAGCTGGCCCGGGCGGCGCCCGGATCCTGCACGGTCGCCGTGGATCCGGCTGGAGCAATCTGGACCCGCCACTGGTACTTCAGCGCCGCACCGCTCACCGCAGGTCGCGAGGCGGTGGCATCCAGCTTGATGCTCTGGTGGATGCGCAACCTCGTGCTGGCCTGGACCAGGCTGTTGGTCGCTACCACTGCCTGCGGTCCGGGATCGGTGGTGGCGGCGGCGATCGCGGTGCCGGCCGGGACGCTGAAGTCGAGACTGGCCTGCTGATAGCCGCCGGTAGCGGTGACCGCCGTCAGATTGAGTGTGTTCGTCCCACCGTGCACGCCCTCATCGCCACCGACGGGCAACGTCTGGTCGAGAACGCCGGCCCGGAACCGAGCGGTCAGATCGTGCCCGTTCAGGTTCGCGCTCACCATCGCCACCGGCCGGGTCGACACGACCCGGACCGCGTGTCCCCCGGACGAGGCGAGGTGGCTCAGCCGCAGTCCCAGGTTCTGCTCGGCGCTCTCGCGGTAGACGACGCGGTAGCCGTATTCGTTGCCGCCGCCCGCCGTCTGTGCCCGTACTTGAAGCCTGTTCGCGCCCGCCGCCAGCCAGGACCGGGCAGGTATCGTGCCCGTCCAGTTGGCACCGTGGCGCGTCAGCGGCACTTCTCGCCTGCCCACACCGACGAACACCGAGAGGGGGTTCCCGCCCACCTCGGCGCTCACGGTGAGCGTCGCGGTCGCCCCGACCGCCGTATCGGTGGGCGGGTCGACGACGGTGACTGTGCCGACGCTGCCGTCGGGGTGACTATGGGCCGCCGACTTCGAGGACGGCGTGCATGCGGCCAGCAGGGCGCACACGCAGGCCGCGGTAGCGGCCAGGGCGAGAACCCGACGGCTCCGGGCGATCCGGTGCAGCTGTGCCGAAGTACGCGTCCTCACGCTCGACCGCCCGGCCACGTCAGATGCCGGTGATGGGCGGCTGCGAGCGTCGGGTCATCCCCGGTGTCAGCCGACGATTCAGGCAAGGGTCGAACACAATCCTGGGCCAAGTGCATCTGTTTTGCGCTCCGCGTCCGAGGTGACTTCCGTGCAGAATGTAGCGGCCCGGGATTCCAGCTGTCAGGCAAGAATCTGCAATGAGACGCGGCTCTTATGCATTCCTGCGGCAAGGCACCGGCCGGGACGGACGAGCCGCATGTATTCCTGCGGGTAAAGACACCACAAGCCGTATCAAAGTTCGTTAGAGTTTCCAGGATGGACGAGGGCAGGAGGGTCGGGACCACCCGATCTCTTCGGGGTAACCCCGAGGACATCAGTCCACGCAGAGCATCGCGTCGCACGCCCAGCGTTGCCCCTTCGGCAAGAGCGGGCGCGCACATCGGAGGATGGCTGCCCTCGTCCCTGCCCTCGAGGTGAACCGCGGGGAGCAGGTCGCACACGGCTTGGCGACGGCCATGCTCGCCGGCCCATGGCAGCAAGGGGCAGTGCTGGCCCGCGCCCGCGACGCACTCGGCCGCCCGCGGGCGCCCGGCTGGCTCACCGCGCTGGTCGGGGAGGTGCTCGCCGCCTACCGGCAGGCTCCCACCGACCGCCCGCGCGAGCTTGCCGCGTTCGTGCAGGCCAGCCCGAACTGGGTCAAGGCATGGCAGCACCGGCGACCGCCGCACATCATCACCTGGAGCCCGCGGCCGACCCGGATCGTGCACCGGCGCTGGCCGGTCGCCGAGCTGAACGACCTCACGGACCTGGCCCGGCTGCTCGACGTCGACCAGGGGGAGCTGGCCTGGCTCTGCGACGTCCGATCCCTGGAGCGCCGCGGCGGCGAGGCGGTGCGGCACTACCGCTGGTTCGCGCAGCCCCGACCCGGTGGCATCCGTCTGGTCGCGGCCCCGAAGCCCCGCCTGAAGGAAGCGCAACGCCGAGTGCTCCGGCACGTGCTGGCAGCCATCCCGCTGGCGCCGGCAGCCCACGGCGGGGTGCCGGACCATTCGGTTCGCAGCGCCGTGACCCCGCATGCCGGCGCCGGGGTGGTGATCCGGGTCGACCTGCAGTCGTTCTTCAACTCGATCCCGGCCGGCCGCATCTGGAACCTGCTCAGGTTCGCCGGGCTGCCGGAGCCGGTGGCGCACGCGATCACCGGCCTGGTCACCACCGTGCTGCCCCTGGCCGTAGAGCAGCGCTACCGGCACCAGCTGGAGCCGCTGGCGTTGGCCCGGCTGCGCACCCCGCACCTGCCGATCGGGGCGCCGACCTCACCGGCGTTGGCGAATGCCCTGTGCTTCACGCTGGATCGCCGGTTGAGCGGTGCCGCCGACAAATTCGGCAGCAGCTACACCCGCTATGTGGACGACCTGACCTTCAGCGGCGGCGGCTACCTGGACCGGCACCGGCGGCGCTTCCTGCAGCTCCTCGACACCGTCGTGCGCGCCGAGGGATTCTCCGTCAACGACCGCAAGACGGTGATCCTCTCGGCGGCCGGACGGCAGGCCATGCTGGGCGCCGTCGTCAACCAGCGACCGACCCTGTCGCGACCCGAGCGGGATGCCCTGCGAGCCATCCTGCACAACTGCGCTCGGTACGGCTGGCGCAGCCAGGCCCGCGACCGCGTGGACTTTCCGGGCTGGCTGCGCGGCCGCATCGCCTGGGCGGCAGCGATCGATCCACCGTTCGGCGCACGCCTGCTGGCCGATCACCAACGGCTCGACTGGTCATGAACCCGGATCGCCCAGCCACCCGAGCGTGCGCGCGGTCCGCCGAGTAGAACTGAATCGGGCACCCGGCGCGGCCGGGGCCGGCAGCGGACGGGGGCGCAGGGTGGCAGATTCCGGCTGGTTCCTCACCGCGGCCGAGCGCGGCAACCCCGACACCACGATCGACCGCCGCCATGACGGCGCCCGACCGTTCACATCCGGCAACGAGCTGCAGCTGCTGGTGCACGGTGCCAGCTACTTCCCGATACTGCATCGCTGCATCGACGACCTCGGTGCCGGCGACCAGCTGTTCTTCACCGACTGGCGCGGTGACCCCGATCAGCGGCTGGGGCCAGACGCGCCGTCCGTCTCCAGCGTGATCGAAGATGCGGCGCGGCGTCAGGTGGTGGTGAAGGGCCTCATCTGGCGCTCGCATCTGGACCGTTTCTCCTTCAGCGAGCAGGAAAACCGTCACCTCGGCGAGGAGATCAACGCGGCCGGCGGCGAGTGCCTGCGCGACATGCGCGTGCGTCCCGGGGGATCGCACCACCAGAAGTTCGTGGTGCTGCGGCACCCGGCCCACCCCGAACGCGACGTGGCGTTCGTCGGCGGTATCGATCTGTGTCACAGCCGGCTGGACGATGCCGGGCACGGCGGCGATCGGCAGCGCCAGCCGATGGCCGCCGTCTACGGCCCGCGGCCACCCTGGCACGACATCCAGGTGGCGGTGCGCGGGCCGGCGGTCGACGACGTGGAGTGGGTGTTCCGCGAGCGGTGGCAGGATCCGGCACCGCTGACCCGCAACCCGGTGGACGTCATAGGCGACCTGGTGCGCGGTGAGGACCACACCCCCGGTCCGCTGCCCCCGCCGCAACCCCGAGGGACCGCGCACGTGCAGCTGCTGCGTACCTATCCCCGCCGCCGACCGGCCTATCCCTTTGCCCGGCAGGGAGAACGCAGCGTTGCCCGCGGCTACACCAAGGCGTTGGGTCGCGCCCGGCGGCTGATCCTTCTGGAAGACCAGTACCTGTGGTCGGCCGAGGTGGTCGCCCCGTTCGTGCGGGCGCTGGCCGAGAATCCGGACCTGCAGCTGATTGCGGTGATCCCGCGGTATCCGGACCAGGACGGTCGGATGTCCATGCCGCCGAACTTGATCGGCCGGTGGCGCGCGCTGCGCGAGCTCTACCGGGCCGGCGGTGACCGGGTCGCGGTGTACGGCCTGCTCAACGGCCAGGGCACGCCGATCTACGTGCACGCGAAGGTGTGCGTGATCGACGACGTCTGGGCCAGCGTCGGATCTGACAACCTGAACCGCCGCTCCTGGACGCACGACTCGGAGCTTGCCTGCGCGGTCATCGACGAGCAACGCGATGAGCGGGAGCCGCGGGTGCTGGATCGATTCGGCGACGGCGCCCGGGTCTTCGCCCGAAACCTGCGGCTGGAGTTGGCGGCAGAGCACCTCGGCCGGGGCCGTGACGACATTGCGGATCTGCTCGATCCGGCCGCGATGTTCACCGAGTTCGCTGCCGCAGCCGCCCGGCTGCAGAACTGGATGGAGCATCCGGTCGGCGCCCGGCCGCCGGGGCAGCTGGTGCCCTACCCGATGCCACAGCTGTCCGGCTTCGCCCGGCTCTGGACGCAGCTGCCGTATCGATTCGTCTACGACCCGGACGGGCGCCCGCTCCGGCTGCGCTGGCGGCACCGGTTCTGACGGAGCCGCACGACACGACACCGCCGCCGGTCGGGCCGAGGACGGCTCGGCAGCAGTGGCAGCTGGTCGATGAAGGTAGGGGCCGGCGAGGGCCGGATTTCGCCGCACTCAGTGAGCCGGCAAACTGCCGGGAGTACGTGGCCCTGCACCATCGGCTCGGGGTCGATACCGGCGACCGGCTGCTCGACGTCGCGTGCGGAGCCGGGCTGGCCATCGAACTCGCCGAGATTCGCGGCGCCGCCTGCGCGGGCATCGATGCCTCGCCCCGGTTGTTGGAAGTGGCCCGGCTGCGTTCAGACCGCGCTGACCTGCGCCCCGGTGACATGCGCGAGTTGCCCTGGCCCGACGGCGCGTTCGACGTCGTCACCAGCTTCCGCGGTATCTGGGGCACGACAACCGAAGTCCTGGCCGTGGTCTTTCGGGTGCTCAAGCCCGGCGGAAGGTTCGGCCTGACGGTGTGGGGACATATCAAGGCCTCTCCCGGCAGCTGGGCGATAGCGCCGTTGGCCTTGGCGGACGAGCTCAAGGTGGCCGGGCAAGCGGCCATGGTGCGACTCGGCCGGCCCGGAGTCGGTGAAGTGGCGCTGCACGATGCGGGATTCATCGAGGTCGAGCGGCTCGCGGTGCCGTATGCCGCGGAATTCGCCGACCCAGCACTGTTCGCGCGGGCAATGGCCTCGACCGGTCCAGGTTTTGAGGCGATCCAGGCCGTCGGCGAGGCGGAGTTCGTCGAGGCGGCCGCGCGCGTCGCCCGGCCGCAACAGCAGACCGGACTGCCGCTTCGAGCGGTGATCGATCTGGTGGGGTTCGTCGCCCGCAAGCCGCCGCACTGAACAAGCTGATGGATGCTACAGAGGTGGCTGATAGCCAGGCCTGATTGGCTCTTCCCAGTGGATCGTCCGGCGCGGGCCGCGCTGGGTTAGGGAAGGGAGAGGCTGCCGGTGCCGGCTCGGCTGCAGGCCATAGCGGGGCCGCTCAGTCTCCTGCTGATCCTGGCCGGGTGCACCGCAGCCCGCGGCAACACGGCGCCGGCGGATCGGTCCAGCGCGAGCGCCGCCCGGGCCACGCCGGCCGGCCGGCCGACGCCGGCTCCGAGCCACCTCGCACTGCCGCCCCATTGCGTGATCAGCGTCGCGCCGTGGCAATTGCCGCAGCCACTGTCGCGGGAGGTGGTGGCGGCCACGCCGGCCGGCCTGCTGCTCGCTGGTGGCCTCGACCGCAGCGGGAACTCGAGCTCGGTGGTGCAGCGGCTGGACCCCACCTCCGGCCGGGCCAGCGTCGTGGCCCACCTGCCGGCGGCGGTGCACGACGCCGGTGCCGCGATGTTGCCGAATCAGCTTCTGGTCATCGGCGGCGGAGCGCAGGCTTCGACCTCGACCGTGCAGCAGATCGCTCCGAACGGCACGGCCAGCGTGGCCGGCCAGCTGCCGGTGCCCCGCTCCGATCTGGCCGCGGTGGCGCTCGGCGCCACCGCGCTCGTCGTCGGCGGCTACGACGGATCCCACCTGCAGGACCAGGTGCTCAGCACCCGGGACGGGCGGGCGTTCACCGTCGTCGGGCGCCTGCCGTCGCCGGCTCGCTATCCGGCGGTGGCCACCGTCGGCGCCCGGGCCTGGATCTTCGGTGGTCAGGCCGACGGCCAGCCGAGCGCAGCCATCCAGACCATCACCCTCGGCCCGGCCCGGCTCAGCCTCGCCGGTCGGCTGCCGGTCGCGCTCTCCGATGCCACCGCGGTTGCGCTCGACGGTCAGATCCTGATCATCGGCGGCGCGACCGCGAGCGGGCCCAGCGCGATCGTCTGGCGCTTCGATCCGGCCTCAGGCCAGGTCAGTCGGTGCGGCCTTCTCCCGCATCCGCTTCAGGACGCCGGTGGTGCCGCCTGGCAGGGCGCGGCCTACTTGCTCGGCGGTGAGGAACCGGCCACAGTGGCGCAGGTGATCCGGATCCGGCTTGTCGCAGGCGCCGCGTGAGCCGGCACGCCCGGCCGGGGCCGCCGCGGGCCCGGTTCATCCTCGCCGGAGCCGGTCTCGTCCTGGGCTTGACCGTGGTCACCATCATTGCGCTGCTGCCGGCTGCGACCACGGCGACCCGCAGCGGCGCCCCGCCCTCGGTGGCGGTGACGGCGCCACCGCGGGGCACCCCACCCGGCCCAGCGGCACGGCCGTCGTCACGGCCCGCGACCCCGGCCGGACTGACCTCCTGGCTGCTGCCGCCCGGCCCGCAACCGGGGCAGCTGGCCCCCGGCTCGCAGCCGAGCGCGCTGCCCGGGCCGATCCTGATCGTCGACAAGCTGAACAACAGGCTGATCGTGGTCGACCCGCAGGGCCGCATCCGTTGGCAGTTCCCCCGGCCGGGTGATCTGGCTACCGGTCAGACCTTCCTCATCCCCGACGATGCCTTCTTCACCCCGGACGGCCGGGAAATCGTGGCCACCCAGGAGGACCAGCAACTGGTCACGGTCATCGACATCGCCACCCACCGGATCGTCTACCGCTACGGCACGCCCGGCATGAGCGGTGCCCAGCCGAACCAGCTCAGCAATCCCGACGACGCTTTGATGCTGCCCGACGGGTACCTGCTCAGCCCGGACATCAAGAATTGCCGGCTGCTGTTGCTGTCACCGAGCAGCCATGTCCCGGTCCGGGTCATCGGCACCACCACGACGAGCTGTCACCACGCGCCACCTCAGCACTGGGGTAGCCCCAACGGCGCATTCCCCATGGCCAACGGCAACTACCTGATCACCGAGATCAACGGGGACTGGGTCAACTCGCTCGACCTGCACACCGGCGCGACCGCGTGGTCAGCCCACCCGCCCGGCATCAACTATCCGTCGGACACCAACCAGATCGGCGCCGGTGATCGCTACCTGACCGTCGACTACAGCTCACCCGGTCAGGCCGTCATCTTCGACCATAACGGCAACCTGATCTGGCGGTACCGGCCCAGCGGCAGCGCCGGGATGGACCACCCATCGCTGGCGCTGCCTCTGCCGAACGGCGACGTCCTGATCACCGACGATTACAACCACCGGGTGCTCGTGGTCGACCCGCACTCCGACCGGGTGCTGTGGCAGTACGGGGTACGCGGCGTGCCCGGAGCCGGCCCGGGCTATCTCGACAACCCGGACGGCCTGGACCTGCTGCCGCCGTATTCCCTGCTCGGCACGCACAAATCGAGCATGGGCAGCCCCTAGTCGGCGCCGCCAGCGCCGGTCAGAACGTCGCGGTGTCGATCACGAACCGGTAGCGGACGTCGCTGGCGACGACCCTGTCGTAGGCTTCATCGATCTGCTCACCGGAGATGACCTCGATCTCGGCGCCGATGCCGTGCTCGGCGCAGAAGTCCAGCATCTCCTGGGTCTGCCGGATGCCGCCGATCATGGAACCCGCCCAGCTGCGCCGCATCGGGATCAGCGCGAACGCCGGCACCGACAGCGGCTCCGACGGAGCGCCGACGTTGACCATGGTGCCGTCCAGCCGCAGCAGCGACAGGTACTTCTCCATCGGCAGGGTCGCCGAGACGGTGTTCACGATGAGGTCGAAGGAACCCGCCAGCTCGGCAAACGTCGCATCGTCGCTGGTGGCGTAGTAGTGGTCCGCACCGAGCCGCAGGCCGTCGTCCTTCTTGGACAGCGTCTGGGAAAGTACCGTCACCTCGGCGCCGAGCGCGTGCGCGATCTTGACGCCCATGTGCCCCAGGCCGCCGAGGCCGACGATGGCAACCTTCTTGCCCGGGCCCGCGCCCCAGTGCTTCAGCGGGGAGTAGAGCGTGATGCCGGCGCACAGCAGCGGCGCGGCCACGTCCAGCGCGATGCCCTCCGGGATGCCGAGGACGAAGTCCTGGTCGACCACGATGTGGGTGCTGTAGCCGCCCTCGGTCGGCCGGCCGTCCTTGCCGATGGCGTTGTAGGTGCCGATGTTGCCCTTGAGGCAGTACTGCTCCTCGCCCGCCAGGCAGTTCTCGCACTCCCGGCACGAGTCGACCATGCAGCCGACGCCGACCCGATCGCCGACCTGGTATCGGTCGACCTCGCTGCCGATCTCCTCCACCGTGCCGGCAATCTCGTGACCGGGCACCAGTGGGAAGATGGCCTCGCCCCACTCCTCCCGCGCGGTGTGGATGTCGGAGTGGCAGATGCCTGCGTAGGCGATCTTGATCAGCACATCGCGGGGGCCGAGGTCACGGCGCTGGATGGTCGTCTTCTCGAACGGGGCCTTGGCGGCGGGAGTGGCGTACGCGGTCACCGAGCGCATGGACATGCTCCTTCGCTGTTCGGGGGCTGGTGTCACTTTCAACCTAACCGCGCTCAGAAGCGCCGTCCGTTTCGCGAGGAATGAGCAGTGACTGGTCAGTGATCCCGGCTGTGCTCGACCTCGGCGGCCCGGTGCGTCCACGCCGAGGCGTGCGGCACCAGGGCGGCGGCCAGGCCGACCCCGGCAGTCAGCGACAGCACGATCAGGCCGGTGCGCACCACCCGCCCGCGCCGCGCGGGGCCCGCCGGCTGGCGCCGGTATTCGACGGCCGTGCTGCGTGCCGCCTGCACGATGTGGCCCAGAACATGCACGGCCATCGCGGCGAACCAGATGATGAAGCTGGCCTTGTGCAGGAACAGCCACGGACCTTCCTGGCCGGGCTTGGTGAAGACCAACGCCACTCCGGTGCCCAGCACGGCGAGGCTGGTCAGCAGCACCACCGGACCGAGCACGCGCAGGATCGGATGCGGCGGTCCCTTCTCGATGTAGGCCGGTTTGCCCGTGTAGTAACGGCCGAACCGGTACATCGTGGAGGCGGCCTTGAGCAGCACCGGGCCGACCAGGATCAGCCCGATCACAACGTGCCAGGTGATCAGCTGGCGCACGCTGAGGATGGTCACGCCCTCGGCGGCCAGCAGGATCAGCAGCAGCATGCCGTTGGTCGAGGTCAGCCGCTCGTTGCCCTCCGGGTTCGAGCGAGCGGCGCCGCCGGGACGCGCTGCGTACACGCGGGTGGAAGCCATGCTCCGATGGTGCAACGCCGACCCGCCCCGACACGCCCAGGCAGAAGGAACCGAGAAGCAATTCAGAGCCAGTGCTGAGCCGTTATCCAGACGTTGCGCCCGATTCTGCGTCTACCACTTCTCCTGGCCGCGGGGTGGCCGATGGAAGCTCCAATCAGCCGGTTGGAGGAACCATGCGCAAGCGCCGTCCCAGTGAGTCCGTCGTGCCCGAAACATCAGCTCTGGTGGACGTCGAGGCGGTTGCCGCCGTGGCCCAGGCGCTGGCCGCGGTGAGTGCCGAAGACCGCGCGATCGAGGTCGCATTGGACGGCATCCGGACGGCGTTCGGCTGGAGCTATGCCAGCTTCTGGCGGCTGGCCGATGACCGGCTGCAGTTCGGCCAGGACTCCGGCACCGTCTCGGCGGCGTTCGCTTCGGTGACCCGGACGGCAACTTTCGCTCGGGCCGTGGGACTGGCCGGCCGGGCCTGGGCTGCCGGCGACCTGGTGTACGTGCCGGACCTGGCCGAGTTGACCGACTGTGTCCGGGCCCCCGCCGCGCGCCAGGTCGGCGTGCAGGCCGGGGTCGCGATCCCGGTGCTCGTCGAGGGCGAGCTCATCGGCACCGTCGACTTCTTCACCACCGAGCGGCGGGCCCTTTCCGACAGCCGGCTCGCGGCGTTGCGCCTGGTCGGCCAGCTGCTCGGTCAGACGGTGGGCCGGATCCGGGAGTCCGAGCACGCCAAGAAGGTGGCCACCGACAACCGCGCGGTGGTGGAGATTCTCGGCCGGTTCGCCGTGTGCACCGACGCCGAGGACGCCTACCGCACCGCGCTCAGCAGCTTCGCCGAGCTGTTCGGCTGGGACTACGGCTCGGTGTGGACGGTCGGTTCCGACGAGCTGCTGCACTTCGCCCAGGACTACGGCACGGTCAACGCCGAATTCGCCGCGATCACCGCGCAGGCGACCTTCGCCCGGGGAGTCGGACTGGCCGGGCGCACCTGGCAGAGCCGCCAGCTGACCTTTGCCGAGGACCTGGCCGAGGTCACCGACTGCGTGCGGGCACCCGCGGCGCGCCGGGCGGGGGTGAAGTCAGGGGTGTGCCTGCCGATCATCGTGCGGGGCCAGGTGGTGGCCACGATCGACTTCTTCCTGACCCGGAAGATGATCCTGTGGGACAGCAGGCGCGAGGCGCTCTCGCGGGTGACGAACCTGCTCGGCCAGACGCTGGAACGGCTGGAAGCGGCCGACGAGCTGCGCGCGAGCGCCAACGAGCTGTCGCTGTCGGTGAACGACGTGGCCCGCTCCGCCGGCCGGGTGTCCGAGGTGGCGGCGACGGCGGTGAACCGGGCCGAGGCCTCCGCCGACGTGCTCGCCTCGTTGCGGCTGGCCTCGGAGTCCATCGGTTCGCTGACCCGGGTGATCGTCGGCATCGCCTCCCAGACGAACCTGCTCGCGCTGAACGCCACCATCGAAGCGGCCCGCGCCGGTGACCACGGTCGCGGCTTCGCTGTGGTGGCCGGGGAGGTCAAGCAGCTTGCCGCGCAGACCGAGTCGGCAACGATCGAGGTCACCCGGCACGTGGAGGAGATCCAGGCGACGGTGGCCGACGTGTCGCAGGCGGTCAGCGAGATCGGCAGCAGCATCGGCGAGGTCTCGGAGTTGCAGGCCGACATCTCCGCGGTGCTGGAGCAGCAGACCCAGATCGCGGCCCGGTTCAGGTCCTGATCTCGGGCCGGCCGTCCGGCACGGCCTCGGGCTGCCCGGTCCACGGCGTCGGTTCCTCGGCCGGCACCACCCGGTAGAACACCGGCCGCACCCGGCGCACCCGATCGACCAGCGGGGCCAGCAGGCCGTGACTGAGGGGGTATTTCGCGGCCAGTGCTCGGCGGGCGTCCGCGACCTCCGCGCCTGCCAGCCTGGTGGCCACTGCCGGCTGATCCGAGCTCTGCGCGTGCCCGTTGCGGCTGCAGCGGCACAGACGCACTCCGGGGAAGTTGGCCAGCCGCCGGACCGTGCCGGCGCTGGACCAGGTGCGGAAGTAGCCGATGCCCAGCGAGTCGACGGCGAAGTTGACCGGGGTGTGCACCACCCGCCCGTCCCGGCGCCTGGTGGTCAGCAGAACCGTGTAGGTCCTGCGCAGCTCGTCGAGCGTCTCCATGCCTCAATCCTGGCACCGCCGTGCGGGTCGGGAGGGTTGCCTGCGCCACGCCCGAGTGCGCGCCGCCGAGTTACCCGATACTGTCGGTATCGACAACATGGAGGGCCATCATGTCGACTCGCCGCGCCGCCATCCTGGGCGGCAACCGGATCCCGTTCGCACGCGCCAACGGCCGCTACGCCCACGCCTCGAACCAGGACATGCTCACGGCGACGCTGGACGGGCTGGCCGCCCGCTTCAACCTGCAGGGCGAGCGGTTGGGGGAGGTGGCGGGCGGTGCGGTGCTCAAGCACAGTCGCGACTTCAATCTGACCCGCGAGGCCGTGCTCGGCTCCAGCCTGAGCGCGCGCACCCCCGCCTACGACGTGCAGCAAGCCTGCGGAACCGGGCTGGAGACCGCGATCCTGGTTGCCAACAAGATCGCGCTCGGCCAGATCGACTCGGGCATCGCCGGTGGCGTCGACACCGCCTCCGACGCCCCCATCGCGGTGAACGAGGGCCTGCGCGAGGTGCTGCTGGCCGCCAACCGCGCGCGGTCGGTGCCAGCCCGCCTGAAGGCGCTGGCCGGCGTACGTCCGAACCACCTGCTGCCCGAGATCCCCCGCAACGCCGAGCCCCGCACCGGGCTTTCCATGGGCGAGCACCAGGCCATCACCACGGCAGAGTGGCAGGTCTCCCGGGAGGAGCAGGACGAACTGGCCGCGGCCAGCCACCGCAACCTGGCCGCCGCCTACGATCGCGGCTTCTTCAGCGACCTGCTCACCCCCTTCCTGGGGCTGGCCAGGGATGAGAACCTGCGCCCCGACTCGAGCACCGAACAGCTGGCCAGGTTGAAGCCGGTGTTCGGCCTGAGCGGCGCCGATCCCACGATGACAGCGGGCAATTCCACGCCGCTGACCGACGGTGCGTCCGCCGTGCTGCTGGCCAGCGACGAGTGGGCCGCCCAGCACCGGCTACCGGTGCTGGCGCATCTGGTCGACGCCGAGACCGGCGCGGTGGACTATGTGCACGGCGACCGCAAGGACGACGGCCTGCTGATGGCGCCGGTCTATGCGCTGCCCCGACTGCTGCAGCGGACCGGGCTGAGCCTGCAGGACTTCGATTACTACGAGATTCACGAAGCATTCGCCGGCACGGTGCTGGCCACCCTGAAGGCCTGGCAGGATCCGCGCTTCTGCGCCGAGCGGCTCGGCCTGGACCACCCGCTGGGCTCGATCGACCGCAGCAAGCTCAACGTCAACGGGTCCTCGCTGGCAGCCGGTCACCCGTTCGCGGCCACCGGTGGACGCATCCTGGCCAGCCTGGCCAAGCAGCTGCACGAGCGCGGCGGCGGCCGCGGGCTCATCTCGATCTGCGCTGCCGGCGGCCAGGGCGTCGTCGCGATCCTGGAGGCGTGAGCGGTGGCTGACCGGTACCTCGACCTCGTCAACTCCGGCATCGGACGGAAGCTGGCCGCCCAGCTGGGGCTGCCCCGACCGGCGGTGCTGCGCCGTTACCAGCCCACCGATCCGCTGCTGCCGGGTGCACTGCTGCTCGGCAACGCCGGCGACGGCCTGCCTGGCCTGGATGACCTACTGTCCGAGGCCGGCGTGCAGCTGCGCGACACCGACGCCGGCAACGTTCGATGGGCCGGGCTGCTGTTCGATGCCACCACCGTCCGCACCCCGCAAGACCTCGACGCGGTAAGGGCATTCCTCAGCGCTCCGTTGCGCCGTCTTCGCTCGTCCGGCCGGGTGGTGCTGCTCGGCCGCGCGCCGGACGGCAAGGACCCGGCGACGGATGCCACCCGGCAGGCGCTGGACGGGCTGGTCCGGTCACTGGCCAAGGAACTACGTGCCGGCGCCACGGCCAACCTGATCCAGCTGGCCGGTGCGGCCGGCGCGGACGATCTGGACAGCACCCTGCGCTTCCTGCTCTCGGGCCGCTCCGCCTATGTCGACGGCCAGGTGATCCGGGTGGCCGCCCGCCCGGACAGTGCTACCGTGCCGGCCGACTGGCAGCGGCCGCTGGCCGGAAAGGTTGCCCTGGTCACCGGCGCCGCGCGCGGCATCGGTGCTGCCATCGCCGAGACGCTGGCGCGCGACGGTGCCCAGGTGGTGCTGGCCGATCTGCCCGCGGCCGGCGAGCAACTGGCCCGGGTCGCCAACGGCATCTCGGGCAGCAGCCTGCACCTGGACATCGCCGCACCGCAGGCGCCGGCCCAGCTGATCGAGTACCTGCAGCAGCGGCACGGTGGCCTCGACATCCTGGTGCACAACGCCGGCATCACCCGCGACAAGCTGCTGGCCAACATGCAGCCCGAGCAGTGGCAGTCGGTGCTGACCGTCAACCTGGCCGCGCAGCTGCGTATCACCACCGCGCTGCTGGAGGCCGGCTGCCTGCGCGCGGGCGGCCGGGCCGTCTGCCTCGCCTCGACCAGTGGCATCGCCGGCAACCGCGGCCAGACCAACTACGCCGCCGCCAAGGCAGGCGTGATCGGCATGGTGCGCTCGTTCGCCCCGCAGTTCGCCGAACGTGGCGCCGCCATCAACGCGGTTGCCCCCGGCTTCATCGACACCGACATGACCCGCTCGATGCCGCTGCTCACCCGGGAGGTCGCCCGCCGGCTCAGCAGCCTGCAGCAAGCCGGCCTGCCGGTCGACGTGGCCGAGACGGTGGCCTATCTCGCGCAGCCCGGCTCAGGCGGGGTGAACGGGCAGGTGCTGCGGGTCTGCGGCCAGAACCTGGTGGGGGCCTAGCCGTGGCCGCCGATCCTGCGGCGCAGGGCGTCGAGTTGCTGCCGGCCGCGCCGTCGCTGCCGCCCCTGTTCGTCAAGGCGATGCTGGCCCGCCGCCACGGCGACGCGCTGACCGGCCGTGCGGTCCGGCTGACCGGCCAGCAGATCGACGTCCAGCGGCTCTGGCGCTACCAGCGGCTGTGCGGCTTCCGGGTCAGCGACGTGCTGCCGCCGACCTACCTGCACCTGCTGGCCTTCCCGCTCAGCGTCGAGCTGATGGCCGGCTCGGCGTTTCCGCTGCCCCTTCTCGGGCTGGTGCACATCAGCAACAGCATCCAGCAGCTGCGGCCGGTGCGGGCGAGCGAGCCCGTGGCGGTGACGGTGTGCGCGCAGAACCTGCGCTCGCATCCCGCCGGCCGGCAGGTCGAGCTCGCCAGTGAGGTCAGCATCGACGGCCGGACCGTGTGGCGGGAGGTCAGCACCTACCTTCACCGCGAACACGCCAGCGAACGGCCGGTGCGCGCTGCCGCCCCGCCGGCGCCGGCTGGGCCGGTGATCCGCTGGCAGGTGCCGGCCGGCATCGGGCGGGCGTACGCGGCGATCTCCGGCGACCGCAACCCGATCCACCTGTCCACGCTCAGCGCGAAGGCGTTCGGGTTCCGCGCGGCGATCGCGCACGGCATGTGGCTCGAGGCCCGCAGCCTGGCCGCGTTCGAGGGCCGGCTGCCCGCCGCCGGCCGGTTCGACGTCAGCTTCAAGACGCCGGTCTACCTGCCGGCGACGGTGCAGCTGCAGGCCGTCCCGGCCGCTGCCGGCTGGCAGTTCGAGGTGCACGACGAGCGCTCGGGCCGCCCGCATCTGGCCGGGACGATCAGCGGTTGGACCAGCGGTTAAACCAGCATGCCACCGGCTGCCGCGATCGCCTGCCGCGCCTGCAGGCCGCCCTCGGCGGTGACCGGCACGGTCAGCTCGGTCAACAGCCGCACCGCCAGGCCGTTGCCCAGCGCATCCAGGGCGCTGGCCCGCACGCAGTGTGACTCCGCGATACCGCACACGTCGACTGAGTCCACGCCGGCTTCGGCGAGCACCTGGGCCAGCGGGCGCCCCTGCCCGTCGTGCCCCTCGAACGCCGAATAGGCAGCCGCGTACAGGCCCTTCTTGATCGTCACGTCCGCGCCGCGCTCGCCCAGCGCGAGCAGCAGAGCCGGATGCAGCTCCGCGTTGGTGGTGCCGACGACGCCGTGCGGCGGCCAGGTGTCGACGAAGTCCGGATGCGCGGAGAAGTGGGCGCCCGGGTCGGAATGCCAATCCTGGCTGGTGACAACCAGGTCGTACTCGGCCCGGTGACCGGCGAGGAAGTCCGCTATTCGCTCGGCAACCTGGTTGCCGCCTTGCACCGGCAGCTCGCCGCCCTCGCAGAATGTCGGCTGCACATCGACCACCAGCAATGCCCTGGCCATGGAACATCCCCTTCGTCCGCCTGCGTCCCTCGAATTTACGTTCCCGACCTGGCGTGCTGGCAGGATGGTCGGGTGCAGTTAGCGGCGGGCGTGGTTCTGGTGGTGGCCTCGGCCGCGGTACTTGCCGCGCTGGCCCGACGGTTCGGCCTCTCCGAGCCGTTGGTGCTGACCGTGGCCGGCGTGCTCGGCTCCTACCTCTGGTTCATCCCCGACGTGGCGATCAGCCCGGAGCTGGTGCTGGTCGGGCTGCTGCCGCCACTGCTCTACACCACCGCGATCCGCACCTCGCTGATCGACTTCAAGCTGAACAAGCGCCCGATCGGGTTGTTGTCGGTCGGGCTGGTGCTGTTCTCCAGCTTCGCCGTCGGCGCGGTGGCCTGGCTGTGCCTGCCGATACCGTTCGCGATCGCGATCGCCCTGGGTGCCGTGGTCGCGCCGCCGGATGCCGTGGCCGCCTCCGCCGTCGCCCGCCGGGTGGGCATGCCGCGCCGGATCGTCACGATCCTGGAGGGCGAATCGCTGTTCAACGACGCCACCGCGCTGGTGACCGTGCGCACGGCCATCGCTGCGGCCGCGGGCTCGGTGAGCCTGTTCCACGCGGCCGGCGACTTCGTGCTGGCGGCCGGTGGCGGCATCGTGATCGGCGTCGCGGTCGCCTACCTGCTCGGCTTCGTCCGGCGCCGGTTGGACGACCCGGTGCTCGACACCTCGCTCTCCTTCTTCGCCCCGTACGCCGCCTACCTGCCGGCCGAGGAACTGCACTCCTCCGGCGTCATCGCGGTGGTGGTGGCCGGGCTCATCCTGGGCCACCAGGCGCCGCTGTGGCAGAGTGCGGCCTCCCGGGTGGCGGAGCGGACGAACTGGCGAACGATCGAGTTCTTGCTGGAGAACTCGGTATTCCTGCTGATCGGGTTGCAGGTGCGCAAGCTGGTGCAGAACGCGTGGCGGTCGGACCTCAGCCACGTCCAGTTGATCGGCGCGTGCCTGGCGATCCTGGCCGCGACCGTGGTGGCGCGGCCCGTCTGGGTGTTTCCGGCCACCTACCTGCCGCGCGTCGCCTCGCTGCGGATCCGCAAGGCCGACCCGTACCCGCACTGGTCCACGCCGGCGGTGATCTCATGGGCGGGCATGCGCGGGGTGGTGACGTTGGCGGCGGCGTTCCTGATCCCTGCCGACACCCCGTACCGCGACGTGCTGGTGCTCGCGGCGCTGGTCGTGGTGGGCGGCACGCTGCTGGTGCAGGGAACCACACTGCCCTGGCTGGTCCGGCTGCTGCACCTGCGCGGCCCCAGCCGGGCCGAGGACGCG